>CAZZWP010000017.1:4399-30266 GCA_964657965.1 uncultured Rudaea sp. | reverse complement strand
CCATCACGCGGAACCACGAAATCCCGGTTGCAAAGGTCAGCGCGACGAGAAAGATAGCGAGCAGAAATAGACTGGCGCCGAGTTGTCCGAACGCGCGTATCAATAACGTTGCAACGAGCCGCCCGAGCACACCACCCGAATGCATCGGCAGCGACATCGGATCGGATGCATGCAGTTGTGCCAAGCCGGTGCCGCTGATAAAAAATGCGACGCCACCAACGAGACGCATGCTCGGTTCGAGCGGCGACGTATCCGCTCGCTCTCGACCGCGAAACAACAGGTAACCGAAAATCAGCAGCAGCAGCGGGAAGGCATAAGCAAGATAGCCGAAGAGATAGAAGCTGATGTCGGCGACCCAGGCACCGACCGTGCCGCCAAGGTTATGCACCGGATGCGACTGGCCGCCGCTCGCGTACGACCAAGCCTCGTCGCGCCCGTCATAGGTAACAAGGCATAAAAGTATGTACGCGGCGATTGGGGCAAGAAGCAGGAACGCAGCTTCGCGAAAACGCCGCTGCATCGCTTCGCCCGAATCGAAAGTCGCTTTAAGTTTTGCTTCCCGCGGCACCGAATGAATTCACTTGAAAAAATCTCGACAATAAATTGATTATACTAAACTTTCATACCCTTAAGCGCAGGATGAATCAACTTTCCATTCTCGATGTTGACGCCTTTGGCCAGGGGCGCGAACTTGCGCCAATTCTTCTCGCTGGCCAGTCGTTGCACATACGGAAGGATCGCCGCGCAAATCGCTTGCGATGATGTTTGCGGCACCGCGCCGGGCATATTCGTCACGGCGAAATGCGTCACGCCGTCGACGACGTACGTCGGGTCTTTCCACGTGGTCGGTTTCGAGGTTTCGAAACAACCGCCCTGATCGATGGAAATATCGACGAGCACGCTGCCCGCCTCCATCGACTTCACCATATCGCGCGTCACGACATGCGGCGCTTTCGCGCTGGGAATGAGAACGGCGCCGATCACGAGATCGGCCGTCGCCACTTCACGCGCGACGTATTCTTCGTACGGATAAAGCGCCGTGACGTTCGTGCCGAGCGCCATCATTTGCGCGAGACGATCCGGACGCTTGTCGAATACGACCACGTTCGCGCCACCGGCCGCCGCGAGCGCCGCGGAATTTCCGCCGGCCGCACCCGCGCCGAGCACGACCACCTTGCCGCGCTCCGTCGACGGCAGTCCGCCCAGCAATTTCCCTTTCCCATTCATCGGCTGATGCAAATAGTGCGTGCCGACCTGCACGCCGATGCGCCCTGCGATGATCGACATCGGCGCAAGCAACGGCAGCGATCCGTCGGCTTCTTCCACCGATTCGAACGCGATGCCGGTCAATCCGATATCGAGCAACTGCTTCGTGAGTTTCGGCTCCGGCGCCAGGTGCAAATAGCAGAACAATAGATGATCTTTGCGCAACAGTTTCAGATCGCCGGCGATGGGCTCTTTTACCTTGACGATCAATTCGCCGACTTCATACAGCTTCTTCGCGGATGAAACTAAATTCACGCCGACGCGACGGTATTCGTCGTCGGAGAAACCGCTCTTGGTGCCCGCGCCTTCCTGGACGTAGACCTTATGTCCGCGGCGAACAAGATCGGCGCACGCGGCCGGAACAAGCGCCACGCGCCCTTCGAGAGTTTTGGTTTCCGACGGAACACCGATACGCATGAAGCACTCCTGATAATGTCGACTGGATGGTTGTGACCCACCGGTTTGTTACGATTCACACGAACGAAACGCGTCGTTCGCTACCTTGATTCGCTGCGCGATACGCCCCATTCTTGCGGTCTGCTGCAACGCGCTCGCGAACGCGCGGACCCAAACGTTTTTCACGACGTAAAATTGCGAAGTAAACAACAAGGATTATACATGAGCACCGCAACCCATTCGCGCCTGATCATTCTCGGTTCCGGACCCGCGGGCTATACCGCCGCCGTCTACGCCGCGCGCGCGAATCTGAAGCCGATGCTGATCACCGGCCTGCAGCAAGGCGGACAGCTGATGACGACAACGGAAGTGGACAACTGGCCGGGTGACGTCGAAGGTTTGCAAGGCCCCGGTTTGATGGAGCGCATGCAGAAACACGCCGAGCGCTTCGCGACCAACATCGTATTCGATCATATTCATACGGCGGATTTATCGAAGCGGCCATTTCGTCTCGTCGGCGACAGCGGCGAATACACGTGCGATGCATTGATCATCGCCATCGGCGCCACCGCGAAATACCTCGGCATTCCATCAGAGGAAAAATTCAAGGGCCAGGGCGTTTCGGCGTGCGCGACGTGCGACGGATTTTTCTTCCGCGACCAGGACGTCGCCGTGATCGGCGGCGGCAACACGGCGGTCGAGGAAGCGTTGTATCTGTCGAATATCGCCAAGAAAGTGACCGTCGTTCATCGCCGCGATAAGTTCAAGGCCGAGAAAATCTTGCAGGACAAACTCTTCGCCCGCCAACAAAGTGGAAAAGTGGACATAGTGTGGAATCACGCCGTCGACGAAGTGCTCGGCGATGCCACGGGCGTTACCGGCGTGCGTTTGAAAGGGTTGAAAGATGATGTCTCGCGCGACGTTCACGTCAATGGACTGTTCATCGCCATCGGCCATACGCCGAATACGGCGTTGTTCGACGGGCAGCTCGCGATGAACAACGGCTACATCAAGATCAAAGCGGGCTTGGACGGTGGTGCGACCGAAACCAGCGTTCCCGGTGTGTTCGCCGCGGGCGACGTGGCGGATCAGATTTATCGCCAGGCGGTCACGTCGGCCGGCGCCGGATGCATGGCCGCGCTCGATGCGGAAAAATACCTCGACAAAGCCAGCGTCGTGCGCGAAGGAACGTGGTGACAGCATGCCCGCGTCGCTGACGGCGCGCGCTCATCAGCGATTGAGCGAGATCGACGCGGCAGCCTGGAACTCACTGCTGCCGAACGACAATCCTTTCGTCGACCATGCGTTTTTGTCCGGCCTCGAAGCACACGGATGTCTGCATCCGCGGCGCGGCTGGAACGCCAATCACTACGCGCTGTATCGCGGCGATACGTTGGTCGCCGCCACGCCGTGCTATGTCAAAGGCAATTCGCATGGCGAATACGTATTCGATTGGTCGTGGGCCAGCGCCTACGAACGAAGCGGACTCGATTACTATCCGAAACTTCTTTCGGCGGTGCCCTACTCGCCCGTCACGGGTCCGCGGTTGCTCGTCGGGACGAGCGACGACGCGCCGTTGTATCGGCAATTACTGCTCGAATGCCTGCGCTCGCAAACCGATGCCAACACGCTGTCTTCCGCGCATCTGAATTTCGCCGACGAAACGGATTCCGCAGCGTTTGCCGATACGGAAGAATGGCTTGCGCGTTTCGATTGGCAATTTCATTGGCGCAATGCCGGGTGGAGCGACTTCAACGATTTTCTCGGTGCGATGTCATCGAAGAAACGCAAAAATATCCGGCAGGAACGCGAGCACGTCGCGCGTGCGGGTATCACGTGCGAAATCCTGCATGGCGACGAAATGTCGGCGAGCGATTGGCGAACGATGCACGCATTTTACGAGTCGACCTTCGACGAAAAAGGCAACTATCCCGCGCTGACGTTGCCGTTCTTCGAACATCTCGGACGGACCCTGCCGCGACGCGTTTTGACCGTCCTCGCCAGGCGCGGCCCAACGCCGATAGCCGCCGCGCTTTTGCTGCGCAGTTCGGATACGCTGTACGGCCGTTATTGGGGTTGTTCTGAAAACATTCCGGGTCTGCATTTCGAAGTCTGCTATTACCAAGGCATCGATTACTGCCTCAAGAATGGCTTGAACTATTTCGAACCCGGCGCGCAAGGCGAGCACAAGCTTGCACGCGGCTTTTTGCCGACGATCACACGATCGTTCCATTACCTGGCCGACACACGATTTCGCAAGGCGATCGGCGATGCATTGCGTCGGGAAGCAGTTTCCCTCAACGATTATCGCGATGAACTGATGTCGCATTCGCCGTACACGCACGTGCCGTGAAACGGATCGCCATTCTGCGCGCAGACTCGCTGGATCCGTTTCCGCCAGTCGATGCGGCGCTGCGCGATCCGGATGGCCTGCTCGCGGCGGGCGGCGATCTGCGTCCGGAGCGATTGCTCGATGCCTATCGCCACGGGATTTTCCCGTGGTTCTCGCTGGGGGATCCAATTTTGTGGTGGTCGCCCGATCCGCGCACCGTGTTCGACACGGGAAAAATCCACATTTCCAAAAAATTGCACCGCGAACTGCGGCGATGCGAGTGGACGATCCGCGCGGATACGGCGTTCGCCGACGTCATGCTCGCCTGCGCCGCTCCACGAACGACCCAGCGCGGCACGTGGATCACGCACGATATGTTCGACGCGTATCGACATCTGCACGATCTCGGGTTTGCGCATTCGGTGGAGGTTTACCATGACGATGCGCTTGTAGGTGGAATTTATGGCGTCGCGCTCGGCCGTGTGTTTTACGGCGAATCGATGTTCAGCCGCGCATCGAATGGTTCGAAAATCGCGCTCGTCGCGCTATGTCGAATGCTTCGCGACAACGGTTTTCCGTTGCTCGACGCGCAAGTAGCGTCGCCGCATTTGATGACGATGGGCGCATTTGAAATGTCGCGGAATGAATTCGTCGCGCATATCGCCGATTACGCAGAGCGGCCGGGATTACCTGGCAAATGGACGACGCTTTGGCCGTTTCGCTCGCCGAAAGAGCTCGTTTGATAGCGTTTTCGCTTCCCGCCATCGCCCGAACGTGGCAGAATCGCGCACCGTTATTTTTGCGTTCGTCCGCGAACGCGAGAATCAAGAAGCGGCCGTAACAGCCGCACTTCTCAATTTAAAGAGTACTGATGTCAAAAGACGATCAAATCGAAATGGAAGGCACGGTGTTGGAGACACTTCCCAACACGATGTTCCGCGTCAAACTTGAAAACGGTCACGTCGTGACCGCGCATATTTCCGGCCGCATGCGCAAGAACTACATCCGCATCCTCACCGGCGATAAAGTCAAAGTGGAAATGACGCCGTACGATCTGACTAAAGGTCGGATTACGTACCGAATGAAATGAGTCTCGGATTCCCATGAAAAAGGCCGGATCGCTCCGGCCTTTTTCTTTTGCGATTACCTAAACCATCATCATTCGACGACGGCTGGCAATTTCTCGTCGGCCTCGACGGTGACCTCGAGTTTGTCGTCCTTCACGCTCAAGCTCACGCGACCGCCGCCTTCGGACAGCTTGCCGAACAACAGTTCGTCGGCCAGCGGACGCTTGACGTTCTCCTGAATCACGCGTGCCATCGGACGTGCACCCATCTGCACATCGAAACCATGATCGGCCAGCCAACGGCGTGCGTCCGAATCGACGTGCAACGCGACATGCTTCTCCTGCAATTGCGCTTCGAGTTCGATGATGAACTTGTCGACGACGCGCAGGATGTGGTTGATATCGAGCGCACCGAACTGAACGATCGCATCGAGACGGTTGCGGAACTCCGGCGAGAACGCGCGGCGAATGACTTCCATGGCGTCCGTCGCGTGGCTCTGCTCAACGAACCCGATCGAACGACGCGCGGCTTGCGCGGCACCCGCATTCGTTGTCATCACCAGCACGACATTGCGGAAATTCGCTTCGCGGCCATTCGTGTCCGTCAGCTTGCCGTGATCCATGATCTGCAACAGGATGTTGTAGACGTCCGGATGCGCTTTCTCGATTTCGTCGAGCAACAACACACAATGCGGATGCTTGGTAATCTGCTCGGTGAGCAAACCGCCCTGATCGAATCCGACATAGCCCGGAGGTGCTCCGATCAGGCGCGATACGGAATGCGCTTCCATGTATTCCGACATGTCGAACCGAACCAGTTCAATACCGAGTTGCATGGCGAGCTGACGCGTCACTTCCGTTTTGCCGACGCCCGTCGGTCCGGCGAGCAGGAAATTGCCGATCGGTTTTTCGGCGCTGCCGAGACCCGAACGCGCCATTTTGATCGACGACGCCAACGCTTCGATCGCCTTGTCCTGGCCGAACACGACCATCTTGAGATTGCGCTCGAGATTCTTCAGCACGTCGCGATCCGACGCCGACACTTGCTTGGCGGGAATTCTCGCCATGCGCGCGATGATGAATTCGATCTCCGGCGTATCGACGACGGTCTTGCGCAGCTCTTCCGGCATCAGACGCTGACGCGCACCGGCTTCGTCGATCACGTCGATCGCCTTGTCGGGCAACAGACGATCGCCGATGTGTTTGACCGACAGATCGACCGCCGCCTTGATCGCATCGGCAGTGTATTCGACCTTGTGATGCTGTTCGAAACGCGATTTGAGACCGTTGAGAATATCGACGGTTTCGGCGATCGTCGGTTCGACGACGTCGATTTTCTGGAAGCGCCGCGCGAGTGCGCGATCCTTCTCGAAAACGCCGCGGAATTCCTGGAACGTGGTCGAACCGATGCAACGCAGTTCGCCGGAGGCGAGCACGGGCTTGATCAGGTTCGACGCATCCATCGTGCCGCCCGACGCCGAACCGGCACCGATGATGGTGTGGATTTCGTCGATGAACAAAATCGCCTGCGGCTGTTTCTTCAGTTCGGTGATGACCGCTTTCAGACGCTTCTCGAAATCACCGCGATATTTCGTGCCCGCAACCAATGCGCCGAGATCGAGCGCGTAGATGATGCAGCCTTTGAGAACTTCCGGCACTTCGCCTTCGACAATGCGCTTGGCCAAGCCTTCCGCAAGCGCCGTCTTGCCCACGCCGGCTTCGCCGACATACAACGGATTGTTCTTGCGGCGACGACACAGCACTTGAATCGTGCGCTCGATTTCTTCGACGCGACCGATCAGCGGGTCGATCTTGCCCTGTCGTGCGGCTTCGTTGAGGTTGCTTGCGAACTCATTGAGCGGATTGCCGCGCGGTTCATCGCCGCCCTCGCCGTCTTTGCCGGCTTCGCCGTTGGCCTGTTGGCTCGGGTCTTGGCCGATCTTGGCGACACCGTGCGCGATGTAGTTGACGACGTCCAGACGCGCCACTTCCTGCTGATTGAGGAAATAAACGGCGTGCGAATCCTTCTCGCCGAAAATCGCGACGAGCACATTCGCGCCCGTCACTTCTTTTCGGCCGGACGACTGCACGTGATACACCGCGCGCTGCAGAACGCGCTGGAAACCCAGCGTCGGCTGCGTGTCGCGCTCGTCGCTGGCCGGCAACACGGGAACGGTTTCTAGGATGATGGCCTTGAGGTCTTTGCCGAGCTTGGTGATATCTGCTCCGCACGCCTTCAACACTGCCGCCGCCGAGGGATTTTCAAGCAGCGCCAGCAGCAGATGCTCGACCGTCATGAACTCGTGGCGCTGCTCGCGCGCCTCTTTGTAACACTGGCCGATAGTAAGCTCGAGATCTTTGCTGAACATTGAGATGCCTTTGGTAAATGCTTATCCGGTAGATGGGGTCGGCGGTAGGGTTATAAAGTCGGCGTCATAAACTCAGGCTTTCTCAAGAGTACACAACAACGGGTGCTGATGCGCGCGTGAAAATTCATTCACCTGAGTCACCTTCGTTTCTGCCACTTCGCGCGTGAAGACACCGCATACTCCTTTGCCGCGGGTGTGAACGTGCAGCATCACTTGCGTGGCCAGTTCGCGGTTCAAGTTGAAAAAAGTCTCGAGTACGACGACGACGAAATCCATCGGCGTGTAGTCGTCGTTCAAGAGCACGACTTGATATAGCGGCGGACGCTCGACTTCCGGCTTCGATTCCTCGACGACCAGGCCGTGCTGCATACCGGATTGTTGTTCGGGTTGTTTTGACATCACTGCGTTGTTCGCAATCCTCGCTCTGTAACCGATTTCATCATAGCGCTGTGTTGCGTCGCAATGGTCAATTTTCAAGTCGCGATGAGGGCCGTGCTAACGCACCTCGTGTAACATTCTCGAAAGCATGAATCGCACCATACCGATGAATTTCCAACCCGACAGCATCTGGCGCCCCGACGTGACGGTGGCAACGATCGTTCCCCGCGACGGCAAATATTTGCTCGTCGAGGAAATGGTACGCGGCGAACTCGTGCTGAATCAGCCAGCCGGGCACTTGGAAGCGAACGAATCGTTGCACGACGCCGCGCGCCGCGAAACGCTGGAAGAAACCGGTTGGACGGTAGAACTTGATGGTCTGGTAGCGGTTTATCAGTGGTCGAATGGCGACGACGCGCATTTCGTCCGCTTCACGTTTGCGGCGCGTGCGCTTTCTCGCGATGAGACGCGTCAGCTGGACGATGGCATCGTGCGAGCATGCTGGCTCGATCGAAACGAAATCGCCGCCCGGCAGTCGCAATTGCGTAGCCCGATGGTTTTGCGCGGCATCGACGATTATGTCGCCGGTCGCCGTTTTCCGCTGGATGCGATTGTCGCCATTCCGCCAGGGCTAACCGCATGAGCGCGGCGCCCAGCATCGTCGTCGGCATTTCCGGTGGCGTCGATTCGTCAGTCGCTGCCCTGCTCCTGAAGCAGTCCGGCGACAACATCGCCGGCATGTTCATGCAGAATTGGGAGGAAGACGAGCGCTTCGGCGAATGTCACGCTGAGCAGGATCGCACGGATGCAATTCGCGTGTGCGGCCGTCTCGACATTCCTTTTCACGCCAGAAATTTCGCCGCCGAATATTGGGATCGCGTCTTCGAGCATTTTCTCGACGAATACCGCGCCGGGCGCACGCCGAATCCCGATGTGCTTTGCAATCGCGAAATCAAATTCAAGACGTTTCTCGATCATGCCCGAGCACTTGGCGCAGATAAAATCGCGACTGGCCATTATGCGCGCACGGCCAAATTGGAAGGCCGTCATCGCCTGTTGCGCGGCAAGGATCCGAACAAGGATCAGAGCTACTTTCTTTATACGCTCGGCCAAGAACAGCTCGCGCACACATTATTTCCTGTCGGCGAATTGCCGAAGCCCGAGGTGCGGCAGCTCGCGCGCGATGCGGAACTGCCGACGCACGCCAAAAAAGATTCGACGGGAATCTGTTTTATCGGCGAACGCGATTTCCGCGAATTTCTCGGTCAGTACATTCCCGCTCAGAAAGGCGAAATGCGCACACCCGACGGCGACTTCATCGGCGAGCACGACGGTGTGATGTACTACACGCTCGGACAACGCACCGGATTAGGCATCGGCGGGCGGCGCGATGCGTCGAACGAACCGTGGTATGTCGTCGGAAAAGATGTGACCGAAAACATCCTGTTCGTTGCGCAAGGTAACGAAACGAAATGGCTGCATTCGCGGAGACTGCGCGGGAGCGAACTGAGTTGGGTAGCGGGCGACGCGCCCGCCAACCAATTCTCGTGCACCGCGAAGACGCGTTATCGGCAGCCGGATCAGGCATGTCATGTGCTGATCGACGGGGATCGATGCATCGTCGAGTTCGACGACGTGCAACGTGCGGTCACGCCCGGCCAATCGGTCGTGTTCTATCGCGACGACGAATGCCTCGGCGGCGGTGTGATCGACGCGACCGACGCACCGTTCGGCGGCGGTGTAACGTGAGAGAAGGCCGCGTCATCGCGCTCGCGGGCGTCATGCAGGCGTTGGCGCTGGTGCGTTCCATCGCGCAGCGCGGCAGCTGTGACGCGACGATGATGCGCGCCAGTCTGGCCAGCACATTGCGCATCGACGCGGATAGTCCGGAAGCCGTCTTCGGCGGGTTGGCCAATTTGCGATTGGGCTTGGAGACGACTGTCGCGCAGTTCGATGTGAAACCGAAACGCGATATCGCGCTCACGCGGATGGCCGTATCGGTGTTGCGTCTCGAGCGATCCGTTTCGCGACGCTCCTCGGTTCGAAACGCGCTGAAAAACAGTCTGGAAGAAATGGCGCCGCTGCTGGAACAGATGGAATCCGGCAACGTGGATATCTGCGCCCGGCTCGCCAAGATTTACAGCGACAACATCTCGCCGCTACGTCCACGCATCATGGTCGAGGGCAATCCGAATTTTTTGCAGCAGCCGACACAGGTCAATCAGATTCGCGCGCTGTTGCTCGCCGCGATTAGAGCCGCCGTGTTGTGGCGGCAGCTCGGCGGAAGTCCGCTGCGGATGCTGTTCCGGCAACGCGAATACGCCATGCTGGCGCGTGGCCTTTGCTCGGGTTGCACACTCGATCGAACCTGACAATCGCACCTGACGTTTAGGGCGTAATGCGCGATAATAATGGGCTATGCCCATCGATCGCCTATTCGCCATCTGGAGTCTGTCATGACCGATTCGTTCTCGACGCACACGACCTTCGAGGTTGACGGCAAACCCTACAAAATCGCCAACCTGGCGAAGCTGGGCGAGACTTTCAATCTCAAGCGTCTGCCCTACTCGATGAAAATCCTGCTCGAGAATCTGGTGCGGCACGAAGATGGCCTGAACATCACGAAGAAAGAAATCGAAGCCGTCGCGAATTGGGATGCGACCAAAGAACCGGATACCGAAATCGCTTTCATGCCGGCGCGCGTGGTTCTACAGGATTTCACGGGCGTGCCGTGCGTCGTCGATCTGGCCGCGATGCGCGATGCAATCGTTCGTCTCGGTGGCGATGCGAAGCGGATCAATCCGCTGATCCCTTCCGAACTGGTCATCGATCATTCGGTGCAGGTCGATAAATTCGGCACCGGCGATTCACTGGAACAAAACGTCAAGATCGAATTCGATCGCAATAAAGAGCGCTATGGCTTCCTGCGTTGGGGCCAGAAAGCGTTCAACAATTTCAAAGTCGTGCCGCCGCGCACGGGCATCGTGCATCAGGTGAATCTGGAATTCCTCGCGCGCGTCGTGATGACCGGCGAAAAAGGCACGGAAAAATGGGTGTTCCCGGACACCGTGTTCGGTACCGATTCGCATACGACGATGATCAATGGCATCGGCGTTCTCGGCTGGGGTGTCGGCGGCATCGAAGCGGAAGCGGCCATGCTCGGGCAGCCGTCGTCGATGCTCATTCCGCAAGTCGTGGGTTTCCAGTTGACCGGAAAAATGCCGGAAGGCGCAACGGCCACCGACCTCGTGCTCACCGTCACGCAAATGTTGCGCAAGCATGGCGTGGTCGGAAAATTTGTGGAGTTTTTCGGCGACGGGTTGAAACATCTTGCGCTGGCCGATCGCGCGACGATCGCCAACATGGCGCCTGAATACGGCGCGACGTGCGGCATCTTTCCGATCGATGCCGAAGCGATCGCGTATCTGCGTTTGTCGGGCCGCGAAGAATCGCATATCCGACTCGTCGAGGAATACGCGAAAGCGCAAGGGTTGTGGCACGACGACAACACACCGCACGCCGATTTCAGCTCGAAACTCGAATTGAATCTGGCCGACGTGAAACCATCGCTCGCCGGACCGAAACGTCCGCAAGACCGCGTGCTGTTGAGTGACGTGGCAAAGAGTTATGAAGATTCATTCAAGACACTGACCGCAAATCGCTCGCTGAAAATTCAGGAATCGCGTTTTGCCAACGAAGGCGGTGCGACGGCCGTCGGCCACGACAAGAGCGTGAATGCCACCGGACAGCGCATCACACGCGATGGCGGCGACTTCGACCTGCAGGATGGCGCGGTCGTGATTTCGGCGATCACGTCGTGCACCAACACATCGAATCCTGCCGTGATGCTTGGGGCAGGTTTGCTCGCGCGCAATGCGGTGGCGAAAGGTCTGAAAGTGAAACCGTGGGTCAAGACATCGCTGGCGCCGGGTTCGCTCGTCGTGACCGATTATCTGAAAAAAGCGGGCGTTCTCAGCGAACTGGAAAAACTAGGATTCTTCCTCGTCGGCTACGGCTGCACGACGTGTATTGGAAACTCCGGTCCATTGCCCCCGGAAATCAGCAAAGGAATTGTCGATGGCGATCTCGCCGTGGCATCGGTGCTGTCCGGCAATCGAAACTTCGAAGGCCGCGTCCATCCGGAAGTGAAAATGAATTATCTCGCGTCGCCGCCGCTGGTCGTGGCGTTCGCGCTGGCCGGCACCGTCGATATCGATATGACGACACAACCGTTGGGCAATGGCAGCGATGGGCAGCCGGTTTTTCTGAAAGACATCTGGCCGACCAACAAGGAAATCGGTGACGTGATCGCCAGGACGGTCGGGCCTGATTTGTTCAAGCACAACTATGCGGACGTGTTCAAAGGCGATTCGCGCTGGAACGAAATCTCACCGCCGGAAGGCGAACGTTACGGCTGGGACCAAAAGTCTACTTACATCAAGAATCCGCCGTATTTCGATGGCATGAGCATGCATGTCGGAAAGATCCGCGACGTGCAAGGTGCGCGCGTGCTCGGCTTGTTCGGCGATTCGATCACGACCGATCACATCTCTCCCGCCGGCGACATCAAGGCGACGTCGCCAGCCGGCCAGTTTCTGCAAGGCCGCGGCGTGACAAAAGTCGATTTCAATTCCTACGGATCGCGACGCGGCAACGACGACATCATGGTGCGCGGCACGTTCGCGAATATCCGCATCAAGAATCTGATGCTCGGCGGCGAGGAAGGCGGTAATACCTTGCATTTCCCCGATAAAGAAAAATTGCCGATCTACGACGCGGCGATGAAGTATAAAAAGGAAAATATTCCCCTGATCGTCATCGCCGGCAAAGAATATGGCACCGGGTCATCGCGCGATTGGGCGGCGAAAGGCACGCTTCTGCTCGGTGTCAGGGCAGTGATTGCGGAAAGCTTCGAGCGGATTCATCGCTCGAACCTCGTCGGCATGGGCATCTTGCCGCTGCAATTCCACGACGGCGAAAACGCGCAGAGTCTCGGTCTGAAAGGCGACGAGGTGTTCGACATCGGCGGCCTCAACGATGGCAGCGCGAAGGAGGTCGAAATCACGGCGAAGGGACCAGGCGGCGAGAAGAAATTCAAAGTCAAACTGCTGCTGCTGACGCCGAAGGAAATCGAATACTACCGCCACGGCGGCATTCTGCCCTTTGTGTTGCGTCAGCTGGCGAGCGGAAACAAGACACCATAAATTCGAGCGGCGGGAGCGGGATTAAAGTTTCTGCTCCCACGACGCGGTGTAGCAGCGCCAGTCCTTTCCTTCGCGTCGCCAGCCGCTGGTGATCGAATAGATCGCGCCGCGATCAGGGATGAGGCCGCCTTTTCCGCCCGTCATGGTGGCTACCACGCGAACCGTCGCGCGCTCGCCTAGCAATTCGATTTCGATGGGGCCGAGCGTAACGCCGACCTTGTCGTTACGCAGTACTTCGACCCGCAGCAGATTGCCTAGACCATCGCGATCGACCGCGTTGTCGTTGCCGGAAAAGTTTGCTGTTATGAACTGCAGGAAATCGCGCGGGCTACCGCTTTCGATGGCGGTCTGCATCGACTTGATATCCGCCCGTATCTGCTCGTCATCCGGTGTGCGCGAACAGGCGCACATCGCAAGGAATAGCAACATAAGAAACGCCGGTCGGAAAATCATGGGACCATCGTGCCCGGTCTACGCGAACGCCGCAATGCAGCTTGCCGCGTAGCCGTCCAAAGGGTAAAACACTAACGCATACGTCCGCGTACTGTCCTGTAAGGTGAGGGATGACTGACCAAGAACGCCCCTGGCTGGCGAGCTATCCGGCGAACGTGCCTGCCGACATCGATACGAATGCGTTCGCCTCGATCGTGCAGCTGCTCGAAATGGCTTGCGATCGATTCCGGCATCGGCCCTCATTCGCGAATATGGGGCGAACGCTGTCATACGACGAAGTCGATCGCATGAGCCGTCACTTCGCGTCCTATCTGGTCAACGATCTGAAACTCGTGAAAGGTGATCGTGTCGCGATCATGCTGCCGAACGTTTTGCAGTACCCGGTTGCGTTATTCGGAATCCTCCGCGCCGGCTTGACGGTCGTCAACACCAATCCGCTTTACACGCCGCGCGAACTGCGCCATCAGCTTCATGATTCGGGTGCAAGCGCGATCATCGTCCTCGACAACTTCGCGTCCGTGCTCGAAGAAGTTATGCGCGATACGCCGGTCAAGCATGTGATTACGACGGCACTCGGCGATCTCGTCGGCGCGAAAGGTGTACTCGTCAACTTTGTCGTTCGGCATATCAAGAAACTGGTTCCGCCCTTCTCGATTCCCGGCGCGGTGCGCTTCAATACCGCGCTAAAAATCGGTGCGCGCAGCAAACTACCGAAAGTGGACGTGGGCCACGACGACATCGCGTTCCTTCAATACACGGGTGGCACCACGGGTGTTGCCAAGGGCGCGATGCTCACCCACCGCAACATGGTCGCCAACATGTTGCAGGCGTCGGCATGGCTGGGGACGACGCTCAACGACGGCGAAGAAGTCATCATTACCGCAATACCGCTGTACCACATCTTCGCGCTGACGGCGAACTGCCTGGTCTTCATGAAAACGGGTGGACAAAATTATCTGATCACGAATCCGCGCGACATGAAAGGTTTCGTCAAGGAACTTCGGGGCGTGAACTTCACGGCGATGACAGGCGTGAATACCTTGTTCAACGGTTTATTGAATACGCCCGGTTTCGAGACGCTCGATTTCTCGCGTTTCAAATTTACGATGGGCGGCGGCATGGCCGTTCAACGCGTGGTCGCGGACCGCTGGAAAAAAGTCACCGGTGTCACGCTCGTCGAAGCGTATGGATTGACGGAAACGTCACCCGCCGCCTGCGTGAATCCGCTTGATCTTGCAGCCTACAACGGCTCGATCGGATTGCCCGTGCCGTCGACGGAGGCCTGCATCCAGGACGACGACGGCAAGCATCTTCCCGTTGGCGAAACGGGCGAGCTTTGCATCCGCGGGCCACAAGTGATGAAGGGTTATTGGCAACGGCCCGAAGAAACGGCCAAGGTCATCACGCCGGACGGCTGGCTGCACACCGGCGACATCGCGCGGATGGATGAAAAAGGCTACTTTTATATTGTCGATCGCAAGAAAGACATGATTCTCGTGTCTGGATTCAACGTCTATCCGAACGAGATCGAAGACGTCGTAGCGCAGATTCCTGGCGTATTGGAAGTCGCGGCAGTCGGCGTGCCGGACGAAAAATCAGGCGAGGCCGTGAAAGTCGTGGTCGTGAAAAAAGATCCGAACCTCACCGCCGAAACGATCAAGGCGTATTGCAAAGAAAATCTGACGGGTTACAAGCATCCGAAATTCATCGAATTCCGCGATTCGCTCCCGAAAACAAACGTCGGCAAGATTCTTCGCCGTGAACTGCGCGATCCAAAACCTGCCGGTTGATCAACCGCGGAATACTTCCAGCGAATCGGCGTAGCCACCGAGCAAATTCCACAGCGCGGTTTCCTTGTCCTCGGGAATGCGCGCGTACTCGAAACCCAAGTGCGAGCGCGTGATGCGGGCGATTGTGGCTTCCAGGTGGATATGCAGGTCGTCGCCGAACATCAGGTCCAGTGAGTAGAGATCACCCGGACAACCCTTCCAGCCCATCGGCCGCGTCACGAGCACGCCGGTGGCGGAAATGTCCTGCATGTCGCCCGACCAAGACTCCGGACCGTGAATCATCAGCACGTCGCAGTGGATTCGCTTGCGCGCGTGACGCTGGCCGCTGGTCGATGTATCCGCCGTCATCGAAAATCTCTTTTTTGGCACGCCGATCTTGACGCAGCGGAACGGGAAGATCAATTCGCCGTGCTCGCGACTTAACCATACGCGGAGGGCTGCTGCGTCCGATTACCACACTTCAAGCAGAAAAAACGAGCCTGAGGGGAATTTTAGACGTTCCTGATGGTATAGACTCGTCCGGCCCGACCGCGCACCGGTTTGGTGCTTGGGCGTTCGGCCACTTCGTCAGCGGTCGGCAAGTGGTCCGCTACTAGTCGACGAGGACTCCCCCATGACGAACGTTGAACTTTTGCATCGCGATTCCGCATACAGCACCCTGCGCGTCCACGAAGACGTTTCAAGCAGCACCTTCTGGTGTCACATGCATTCGCGCCGTTTTCCAAACGATCTGGCGTATCGGCCCTGTTTCTCCACTCCACTTCTGAAAGAACTGCGCGATTTTCAGCTCCGCACCGGCGAGGCCATGCGACGTCCGAAGAATGTGCAAAAGCCGCATGTCTTGTCGCATGTCGTCATTGCATCGGCTGAGAATGTCTACAACCTCGGCGGCGATCTCGATTTGTTCTGCCGTTTGATTCGTGCGCAGGACCGAAGCAGTTTGCTGGCTTACGCTCGCCAGTGCGTTGACGTCGCCTATGCGTTCTATCGCCATCTGAACGAAGATGCGCACACCGTGGCCCTGGTCCAAGGCGAAGCGCTCGGCGGCGGGTTCGAATTGGCGCTGTGTTGCCAAACTATCGTCGCCGAAAGCGGCGTGGGCATGGGCTTCCCCGAAGTGCTGTTCGATCTGTTCCCGGGTATGGGCGCTTATTCGTTCTTGCGCCGGCGCATCAGTTCGTCGCAAGCACAACAAATGATGCTCGATGGACGTGTCTATTCGAGCGACGAATTGCACGCGATGGGTGTGGTCGACGTTCTGGTGCCGAAAGGCGAAGGCGTTGCAGCCGTGCAGGAACTCGTCAAGCGAAATCAGCGTATCGGTCACGCGCGGCTGGCGATGAACCGCGTCGAATCCGTTTGTCATCCGGTAAGCTTCGAGGAACTGATGACGGTCACGGAAATTTGGGTCGACACCGCGCTGCAGCTCGGCGAAAAATCGCTGCGCGTGATGGAACGTCTGGTTCGCGCGCAATTGCGCCGCAATCAAGTCACTCCGATTCGCCCGGCCGCCGCCGTTGCCAGCGAGAACGTTCAGATATCGAACGTCGGATGAAGACGAAGCGGTTTAGCCTCCGCCGGATTCGCCGCTGCCCTGACCCGCCGCGGCGTTACCCAGCAACTCGTTCAGCGTCGAACGCGCCGCTTCGAGCTGCTCCCGAAGGAGCTTAGCCCGCGCACGCCACTCTCTGGATAGCTGCCAACTTGGCAGCTTCATGGCTTCGGATGCCGTGGCGGCCAGCCGCAGCGCGCCGACGTTACTGGCCACGCCTTTGAGGGCGTGACAGGTATCCCGGTATTTGTCCCATTGGGCGGCGGTTCCGTTCGCGTCGAGTTCCGCCATGCATTTGACCGCATCGCGCATACACTCGCTCACGAAAAGTTTCATGAAATCGCCATCGAGGTTCAGATCGCGCAGTTCATCGATGGTCGCCCGCGAAATAACGTCGATTCCGCCCTGCTGAACAACGGCAGCGGTTGGCGCCGTCGATACAGTTTCACCCGACGCGATTTCCGCCAGCGTGTCGAGCAACGCCTGCGCAGCGACAGGTTTCGACAAAAATTTGCGCGCACCGGCGGCCTCGCTGTCGCGTATCGTTTCGGCTGTGGCGTCGGCGCTCAGCACGACAAACGGCGTGCGCTGCCGACCGGCTTCCATGAACTGCGCTTGCTTGATCACTTCAATGCCGTTGAGCTTCGGCATGTGCAGATCGATCACCACCGTGTCGAACGATTCGTTCTCGATCGCTTCGAGCACTTCTTCACCGTTGTTCGCCAATACGATCGTGTGGCCGGCTTTTTCCAGAATGCGTCGCAAGACGAGAAGATTCGCCGGCTGATCGTCGCCGATGAGAATGCGCATCGGCTTGATGCGCGCGCGATGACGCACGAACGGATCGTCGAACGCGATGACGTTGATGGATGCAGGCGCGGCATCGTCGGCCGCTTCGGGAATCGAAAATGGCAAGTCCACCCAGAAATGCGAGCCCTGCCCTTCGTTGCTTTCCAGACCGATTTCGCCGCCGAGCCGCTCGGCCAGCGCCTTGGCAATTGTCGTTCCTAGTCCCGTGCCGCCGAATCGGCGCGACTGACTCGAATCGGCCTGCTCGAACGCATTGAAAATTCTTGACTGCGCTTCCTGCGAAATGCCGACACCCGTGTCGCGAACGGAAAACCGGATGGTGGCGTTGCGTTCCGACTTGTCGAGCACGCTCACCTCGAGCGTTACCGATCCGCGTTCGGTGAACTTGATGGCATTGCTCAAAAGATTGGTCAATATCTGGCGGATATGACCGGCATCGCCCACGAATTTCGGAGGAACTGCTTCCGCGACCTGAATGTCGAACTCCAGGTTTTTCCGAACGGCCGCCGGCTGCAGCATGATCTGCACGCCGCGCAAAACCTGATCGAGACTGAATTCCGAATCGATACGCTGCAGCTTGCCCGCTTCGATCGCCGAGATGTCCAGCACATCTTCGATCAACGCGAGCAAGGCACGGGATGACGTCTGGATGACTTCAGCGCATTCACGCTGTTCGGGGCTGAGCTTGGTCGTTACCAACAGTTCCGACATTCCCGCGATGCCGTTGAGCGGCGTGCGGAACTCGTGACTCATGTTGGCCAGGAAACGGCTCTTGGCGGCATTCGCGCGTCGCGCTTCGTCGCTGGCTTTCGTCAGCGCGCGCAACAACGACGACAAATAAGCAGGAATGGCAATCAGACCGATGAGCAAGCCCCACGCCAGCGGCTGATTGTCGGCCCAGTACGCACTGTTGGTGATGACGAAAAGAAACGACGTGGCAGCGAGCGCAATCGCCGCCAGCAGGAAACGCGGACCGAAACGCAAACCGTTGCCGATCGTCACCCACAAATAAACGACGAACAGCGGTGCCAGCGCACGATCGTACAAAACCATCATCGCACCGAGCGTCGCGTAATCGGCCAACATGCCGATGTAGCGGCGAACCCTGCTTGGTTTCGGGCGTACGAAGATAGCCACGACGAGACCGAGCCCTAGCAGCGTCTCGGCCATAATCACCCGGGCGGCCCAGATCAGACCGGTCGCCGTTTCCGATTCGACGGGAACCGACCACACGCCCAGCATATAGACCAGAATCAGCGCCGCGATGACCAGCCTGACGATCGCCTGTTCGTGCTCGCTATCCTCGCGGTTGCGAAGACGAGATCGTAGCGACGCCAGCACGGTATTCATGGGGGGTGTCAGCTTTGCTCTGCGAAGGGCGGTCTTGCGAGCTGCATCTGCTCGATCATGCGAACCTGATCCATATCGCGGAACAACGATTCCACGCAGGCCGGATCGAACAACTTGCCGCTGTTCTCGCGGACATAGGCGACCGTGTCGTCGTGCGACCACGCCGGTTTGTACGGACGCTCCGAAATGAGCGCATCGAAGACATCGGCCAGCGCGACGATGCGTGCGTGAATTGGAATCTCTTCGCCGCGCAGCCCATCCGGATAACCGCTGCCGTCCCAACGTTCGTGGTGGCGCAAAGCCACCTGCGCGCCGAGCTGGACAAATTTGCTTTGACTATCGCGCAGGATTTCGAAACCGATGTGCGGATGACGGCGCATCACGGCGGTCTCTTCGTCGTTGAGGCGACCAGCCTTCAGCAAGATCGCATCCGGCACACCGATCTTGCCGATGTCATGCAATGGCGACGCAAGCTCGAGCATGCGCACTTCATCGTCAGGCAAATGCAAACCCTCGGCGATCAATCCGGCGAAACGTGCCATGCGAATCAGATGCAGTCCCGTACCGAAGTCGCGATATTCGATAGCGCGCGCCAGGCGATACAGTGTTTCGCGTTCGCGTTCTTCGAGCTCACGCAAACCTTCCAGGACTTGACGTTCCAACGAACGCGCACGTTCTTTGACGGACTCACCCTGTTGACGCAACAGCAACAGGTTACGCAGTCGCGAACGCAATTCGCGCGGACGCACCGGCTTGACGAGGAAATCGATGACGCCGGCATCGAGCGCCGCCTGGCGCACCGGTTCGTCACCCACCACGCTGATCAAAACGATCGGCACATCGCGCTTGACGAGCGGACGGCGAAACTGCCGCGTGAACTGCAGTCCGTCCATGTCTGGCATTCGATAATCAAGCAGCAGCATGTCGACACTGTTGCGTTCCGACCATTGCAGTGCGTCCACCGGATTTTCGAAATCCGTGACACTGATGCCGGGGCTGATACCTTCGACCACGTGGCGCAGCATGGTGCGCGCGGATTGCTGGTCGTCGACGATAAGTATATTCATGGTTCGGACTCCGCTGGTCGACTCGATGGCACATACCAGCTAAATCCGGCATCACATTCGCGAAAATACGCGGTGTGATGTTTGAGCAGGTATCGTGCCATATCGGCGCTCACCAACATCGATTGAGACTATCACATTTGCGGGTTACAAAAAGAGCTTAACGCTATTCTCAAGTAGTTTCGACAGCCGCATGATTTTATTGACGTTACCGCCCTTCGCCAAAACGCACTGATGAGGGTTTCACCGCACTATCGAACGCTGTGCCGCGCTCGTCGACTCTTGCCCGCTGGCGTCAGCTAGTGGCTTTCAGGGCGCATGTACGGAAACAGGAGTACGTCGCGGATCGACGGAACATCGGCAAACAGCATCACCAAACGGTCGATGCCCACGCCTAGCCCGCCCGTCGGCGGCATCGCATATTCAAGTGCGCGAATGTAGTCGGCATCGAAATGCATCGCCTCATCGTCGCCCGCGTCCTTGGCCGAGACTTGTGCGCGAAAGCGTTCCGCTTGGTCTTCAGGATCGTTGAGCTCGGAGAATCCGTTCGCCAACTCTTTCCCGCCGACAAACAGCTCGAAGCGATCAGTAACCTCTGGATCGGCGTCGTTCGCTCGCGCCAGTGGAGAAACTTCCGTGGGATACGCCGTGATAAACGTAGGTTGCACGAGCGTCGACTCCACGGTTTTCTCAAAAATTTCCAGTAACAACTTGCCCCAGCCGTAGCCGGACTTCACCGGAACTTTCAAACGTTCGCAGTGCGCGCGCAATGCAGCGACGTCCCGCATGTCATTCGAGCTTATCCCGGGATTGTGTTCGCGTACCGCTTCATCGAGACGCCAGCGTCGAAACGAGGGACCGACGTCGATATCGCGGCCTTCCCACGTCAACGCCGTCTTGCCGAGTGTGGCTTTCGCCGTTTCGCGAATGAGAGTTTCCGTCAAATCCATGATCTCGTTGTACGTGGCGTAGGCCTGATACAACTCGAGCATCGTGAATTCGGGATTGTGCCGTGTGGATACGCCTTCGTTTCGAAAATTGCGATTGATCTCGTAAACACGTTCGAATCCGCCGACGACAAGACGCTTCAAGTACAGCTCCGGCGCGACACGCAAAAACAAATCGATATCGAGCGCGTTGTGATGCGTCATAAAAGGCCGCGCCGTTGCGCCGCCGGGGATCACGTGCATCATCGGCGTTTCAACTTCCATGAATCGGCGCGGCGACGCCTCCAGCCACTGCCGCATGAAACCGATCATCCGCGAACGCAACTCGAATGCGCGACGCGCCTCGGGCGTGACGATCAAATCGACGTAACGCTGACGATATCGCTGCTCGACATCGACCAATCCGTGCCACTTGTCCGGCAACGGCCGCAAATTCTTCGACAACAGGCGCAGCGCATCGGCTTTGACCGACAACTCGCCCGTCTTCGTCCGCATCAACACGCCTTCGGCGCCGACGATGTCGCCGATGTCCCATGCCTTCACGTTTTCATACGCGTCGCCGACATTGTTGGCTTGCACGAACAACTGAACGCGCCCAGTGAAATCCTGGATTTGAATGAAGCTGACTTTCCCCTGCCCGCGCTTGAGAAGAATTCGACCGGCAACTTTTACTCGCCGCGCTTGTGCTTCGATCGCCGTCGCATCAATGCCATCGAATTCTTTTTGAAGATCGCCCGCGAACGCGTCCGGTTTGAAATCGTTTGGGAATGCGATGCCGCGTTCACGTAACGTGCGAAGTTTTTCGCGGCGCTCGGCGATCAGCCGATTTTCGTCGGGCGGCGTCGGAGAAACCTCAGTGTCGTTGTCGGCCATGCGAATCTTCAAAAGGGTTGTAGGTTTTCAGACCCGGAAATCGAGAAAAATCCCGATCGGCAGTCCAAAGTTCGTTCACACCGTGCGCCAAACAGATCGCGGCGATGCGGGCGTCGTGAATCATGCCACCTCGCACGTGTCCGCGGCGGATTATCTCAGTGAGAATGTCCAGATGATTTACGCCTTCGCCGATCAGTTGCGCTCCCGGCGCGTCGACCAGATTGCGCACGACCGACCACGCCTGAGCTGCCGTCGTCGGTGTATCCCAATGCGTGCTGGTAACGACCGCAAAGAACTCGTGTAGGCAAGGCCACGGTAGCGCCCACGGCCGGTCGTCCTCCGTCAGACGCGCCATTAGCGCATGCGCCACCAAGTGCTGCGGCACGTCCGCGCGGTGCGCGTAGACGAGCACATTCGTATCGATGGCGATCATTCTATTTGCGGCGCGCCGATTTCTTGCGCGCGCCGCCGGCTGCGCGCTTCGCCGCTACGCGTGGCCTGCCGAGACGCTCCCTCCAACGACGATAGTTGGCTTCTGCAAGCATTTTCGAAACGTCCGGCACTGCCATGCCCGCCGTGTAAGGTTTACCGACAACGACCGGATCGAACGTGTATTTCTTCGCCGGCTTGGCACGCTTTTCGAGAATGCTGCGCAGACCTTCTTCGACCAACGCACGAAACGTCACATTCTCTCGTTGTTGGATAAGCCGTGCGCGCTTAATCAGGTCGTCAGCGATATCGATCGTCGTTTTCATGTACGCAAGTAAACGCTATATGGGTACCCATATCGTATCATGCGTCAATCCGTTTCGCACCGGCATCCAATCCCGATTTCAAACTCGCTTCGATAAATTCGTCCAGGTCACCATCGAGTACGCGTTGCGTATCGGTGCGCTCGACGCCGGTGCGCAAATCCTTGATGCGCGATTGATCGAGCACATAGCTGCGAATCTGACTACCCCAACCGATATCGGATTTGGTCGCTTCAAGCGCCGCCTTTTCGGTATTGCGCTTTTGCATTTCCAACTCGTACAACTTCGCTTTCAGCATTTTCATCGCACGATCGCGGTTCGCGTGCTGGCTGCGTTCGGTTTGACACGCCACGACCGTATTGGTCGGCACATGCGTGATGCGCACGGCCGACTCGGTTTTGTTGACGTGCTGACCACCCGCGCCGGACGAACGATAAACATCCGTTCGCAGGTCCGCAGGATTGATCGTGATGTCGATATCGTCGTCTACTTCCGGGGCGACGAAGATCGAAGCGAACGAGGTATGCCTGCGGTTGTCGGAATCGAACGGCGATTTGCGCACGAGACGATGCACGCCGATTTCCGTCTTGAGCCAACCGTACGCATACTCGCCTTCGACGCGGAACGTGGCGCTCTTGATGCCCGCGACTTCACCGGCCGACACTTCAAGCAATTCCGTTTTCCAACCTTTGTTTTCGGCCCACCGCAAATACATGCGCAGCAAAATTTCTGCCCAGTCTTGCGCCTCCGTGCCACCCGCGCCCGCCTGCACGTCGACAAACGCATTGTGCGAATCCATCTTGCCGGAAAACATGCGCTGGAATTCCAGCACTTCGATGCGCTTGGCGAGCGAATCGACGTCATCCGACACGGCCATCGCCGTCGTTTCATCGGCTTCGGACGCGGCGAGCTGCAACAGTTCTTCCGCGCCCGCTAATCCGTCGTCCAGCGTACGTATGCCATTGACGATCTTGTCGAGCATCGCGCGCTCTTTGCCGAGTTGCTGCGCCCGTTCCGGGTTGTCCCAGACGTTCGGATTTTCGAGCTCGCGGCCTACTTCTTCGAGACGTTCACGCTTGACGTCGTAGTCAAAGATACCCCCGAAGCGACGCGACGCGGCCGGTCAAGTCGGCGATTCGGAATTGGATGGGATTGATTTCGATCATAGCAGTTCGAGTTAAAAAACAGGCTGTGCAGCATATCAAATTCCGCATCGTGCTTGTCCTAAATAATCAGCGCACGCGTTGTACGAAGCTCTTCGTGATTTTAGCTGCCATGCGCATTTTTTGCACCGGTTAAACCGCTTCGACGTGCCGCAGCAGCAACCGTAATTTGCTTGCTCCGTTCCACTCGTTGATGTCCAGCGAATACGCGGCGCGAAACCGGGTTGGCGGCGGCGCGCCGTTGTATCCATTGAACATAACGGCTTCGAGCGGTGCGTGAAGTTCTCCGCACCGCAAATTGAATCGCAAATGCGTCTCGCCCATTACGCGCCAGCTTTCGTTGATGAATGTTCCATCGAACACCGGTTCCGGAAACGACTGGCCCCACGGTCCCCCATGGCGCACTTGTTCGGCCAGATCGAGTTTGAAATCGTCTGCGCAAAGTTCGCCGTCGCTCAGCACGATCGCATCGAATAGTTCGGGCGCAATACGCTCGTGGGCCACATCGGCAAATTCACGTGCGAGTGTCTCCAGTCCACCACGATGAATGGTCATGCCTGCGGCCATAGCGTGACCTCCGAAACGATGCAGAAGCCCCGGCTGCCGCGCATCGATTTCCGCGAGCGCGTCGCGTAAATGAAACCCCGCAATCGATCGTCCCGATGCTTTGATCTCATCGCGATTCTCAGACGGAGCGCATGCGATGACCGGTCGTTGCAATTTGTCCTTCAACCGCGAGGCAACCAGACCGACAATGCCGTGATGCCAGCTTTCGTCGAACAGGACGACACCGCATGGCAGGGCCGCGCCATTGCGTGACAACCATTTGGCCACCGCCGCTTCCGCCTGATCGACCATGGCCGTTTGCAGGTCGCGGCGTTCCGCGTTGATGGCGGTCAAGGCGTCGGCCAGTTGCCGCGCACGCGAAGGGTCGTCGGTCAGCAGGCATTCGATACCGATTCGCATGTCTTCCAACCGCCCCGCCGCATTGATGCGCGGTGCGACGGCAAATCCAAGATCGCTCGCGATGACGCGACGAACGTCGCGCTTGGCGCAATCGAGCAGCGCCGTCATGCCGGCACAGGCACGCCCTGCACGTAGGCGTCGCAATCCACTCTCGACCAGAACCCGGTTGTTGTGATCGAGCGGAACGAGATCCGCCACCGTGCCCAGCGCGACAAGATCAAGTAGAGTCGACAAGTCCGGTTCGGCTTTTCCGGCAAACCGGCCCCTCTCGCGCAATCGCGCGCGCAGCGCGAGCAGCAAATAGAACATGACGCCGACACCGGCCACGCACTTACTCGGGAACGCGTCGCCGTGGACATTCGGGTTAACGATGGCGTCTGCTTCCGGCAACTCGGCGGACGGCAGATGATGATCGGTCACGATAACGCGCATTCCTTGCGCACGTGCCGCGCGTACACCCGCGTGCGCAACGATGCCGTTGTCGACGGTGATCAAAAGTTTCGGATCAAGCGGCGTCAATTCGTTCACTAGCGCAACGCTCAATCCATACCCGTGCGTGAATCGATTCGGCACGGAGTAATCGACATTACGCGCGCCGAGCATCCGAAGCCCACGCACGGCAACGGCCGTGCCGGTTGCGCCATCCGCATCGAAATCGCCGACGATGACGATGCGATGATTGTTTTCGATCGCCTCTTCGATCAACTCACACGCACGGTCGACGCCGCCCAGCAAATTGGGTGCGAGCAGCGAAGCAAGGCGATGCTCGACCTCATGCGAAGACGAGATACCGCGCGCCGCATAGACACGACGCAGCACAGGATGAATTGATTCCGGCCAGTCCATCGCAATGTTCGCGACGGGACGCCTTTCGATGCGCGGCGATTTCATTGCGTGGTGAGCGCGCGTACCGGACGCCAGAACCGCCAGCGCTGCGAACGCTTGTATCGATAACGCGCACCATCGGTCGATTTGATGTCGATGCGAGAAATTTTCTGCGCGCGCACCGCTTCGTCGATTGCCGTCAAAGCGGCGTCGCGCAGCGCTGGGGGGAAATCGATCGAATCGATGAGAACATGATCCGTCGGTTGGATGGTCAACGTATCGATCAAACTAGCGGCCGCGACGTTGGCAAG
>CAZZWP010000017.1:0-4389 GCA_964657965.1 uncultured Rudaea sp. | reverse complement strand
ACGGTAGCGTCGCTTCGACTCACTACGTGCGAAAACGATGTACGCACCCACGCCGGCAGCGATCCGGCACCCCAAAACCACAGACTGTTTGCCGGCGCTTTTCCTTCGCGTGCGCGACGTTCGTTGATCGCGTGATTGTGCAAGATCACTTGCGCTTCGTTGAGCAGATGGCGCCATTGCCGTTCGTTTTCACCCGTCGGCAAATGTCGCGCGAGATCATCGCCCAACACTTGCGCGGGCGGAGCAAAACTCGGCAAGCGCGAACCTGGAGGACAGCGGAGATACCATCTTCCCGATGCGGACGTTTCGAGCAGAAATCCCGCATCGCCGAACAGCAACTTCAACGGCTTGGCCAACGCGTCGCTTTCATCTTGAGTCAGACCGAGCCCGCCGCACGCAAGCATCCGTACAGTGACGGCATCTGCGATAACGTAGGCGGGATCGGCATCAAGCCATAACGCATCGCGCGCATCGTTCGATTCGAGACTTCGCGACAACGCCGCATCGGGAAAAGCAGTGCCAAGAAATTCGAAACATTCGCGCAGCGCGACGTCTCGACCTGCTCGCGTTTTCGGCAATTCGTCGCCGCGCGAAAGCCAATGCGCAAGCGGCGACGTTGCATGCGCATCGATGCGCCGTAGTTCCGGCAAAAGCAACGTCAGCGAGGCCAAGGTTTGCGCGGGTTACTGATAACGAACCGACACGATCTCGTAATGCCGCAATCCGTTCGGCGCCTGAAATTCGACATTGTCGCCCTGCGTCTTTCCGATCAGCGCGCGCGCCAACGGCGACGTGACGGAAATCAACCGCTGCTTGATGTCAGCTTCCAGCTCGCCGACGATTTGATAGGTGATGTCGTCGCCGCTGTCTTCGTCGGTCAATTCGACGGTTGCGCCGAACACGACTTTGCCGTTCGGTGTCAACCGGCTTACATCGATCAATTCGGATGTGCTCAGGGCGGCTTCGAGTTCATTGATGCGGCCTTCGGTGAAACTCTGTTGCTCGCGCGCGGCGTGGTATTCGGCATTCTCTTTCAGATCGCCGTGCGCGCGGGCCTCGGCGATCGCTGCGATGATGCGCGGACGCTCGATGCTTTTCAGGCGATCCAACTCCTTACGCAGTCGTTCGGCGCCTTGTTGCGTCATCGGTGCACGTTTCATACGTTCAATTCCTTGTGCAAATCTTGCAGGCTGTGCACGTCGCCGCCGCTGCGGAAATCCAGCGAATGCAGCAACGCGCGCGCACCGGCAATGGTAGTCGAATACGTGATGCGGTGTTGCAGCGCTTCGCGCCGGATGGAAAACGAATCGGCTATGGCCTGCTTGCCTTCGGTGGTGTTGACGATGAAGACGATTTCGCCGTTCTTGATCAAATCGACCACATGCGGCCGGCCTTCCAGTACTTTGTTGATGCGCTCGCACTGGACGCCGTGCTCGGACAAATAGTCGCAGGTACCCGACGTGGCGACAATGCTGAATCCACGTGCGATCAAATCTTTTGCGACCGGCATTAATCGCACTTTGTCCGGATCACGCACCGAGATGAACGCCTTGCCCGCGCGCGGCGGCAAAATATTGGCGGCCTCGTGCGCGCGCGCGAACGCGGCGCCGAAACTGCGGCCGACACCCATGACTTCGCCGGTCGAACGCATTTCCGGTCCGAGGATCGGATCAACGTTTTGGAATTTCAAGAATGGAAATATCGCTTCTTTTACCGAGAAGTATTTCGGGATGACTTCATGCGTCGCTTTCTGCTGCATCAGCGACTGACCGACCATGCAGCGTGCCGCGATTTTCGCCAGCGGCACGCCGGTGGCTTTAGAAACAAACGGAACGGTACGTGATGCGCGCGGATTCACTTCGAGAATAAAAATGGTCTCGGCCCCGCTCTGATCGAACTGGATCGCGAACTGCGTATTCATCAGACCGACAACGTTCAGTGCGCGCGCCATCTGCGCCACTTGTTCGCGCAATTGATCCTGGATTTTTTTCGACAACGAATAGGGCGGCAGCGAACACGACGAATCGCCGGAATGCACCCCGGCCTCTTCGATATGTTCCATGATGCCGCCGATGAGGACGTTGCCTTGGCTGTCGGCAATGATATCGACGTCGACCTCGACGGCGTTGTCGAGAAAGCGATCCAGCAGCACCGGTGAATCGTTCGAAACGCGCACCGCTTCCGTGATGTAGCGCCGTAAATCCGCATCGGAATGCACGACTTCCATCGCCCGACCGCCCAGCACGTAGCTCGGACGCACGACGAGGGGATAGCCGATCTCGCGCGCGAGTGCGAGCGCTTCGTCGGGATTGCGCGCCGTGCGATTCGGCGGTTGTGTGAGTTTCAGCTTTTCGATGAGTTGCTGGAAGCGTTCGCGATCTTCCGCCAGATCGATCGAATCCGGCGATGTTCCGATGACGGGCGCGCCATTGGCTTCGAGCGCACGCGCCAACTTCAATGGCGTCTGTCCGCCGTATTGAACGATCACGCCTTTCGGTTTTTCTTTGGCGATGATTTCGAGCACGTCTTCGAGCGTGAGCGGCTCGAAATACAGACGATCCGATGTATCGTAATCCGTCGATACGGTTTCCGGATTGCAGTTGACCATGATGGTCTCGAAGCCGTCTTCACGCATGGCCAGTGCGGCGTGCACGCAGCAGTAATCGAATTCGATGCCCTGCCCGATGCGATTGGGGCCGCCGCCGAGAACCATGATCTTGTCGCGCGCGCTCGGGTTCGCCTCGCATTCTTCCTCGTACGTCGAATAAAGATAGGCCGTCGTCGTCGCGAATTCTGCGGCACAGGAATCGACGCGTTTGTAGACGGGATGAACGCCAAATGCATGTCTCAATTTCCGCACGGCGTTTTCATCGGTGCCGACCAGCGTGGCAATGCGCGCATCGGAAAACCCTTTGCGTTTGAGCGCGAACATGCGCGACGCGTCCAGTGCGCCGAGGCCGCCGGATTTGATCTCGCCTTCGATTTCGATCAACTCCTCGATCTGATCGAGGAACCAGCGATCGATTCGCGTGAGCTGATAGATTTCTTCGAGCGACATGCCCGCGCGAAATCCGTCGGCAACATAAAAAACCCGATCCGGACCGGGTTCTTTCAACTCACGTTTGAGTGCGTCGCGTTCATCGGGATGCCCGATGTCGATTCGCGTCGGATCGAGACCTGCTTTGCCGGTTTCGAGTCCGCGCAGGGCTTTCTGCAGCGATTCCTGAAACGTGCGACCGATCGCCATGACTTCACCGACGGATTTCATCTGCGTCGTCAGACGCGCGTCGGCTGAAGGGAATTTTTCGAAAGCAAACCGTGGAATCTTCGTGACGACGTAATCGATCGAAGGCTCGAACGACGCCGGCGTTTTCCCGCCCGTGATTTCGTTGCGCAATTCGTCGAGTGTGTAGCCGACGGCGAGTTTCGCCGCGACTTTCGCGATGGGAAATCCGGTCGCTTTCGACGCCAACGCCGATGAGCGCGACACGCGTGGATTCATCTCGATGACGACGACGCGCCCGTCTTCGGCGTTCACGCCGAACTGCACGTTCGAACCGCCTGTATCGACGCCGATCTTGCGCAACACGGCAATCGACGCATCGCGTAATCGCTGATATTCCTTGTCCGTCAGCGTTTGCGCCGGCGCCACGGTGATCGAATCGCCTGTGTGCACACCCATCGGATCGAGATTCTCGATCGAGCAGACGATGATGCAGTTGTCGGCTTTGTCGCGCACGACTTCCATCTCGAATTCTTTCCAGCCGAGTACCGATTCCTCGATCAGCACTTCATGGACGGGCGACAGTTCGAGTCCGCGCGCGACGATCTCCAGAAATTCCTCGCGGTTGTACGCAATGCCGCCGCCGCTGCCGCCGAGTGTGAAGCTGGGACGGATGATGGTCGGGTAGCCGACTTTGGTTTGCGCCACTAACGCGTCATCGAGATTGCGCACGACTTCGGCTTTCGGACATTCCAGACCGATGTCGATCATCGCGCGTCGGAACAGCTCGCGATCTTCGGCCATGCGAATCGCTTCGCGCGACGCACCGATCAGCTCGACGTTATACTTTTCCAGAATTCCATTTTCCGCGAGATCGAGCGCGCAATTGAGCGCGGTTTGGCCACCCATCGTCGGCAATAATGCGTCGGGTTTTTCTTTCGCGATGATGCGTTCGACGGTCGCGCGATTGATCGGCTCGATGTAAACGGCGTCGGCCATTTCCGGATCGGTCATGATCGTGGCCGGATTCGAATTGACCAGGACGACGCGGTAGCCTTCCTCTTTCAGCGCCTTGCATGCCTGCGCGCCGGAGTAATCGAATTCGCACGCCTGCCCGATGACGATCGGGCCGGCGCCGATGATGAGGATGGTTTTTAGATCAGTTC
>CAZZWP010000016.1:0-41378 GCA_964657965.1 uncultured Rudaea sp. | reverse complement strand
ACGTACGACATGTTCGCCGCCGCGACATACCTGTCGCGGCGGCGAACGGCGCACCTCCTGTGCGCCCTCGTTGTTCTCGCAAGGTGTGAGTCTCAGAACATGATGGCCTGGCGATTTTTCGCTGGGTGATTGACGGCTCTGCTAAAATCTAACCATGTCGTATCAAGTCTTAGCGCGTAAGTGGCGGCCGCGTCGATTCTCTGAATTGGTGGGGCAGGAGCATGTGGTTCGAGCGTTGTCGAATGCGCTTGATTCGGATCGTATGCATCACGCGTTTTTGTTTACCGGCACGCGCGGTGTGGGCAAGACGACGATCGCGCGCATATTTGCCAAGTCGCTGAATTGCGAGCGCGGCCAATCGTCCAATCCGTGCGGCGAATGTTCGTCGTGCAAGGATATCGACGCCGGTCGATTCATGGACATGATCGAAATCGACGCCGCGAGTAACACCGGCGTCGACGATGTACGTGAAGTGATCGAAAATGCGCAGTACTCGCCGTCGCGCGGCCGCTTCAAAGTCTATTTGATAGACGAAGTCCACATGCTCAGCAAGTCCGCGTTCAACGCGTTGTTGAAAACGTTGGAAGAGCCGCCGGAACATGTGAAGTTTTTGCTCGCGACAACCGATCCGCAGAAGTTGCCGGTCACGGTGTTATCGCGGTGCTTGAAGTTCAATTTGAAACGTCTGCTGCCGGATCAAATCGCAGGTCAGATGCAGCGCATTCTCGACGCCGAGAAAATCGCTTACGAAATCGATGCGCTCGAAGAACTTTCGCGCGGCGCTGACGGATCGTTGCGTGACGGGCTTTCGTTGCTCGATCAAGCCATCGCTTACGGTGCAGGAGCGGTGCACGCGAACGACGTGCGCTCGATGCTCGGAACTATCGAACGCGGTCGCGTCTTCGCGTTGCTCGAAGCAGTTCAGGCCAACGATGGCGCTGCGTTGATGGACGAGATCGATCGGCTCGCGGAGTTTTCGCCGGATTTCGCCGGCGTGCTCGACGACATCGCCGGCGCGCTGCATCGAATCCAGCTTCGTCAACTCGTCGCCACGCACGCCACTGAAGATCGCGCCGACGATGCGGCTGTCGCTGCGCTCGCCGCATCGTTGCCGTCGGAAGAAGTACAGTTGCTGTATCAGATTGCGATCAACGGACGACGCGATATTGCGCTCGCACCAACGCCGCGCGCCGGATTCGAGATGACGCTCTTGCGCATGTTGGCGTTTCGACCCGCGCAAGGCGATGCCGTGGCGCCGACGAAACCTCGTGTTGCATCGTCGCCCAAATCCGCGCCGCCGCCGCGCGCCGCCGCGCCGACAATGTCGCCTGACGCCGCCAAACTCGAGCGAATTCCGGACTTGCCGAATGTGGCGGATGTCGCTGTTGCACCACAACGCGCAGCGCCGAAACCCGACACTCCCGCCGCACCGCCGACGGCCGAATTATTTTCGATCGATACATTCAACGGCGATTGGTCAAGCCTGATCAAGCAGGCGGGTCTCGGCGGTCCGACCGGCGAACTGGCAAAAAATTCCGCCTTGATCGGGATCGAAGACGGCGTCGTTCGTTTATCGCTCAAGGACGGTCATGGCGATCTCGCCGCGCCGCCATTGGTCGCGAAGATGCAGGAAAAACTCAGCGCGGTGCTCGGTCAAACCGTCAAAGTGCGCTACGAAAAAACGAATGTCGTAACGGAAACACCGGCGGACGTCAGCGAACGCGAACGGACGGACCGTCAACGATCAGCGGAACGCGCCATCGATGCCGATTCGTTCGTGCAGGCGGCGATTCGCGATTTCGGCGCGCATGTCGTGCCCGGTTCAGTGAGGCCGGTGCCACCGGCGCAAGCAGCGGAGAAATAAGATGCGTGGTGGAATCGGCGAACTGATGCAACAGGCGCAGCGCATGCAGGAAAACCTGAAGCGCGCCCAGGAAGAAATCGCGAAGATCGAAGTGACTGGACAAGCCGGTGGCGGCATGGTCAGCGTGATCATGAATGGACGTCACGAAGTGCGGCGCGTGACGATCGATCGCAAACTTTTCGCGGACGATCCGGAGATGGCGGAAGACCTTGTCGCGGCGGCGATGAACGACGCGGTGAATAAAGTGGCGACAGCGAGTCAGGAACAGATGAGCCAGGTCGCCGGTGGAATGAATCTGCCGCCGGGTTTCAAACTCCCGTTCTGATGTCAGGTTCGCCGCTCCTCACCGAACTCATCGAAGCATTGCGTTGTCTGCCGGGCGTCGGGGCGAAGACCGCGCAGCGCATGGCGTTTCACGTTCTCGAGCGCGATCGCGGCGGCGCACGCAGGCTCGCGGAAAAACTGAATTCCGCTGTCGACAGAATAGGCAACTGCACGCGCTGCCGCACCTTTAGCGAAGAGTCCGTGTGTGCGTTGTGTTCGCATCCCACGCGCGATCCGCAATTGCTTTGTGTCGTGGAGACGCCGGCCGATCAGTTGGCGATCGAACAGGCGACGGGATTTCGCGGTCGCTATTTTGTATTGCTGGGTCGGCTGTCGCCGCTCGATGGACTCGGACCGAAAGAAATCGGACTGGATTTTCTCGCCGCGCGACTAGCCGAAGGCGAAGTCAAGGAGTTGATCGTCGCAACGAATCCAACGGTCGAAGGCGAAGCGACCGCGCACATGCTCAGCCAGATCGCGCGGCAAGCGGGCGTGCGCGCAACGCGTCTGGCACATGGCGTTCCGCTGGGCGGCGAACTCGAATTCATCGATCGCGGTACGCTGGCGCACGCGTTCGGCGGGCGCCAAGACTTGAGCGATTAGGAAAAATCATGGCCGATACACTGTTTGGAAAAATCATTCGCCGCGAAATACCGGCCGACATCGTCTACGAAGACGACGCTGTGCTCGCGTTTCGCGACATCAATCCGCAAGCGCCGGTGCATGTGCTTTTCATTCCGAAGCGGGCGATCGCGACGCTCAACGATGCAGCGAACGACGATGCCGAACTGATCGGCAGACTCGTCCTCGCCGCGACGACGTGGGCGAAAAAACAAGGATTCGCCGACGACGGCTATCGTCTGGTCATGAACTGCAATACCCATGGCGGGCAGACGGTTTTCCATATCCATCTGCATTTGCTGGCCGGTCGTCAAATGACGTGGCCGCCGGGCTGATGAGCAACGCGTTAGGGATGTGTCGGGACGCGCGTTTCGCTATCGGAAACGCAGCGACGAAACCGACCGCGCGAACGCACGAACGTCGGATGCTTCGGGAAGCTGGCATCCATACCGTAACCGAATGTATCGCGCGAATGCGGCTGGAAGGTCCTTGTTTTCGGGCCATGCGGCTGTCGCACGCGCGGCGATAGTCAGCGGACCTTCGGCGGTTGTCGATACGGTGCCGGCCTTGGTCAACTTCTTGCGCAGCTTTTCGTAGGCGACATCGAGTGCGTCATCGCGCGCGCGTGGCGCGCGCAATACCCACCACACAAACGCCATCAACAAAAACGTGCTGATGCCGATGAGTGCCGTCATCAAGACGCCGTAGTCTGCTTTCTCTACACCGAACGGCGTAAGCATGCTTTGCTGACGCAACGCCGAGAACTGCACGATCGCTTCATTCCAAACGCGATTGACGAGATCAAACTGATTGCGCATCGTCTGCAGCCAGCTCGCCTGATACCAGCGTGCGCTTTCTCCCGCGGCTTCGCGCGAACCGAGTTCGACGCGCTGCGGACTCACGGCCGCCGTCGGATCGATGCGAACCCAGCCGCGGCCTTCCAGCCAAACCTCCGACCACGCATGCGCATCGGATTGGCGCACGACCCAATAGTCGCCGACGCTGTTGTAATAACCGCCTTGATAGCCAGTAACCACACGCGCCGGAATTCCTGCGGCACGCATCAGAAAGGTAAATGCCGACGCGTAGTGCTCGCAGAATCCGCGTTTGGTGTTGAACAGAAAATCGTCGACGGAATCGCGCTCCAGCAAAGGCGCGCTCAGCGTGTAGAAGAATTCGTCGTGAAACCAATTCAACGCGGCATGTATGACGGCGTCATCGGTTTTCAAGTTATCTCGCCAATGCGATGCCTTGTCGATGGATTGCGGATTGAAACCTTCCGGCAATGTCAAAAAAAAGCGACGTGCGCTTTTCGACAATGACGAATCCACGACGTAATGCGTGGCCGAGGTCGCTTCGTACTGCAATAGCGAAGCGACCGGCGACCGATTCACGAGGCTCATGTCTGGTCCGAGCAGCGTGTTGTCGGGCGCGGATATCGGCACGTCGAGTGCGAGAAGCCATCGACGATCGGTCGGTTCGAGTGTCACGTCGTAAGTGATGCGCGCGCCGCTGGCCTGGAAGTCCGGCTTGCCATGTCGTTCGCTGAACTCGGGTCGCAACCAGGTAAGCCCATCGAATTTCGACAACACCGGGCCGCGCCAGTACAAATCTTGTCGCGGTGGTGTCGCGCCATGAAACGCCACGCGAAATGCCGGGCTGTCGTCGATCAGCAGTTCTTGGATCGTGCCGGGCGCCATGGTGTCGCCGAGGCCGGTATGCGCAGTCGGGTCGTTCGGCGACCCCCATAGGGGCGAACCGAGGCGCGGGAAAAATAAAAATACGCACAAAGCAAGCGGAATCGCGGCGAGGAGCGCGAAAACGCTGATGCGCATGCCTTCGCGCAGTGCATCCGATGTCGACGGCGCAGGCTCGTCGAGCGGCCTCGGCTCGAGTGCGCGCAACGCGGTGAGGATCAAACTGAGCGCGGCCAGCAGCAGCAATGTGAAGATGAGATCGTCGTTGAACAACAATGCGCTCATCAGCACAAACGCGGAAAAACAGACGGCTGTTCGGCCATCTCGGCGGCTGTCCGTTTCGATCAGTTTCAGCGTGAGCATCGCGCAGGCAAGCACGCTGCCAGGTTCGCGACCGAAAATATTTCCATAGTGGAAAATGATCAAAACCGGAAAAAGTATAATCAGTGGCAATTTGATCCAGATCGGAACGCGCGAGCCGGTATATTCGCGTTGCACCCATCGCCCGATCAGCAGGAGCGCGATCGGAAGCGAAAACATCACAGGCAGCCGCAGCAGATGCGGCAACACCGCAACGGCGACACTGATTGTGGTGAGCGTGAACTGGGTCTTGGTGAGCGCGGGCGCCGTCGATTTCATTCCGCGCCACCGAAGAGCAAGGCCAGTTCGCGAAGACAGGCGTGGCGATGATCGGGTCCGATGCCGGGGCCGAATTTTCCCGTTGGCAACTCCAGCGTGTAACGGACTTGAGCCGATTCCGCCGCGCACACCCATTTCGCTAAACGCGCGATGCGGTGTTCGCGGTCGAACCCTGCGAGCGACGCAAAAGACAACACGACTTCGCGGCCGCGATAATGTTCGAATTCCTTGACGAGCAACGTATCGTGCCGCGCGCTCGCTTTCCATGCGATGCCGCGCATCGGATCGCTGGGGCGATAATCGCGAAGCATCGCCAGTTCGTCGCCGCGGTTGCGCGAAACGAGCGCGGTGGCCAGTGCGTGGTCGTCCGGTAGCGGCGGCGCGTCGATTTCGAGTTTCGGATAAACCAGCGCGGCGAAATCGGGATTGAGCCAGCTCCACACGTGAAAAAGTCCGAACGGATATTCGCTGTAGATCTTTATGCGGCCGATTCTTTGCCAGCCTCGATGCAGAGCGGGTATTTCGATACGAATCTTGCCGTCGCCATCCGGTCTGAGATCGAACACGGTTTCATAATCGCCGATTCGAGCGCGCAGACTGCGTCTGGCGCGTGTATCAATGTGGAAATGTAGAAAAAGCGGCAAACTGGCGCCGGCGTGGCAAGGGTCGGCGCGTAGCGATAGCAACTGGACGCCGTTCAACGCACGAAACGACTGGAACACGCTTTGATAGCTGGCGGCAGCGAGCAGACATGTCAGCAATATCGCCGGATTGTTGTTGTAGTTCAGCGCGCCGAGCAGCATGACGACGAGCACGACGGAAAAGACAAGACCGAAGCGCGTCGGCACCACGTAGATGCGATGCCGGTTCAGTCGAATCGGCAACGCCTCGATTTTTTTGCGACGGGTCAGCGCAGGCAGTCGTTTTTCGGCGTAATCGAGCACGCGCGACCAACGGGATGCGGTCGCCGGCTGAGCATTCACGGCGAAATTACCGAACGGAAACTTGACTGAGCAACATCGTCGCGAGTTGGTCGCGCGTCTGGTTGCTCGTGCCCGCAAGAATGAGACGATGTGCGGTGACGCCGACAAAAACGCTTTGCACATCTTCAGGCACACAAAAATTGCGACCGTTCAACAAGGCGCAGGCCCGCGCCGCGTTGAGCAATGCAAGCCCGGCGCGGGGCGACAAGCCCACGCGGATATCGGCATGCGCGCGGCTCGCGGCCATCAACGATTGCACGTAGTCGATCAAGGCCGGGCTCGCCAGAACGGTCGACGCGGCTTGCCGCAACTGCATGACCTGCTCCGTGCTCAGGCAGGGGCGCAGCTGTGCGATCACTTCACGACGATCGGTCGATGCGAGCAACGCGCGCTCTGCTTCGCGATCGGGATAATCCAAACCAATGCGCAGCATGAACCGATCGAGTTGCGAATCCGGCAGGGGATACGTGCCGGCGAGGTCCAGCGGATTTTGCGTCGCCACGACGAAAAACGGCGAGGGCAGAGCGTGCGTCACGCCATCGGCGGTGACCTGTTGTTCGGCCATCGCTTCCAGCAACGCGCTTTGTGTTTTCGGCGTGGCGCGATTTATTTCGTCGGCAAGGACGAGTTGAGCGAATAAAGGTCCCGGATGAAACTGGAATTTTGCGCCGTCGCGATCGTAGATACTGACGCCGATAATGTCGGACGGCAGCAAGTCGCTCGTGAATTGAACGCGTTGAAACGATAAATCCAACGTCGCCGCCAGTGCATGTGCGAGCGTGGTTTTGCCGACGCCAGGCAAATCTTCGATCAACAGATGCCCGCCGGCCAGCAGGCATGCAAAGGCGAGTCGGACTTGTGGACTTTTCCCAAGTACGACATTGTTGACCTGTTGTTCGGCGCGTGAGAGCGCCGTCGTCAGCACATCGTTGAGAGCATTCGACCCGGCTTGCGGCACGGATGTCAGACGAGGGATTGTCATAGCGCGGAAGGGTGCATGATTTCGAGTATAGGCAATGTAAACGCCGCTGAGGCGCGCACGCGCGCGTCATCGTATACCGCCGCGACCGTTTTCTGGGCGGTGTGGCTTGCTACATTGGGGATTCACGTCGCGCTTGCAATGAGTCTGTCGCCGTTCGGCGACGAAGCCTGGTACTGGCAGGAAAGCCGCGCGCTGGATTGGTCCTTCAGCGATATTCCAGCCGCTACGGCGTGCTTGATTCGGATCGGCGAAGCGCTGTTCGGTCATGGCGTATTCGGCATGCGCTCGCTTTTCTTACTGCAAGGCGCGCTGATTCCGTTGGTTTTGATGCGCACATCGCGCCGCTTGTTCGGCGGCAGTGCGGGTTGGTCCACAGGATTGTTGGCGTTGGCGCTGCCGCTAGTGGGGCTGATGGGAATCTTTGCACTGCCGGATGTGCCGCTGACATTTTTTACGGTCATCGCGCTCGATCAATTCGAACGCGCGGCAAGAACCAATCGAACGCGTTCGTGGATCTGCTTAGGACTCGCTTTAGCCGCGCTATGGCTCACACACTACCGCGCGGCAGTGGTGTTCGCCGCGGGTTTTTGTTTTCTGACGATGACGATGCGCGGCCGCGCGTTGTCGCGTAATCCGGCGTTGTGGCTCGCATTAGGCATCTCGTTTCTGGGCTTGGTTCCGCTGCTGATATTCAATGTCGATCATGACTGGGTCGCGTTGCACTTTCAGATCGTCGAGCGCAATCCCTGGTCGTTTCACGGTGACGCGATCGCAGAGCCGATCGAGCAAGCGATCGCCTGCACACCGCTGTTCTATTTCTTGCTCTTGTGGGCGGCTTGGCAATGTCTGCGATCGTCGTCGCGAGCACCGTGGGATTTGTTGGCGTGCTGCGCACTCGTGCCACTGCTGATGTTTTTTGTATTCGGGTTTTTCGCTGACGATGTCAGGTTCCGATTGCACTGGCCGATTCCGGGCTATCTGCCGCTGCTGATCGCGCTGCCCGTCTTGGTTCAAGCCTTGTGGCGCAATGGGGCGTGGCGATGGTTCGTCCGAGCCGCGCTTTTCCTGTTGGCGATTGGACTTGGGCTTTCCTATTTATATTTGGCATCGGCAACAAGACCGTCGCTGGCGGAGCAGCTCGCCAGTGTGAAGGCGTTTCCCGAGCATTTCGTCGGATGGAACGATGCGGCCGATCGCACGCGAGAATTGCTTGCCGCGTCGTCGCCGGACACGGTCCTGGTCGCCGATAATTTCATGCTTGCGGCGGAACTGGATTTCGCGCTCGACGCAAATCGTGTCGTGTATTCGCTCGATCATCCCATCAACACGAAACATGGACGCGCGCCGCAACTCGCGTTGTGGAAGCGCGACGAAACTGCGTTGCGCGAACTCGGCACGCGACCGGTGCTGCTCGTGTCCGAGCCGACCGCCCGCCGCGAGCGTGAACGCATGGAATGGATGCAGAGTTTGTGCGTGCGCGTCACCGAACTTCGCGCCGCGTCGTCGCTGGATGTTTTCGGCGGACGAAAGAAATATCGATGGTTCACCGGCGTCGTGCCGAGCGTGGCCGATCCCGCCGGACCGGGATGCACTGCCAACCTCATTCAATGACAGCGATACCGGCGTCCCGTAGCAGTTTGCACAACGCGATCATCGGCAGCCCGACCAACGCGGTCGGGTCGTTCGTTTCGATGCCTTCGAATAATGCGATGCCGAGCCCTTCCGATTTGAAACTGCCGGCGCAATCGAGCGGCATTTCGCGCTCGATGTAACGCGTTATTTCCGACGTATCCAGCGTGCGGAAGGTCACGCGCGTAACGTCGACACTTTCGAGATGCTTAGGATGCGAAGAGCGCGCATCGACCACGCACAACGCCGTATGGAAAACGACAACCTTTCCAGAACACGCGCTCAGTTGGCGAACCGCATTTTCCGTCGATCCGGGCTTACCCAAGGCGATGCCGCCCAAGTCAGCGACTTGATCCGAACCGATCACGACAGCGCCGGCGCATTGCGTGGAGACGGCGTTCGCCTTCGATCTGGCCAGGCGCGCCGCGAGCGCGGCCGGGGTCTCGTTGGGCGACGGCGTTTCGTCAACCTTGGGAGCGACCACACGGAATTTCGACGTAAGTCGCATCAGCAATTCGCGGCGATAGCGCGACGTCGAGCCCAGGACGAGATCGATGTCTTCCAACGTCGTCACGTGGAGCGTCGCCCTGCTTCGCGCGCGGTGGCCTGCGCGCGTTCAAGTTGTGAAGCGGCGTCGTCGAGTCGTTCCAACAGCGCGGCGAGCGTCGTTGCGGATTGGTCGAGCGCGATTCGCGCGGCGTCGAACTGCGCGATCGTAGCCGTCTCGGCATGCTGTTGGATCCACAGCCGATGCGCCAGCAGATCTTTTAGCGCCGCTTGAACTTTTGCATCCGCGCTCAACGCGTTGTCGGCGCGCGCGCTCATTTCTTCGGGCAGTATCGACAATTGGCTGCGCAGGCGCTGCATGCGTTCGCGGCATGCCTGAAGTTGCGATTCGACGGCATCGGCACCATCCAGCAACGCGCCGATCGCCTGCTGCCGACGGCGCAGATAAACTTCGCGCATCCACAGCGCCGTTCCGATAAGAGCCGCCACAACGGCGACGACGAGCAAATAAACCACGAGCCATGTTCCCCAGCGATCGATTTAGTCTGCCTTATGCCGGTTGATACGTAAAATCGGTGTCAGGATGCTGGCGGAAACCTGGCGGACGCCCGCGACAATTCAATGTTTTCATTGACTTTGTGCAGCGCGGAATCTACCATCGCGCGCGCCATGAATGCCGCTTTGCCAGAAACAGTCGACGCGTGGCGCATGGTGCAGGCGCGACGCTCGTTTCAGGGCAGTATTCCGCTGGCGGCCATGACGCGCTTGCGAGGCAGCCTGGCATCGGCTGAAGGCGCGGTCACGTTCGACATCGAGTTCGGCAAGGACGATCTGGGTGTCGCCAATATTTGGGTGCGTGCCGACGCGGCGTTGCCGCTGATGTGTCAGCGTTCGCTCGAACCGTTCGTTTTGCCCGTTCGCGTGGATGCGCGCTTGGGTCTGATTGAAAGCGAATCGGAAGAAGCCGGATTGCCGGCGGGTTACGAGCCGTTATTGATGGATAATAGTCAGCTGCGTCTGGCCGACGTGGTTGAAGACGAATTGATTCTCGCTTTACCGGTCGTGCCGCTGAAACCCGGCGTCGATCCCGTCGACAGCGTTTGGGGCGACGACGAAACAGAACCATCTGCGACAGGATCTGACAATCCGTTCGCAGTCCTGAAAGAAATGAACGTGTCTAAGAAATAATTGGAGAAATGCCATGGCCGTTGCCAAGAGCCGTAAATCACCTTCTCGTCGCGGTATGCGGCGTTCGCACGATGCGTTGACCGAAAAACAGCTCGCTACCGATCCCACCTCCGGCGAGGTGCATCTGCGCCATCACTTGACCAAAGACGGTTATTACCGCGGTCGCAAAGTGATCGAAGACAAAGTCAAAGTGCGCGACGAAGACTAATCGGCCGCCATTGGCCGAGTCTGAGTTTTAGTCTACTTGTTGGGGGATAGAGCGCTGATCTACGCCCGCATCGCCGGTACCGGCAGCTATTTGCCGGAACGGGTCGTCACCAATGCCGAACTCGAAAAACTTGTCGACACGAGCGACGAGTGGATCGCGTCGCGCACGGGCATTCGAGAACGTCATCTCGCGGCTGACGGGCAAACGACGTGCGACCTCGCCGAACACGCCGCGCGTGCGGCGATGGAATCCGCCGGTGTAACTGCGAAAGAAATCGATCTCATCGTTTTCGGCACGACGACGCCCGATATCATCTTTCCGTCGAGCGCGTGCCTTTTGCAGCATCGTCTCGGCGCCAACGGTTGTGCGGCTTTCGACGTAAACGCCGCATGCTCCGGATTTATCTACGCATTATCGATCGCCGATAAATTCATCCGAAGCGGAACGGTGAAGACTGCACTCGTCATCGGCGCTGAAACGTTGTCGCGCATGGTCGATTGGTCGGATCGCGCAACGTGCGTTCTGTTCGGCGACGGTGCAGGGGCCGTCGTTCTGAAGGCGTCGGAAGAGCCCGGCATTCTTTCCACACACATCCACGCCGACGGTGGCCACAAAGAGCTGTTGTGGAATCCTGTCGGCGTCTCCGCCGGCTTCAAGTACGGCGAAAAAAATTGCGGCCTGCGTGTTCTCATGCAGGGCAGTGAAGTGTTCAAAGTCGCTGTGAAAACACTTGATCGCGTCGTCGAAGAAACGTTGGCAGCCAACGGCCTGGATCGTCACGACATCGATTGGCTGATTCCGCATCAAGCCAATCTCCGCATCATTCAAGCTACCGCCAAACGGTTAGACATGCCGATGGAGCGCGTCATCGTCACGGTCGACAAACACGGCAATACCTCGGCGGGATCCGTGCCGCTCGCGCTCGATTTCGCAGTGCGCTCGGGCAAGGTCAAACGCGGTCAGCTGCTGCTGCTCGAAGCATTCGGCGGCGGCTTCACGTGGGGATCCGCACTCGTCAGATTCTGAGAAGAAACGGAACGGCGTTTGCGTCCGTTGCGTCGTCATTCTCGTATTCCTATCAATGAACAAAACACAATGACTCCAACGTTTTCCACTTACCAATCGCCGTCGCTCGCATTCGTATTTCCCGGTCAAGGATCGCAGTCGATCGGCATGCTGGCCGAACTGGCGTCGGAGTTCGACGTCGTCGCCGACACGTTCGCCGAGGCATCCGAAGGCGCGAAAGCGGATTTGTGGACGTTGTCGCAGGACGGTCCCGAGGAGTCGCTCAATAGCACGGAAAATACGCAGCCGGCGTTGCTCGCGGCAGGCGTCGCGGTCTGGCGCGTGTGGCAGGAACGCGGTGGCGACATTCCGTCGCTGTTGGCCGGTCATAGTTTAGGCGAATACACGGCGCTCGTTTGCGCAGGATGTTTGTCGTTGACGGACGCGGCGGGGCTTGTCGCCGAACGCGGGCGATTGATGCAGTCGGCGGTCCCGGCCGGCGTCGGCGCAATGGCCGCGGTGCTCGGTGGCAACGATGCGCAGATTGCCGAGGTGTGCGCGGAAGTCGCCAACGGCGAAGTGGTCGCGCCCGCGAATTACAACGCACCCGGTCAACTCGTTATCGCCGGCAACACGGCGGCGGTCGATCGTGCCATCGTGCGCCTCGCTGAATTAGGCGTGCGCAAAACCGTCAAACTGGCGGTCAGCGTTCCATCGCATTGCGCGCTGATGCGTGGCGCTTCCGACGCGTTGGCCAAGAAGTTCGAAACGATCTCATGGTCGACGCCGAAAATCCCAGTAATTCAAAATGCTGAAGCGAAATCTTATAGCGACGTCGAGGCCATCCGCGGTGCGCTCGCGCAACAACTTTATATGCCGGTGCGATGGACAGAGAGCGTGCAGCAATTCCCCGCGCGCGGGATCACGCGCGTCGCCGAATGCGGCCCGGGGAAAGTATTGACCGGTTTGCTCAAACGAATCGAACGCACGCTGGATGGCCGCGCCTTGGGCGCGCCGGAAGAAATGGCGCAGGCGCTGCAGGATTGGAAAAAAGCTTAACTTGTTTAGTCGTCATTCCAGCGAAAGCTGGAATTCAGTTTTTTGCCTCTCAGTCTTAAAAGCTGGATTCCAGCTTTCGCTGGAATGACATATCACATGCATAAGGACCGGGATCAATCTGATGACTAAAATCCTCGACGGCGAAATCGCACTCGTCACCGGTGCCAGCCGCGGCATCGGCGCAGCCATCGCCGATACGCTGGCGGCGAACGGTGCGAAAGTAATCGGAACGGCGACCACCCAAGCGGGCGCATCGGCCATCGGCGAGCGTCTGCAGACACAGGGCGGCGTCGGGCGCGCGCTGAATGTCACGGACAGCGCCGCGGTCGAAATGTTACTCGACGCGATCGCCAAAGAATTCGGCCCGATTTCGATTCTCGTCAACAACGCCGGCATCACGCGCGATCAATTGTTGATGCGCATGAAAGACGACGACTGGCAGACGATCATCGACACGAATCTCACGTCGGTGTATCGCACATCGAAAGCCGTCATGCGCGGCATGATGAAAGCGCGCAAGGGCCGCATCATCAATATCGCTTCGGTGATCGGACTCACCGGCAATCCGGGACAATCGAATTACGCCGCCGCCAAGGCGGGCATCATCGCGTTCTCGAAATCGCTGGCGCGGGAAATCGGGTCGCGCGGTATCACCGTGAATGTCGTCGCGCCCGGGTTCATCGACACCGACATGACGAAAGCGCTGCCCGAAGAAACTCGGACGGCGCTGCTCGGGCAGATTGCATTAGGACGCCTCGGCGCGCCGGACGATATCGCGCAAGCCGTATTGTTTTTGGCATCGCCGGCCGCAGGTTACGTCACGGGCGAAACGTTGCACGTCAACGGCGGAATGTACATGCCGTAGCGTGGCGACATCCGTTTGCTAGCGCGCGAAGCACGCATCTACTACAATCCGCGCGCTTCGGCTAATTGGAAATCCACCTCGAGGATATGCAGACATGAGCACCATTGAAGATCGCGTCAAGAAGATCGTCGTCGAACAGCTTGGCGTAAAAGAAGACGAAGTAACGCCGAACGCGTCGTTCGTCGACGACTTGGGCGCCGACTCGCTCGATACGGTCGAATTGGTGATGGCGCTCGAAGAAGAATTCGAATGCGAAATTCCCGATGAGGAAGCCGAGAAAATCACCACCGTTCAACAGGCGGTCGATTACATCAAGGCTCACGTCAAGGCCTGAGTTCAAAGGCTCGATCTTCGTTGCATCGAGTTACGCAAAGCTGCGCCGATGGGCGCAGTTTTCGTTTCCGGAACATCGTTTTCGAATGAGTGTTTGAAATGAGCAAACGTCGCGTCGTCATCACCGGTCTCGGCATCGTCAGTCCCGTCGGCAACGATGTGGTCACGGCATGGAAGAACATCGTCGAAGGCAAGAGCGGCATCGGGCCGGTCACGCATTTCGATGCGAGCACGTTTCCCACGCGCATCGCCGGCGAAGTGCGCGATTTCGATCCGGCGCAATACGTCGCGGCGAAAGACGTCAAGAAGATGGATCCGTTCATCCACTACGGCATCGCCGCGTCCGTGCAAGCGATTGCCGATGCGGGATTGAATGCGAACGAACACGACGCCGAACGCATCGGGGTTGCCGTGGGTGCAGGCATCGGCGGCATCGCGACGATCGAAAAAACCAGCATCACCTATCACGAAGGCGGGCAGCGCAAGATTTCGCCGTTCTTCGTGCCGAGTTCGATCATCAACATGGCCGCGGGCGATTTGTCGATCATGCTGGGATTGAAGGGGCCGAACATCGCGTGCGTGACCGCATGCACGACGGGCACCCACAACATCGGTTTGGCCATGCGCATGATTCAGTACGGCGATGCCGACGTGATGGTCGCGGGTGGAACGGAATTCGCGACGTCCGGCGTTGCCATGGGCGGATTCTGTTCGGCGCGCGCAATGTCCACGCGCAACGACGAACCGACAAAAGCCAGCCGTCCGTGGGACAAAGACCGCGACGGATTTGTTCTGTCCGACGGCGCGGGTGTCGTCATCGTCGAAGATTACGAACACGCCAAGAAACGCGGCGCGCGCATTTATTGCGAACTCGTCGGCTTCGGCATGAGCGGCGACGCATTCCACATGACGTCGCCGAGTGAAAACGGCGAAGGCGCCGCGCGTTGCATGACATCGGCACTAAAAGATGCCGGGCTGAATCGCGGCGACATCCATTACATCAATGCGCACGGCACCTCGACGCCGGCCGGCGATCTCGCCGAAACGCAAGGCATCAAAACCGCATTTGGCGACGACGCGAAAAAAGTGCCGGTCAGTTCGACGAAGTCGATGACAGGACATCTGCTCGGCGCCGCCGGTGGCGTCGAAGCCATCTTCTCCGTGCTCGCGATTCGCGACAACGTGCTGCCGCCGACGATCAATCTCGACAATCCCGGCGAAGGCTGCGACCTGGATTACGTTCCGCACACGGCCCGACAGTCGAAAGTCGATACGGTGCTCTCCAATTCGTTCGGCTTCGGCGGCACGAACGGCACGCGGGTTTTCAAGCGCATCTGATCCGACATTTCCATGGATGTTCGCGCTGAAGTCGCGCGCGACGGAGCGACCGTCGCGATCACGTTAGCCGGTGCGCGCGATCTTTTGCCGCTGGCCGCTGCAAATCCTGCGCGCTATCCATGTTTGCTCGAAAGCGTAAGTCGAGGCGGCAGCAACACGCGTTACGACATTCTGTTCGCGTTTCCGCGAGACACCATCGAATTGCATCGCGACGGAGTCGTGCGCGATCAACACGGCGCCGCGATGGGCGACCCGTTTCTTTCCACACTCGACAAAGTTTCGAATGATGCGCTGACACCGCGCTCGCTCGACGACCTACCATTCCACGGCGGTTGGTTCGTATTTCTAACCTACGAACTCGCTGCTGAAATCGAACCGCGGCTATCGCTTCCGGCTGCGCCCGAAAATTCGATACCCGTCGCGCTAGCCGTGCGCTGTCCTGCGGCGATCATCGTCGATCACCATCGGCAAACGACAACCTTGATGGCCGAACTGGACTATGCCGACCTGACGACGCTGCTACGCACCGATGTCGAATCGCTGACCAAACGAATCGATGATTCCGTCAGCGTCGGAACGATCGAAGACGATGATCCGCAAGATTTCCTCGACGGCGTTTCGCGCATCCTTCACTACCTTCGCGCCGGCGACACGTTTCAAATCAACCTCTCGCGTGAATGGCGTGCCGACTGTGCAAGCGGCACGAACGCCGCGTCACTCTACGCAAAATTGCGCCGTTCCAATCCTTCGCCGTTCGCTGGACTATTGCAGTGGAACGAATGGGCTGTGATTTCGTCGTCGCCGGAACGCCTGATCGAAGTTCGCAACGGCGTGGTACAGACGCGGCCGATCGCTGGCACCCGGCCGCGCGTCGACGACGACACGGCGCACATTCAAGAACTCATCGCAAACCCGAAAGAGCGCGCCGAGCACGTCATGCTGATCGATCTCGAACGTAACGATCTTGGACGCGTGTGCGAAGCCGGTTCAGTGCGCGTCGATGAAATGATGTCCGTCGAAACCTACGCGCACGTCCATCACATCGTCTCGAACGTGCGCGGCAAATTGCGGGCGGATACGTCGCCCGGCGACGTCATTCGCGCCGTATTTCCCGGCGGCACCATCACCGGCTGCCCAAAAGTTCGCTGCATGGAAATCATCGCCGAACTCGAAGGCGTCGGCCGCGGCGCGTACACCGGCGCGCTCGGCTACCTCGATCGCAACGGCGATATGGATTTGAACATTCTCATTCGCACCTTCACCTTCTGCGACGACCGTCTGCGTTTTCGCGCCGGCGCGGGCATCGTCGCCGATTCCGATGCGCAGCGCGAGCTGGACGAAACGCGCGCGAAAGCGCGAGGACTTTTACGAGCGCTCAATCCAAGTTCGAAATAATCGGAAACAAAATCGGCCGTTACTTCGGGCACAATGTCGGTTCGTATCTTCCGGAAAAATCGTGTGGCGAAACGGACTACAAATCGCTGGCGCGGAGTCGCACTTGTCCTGCTCGTCGCGCTCGTGCTCACAGGTGCCGCGTCGGTATACATTTATACGGATTACACGCGCTTCGCCGACGGGCCTCTTTCGCCGCTGAGGGATTCGACCACGATCGACGTCCCTCTCGGCACCGCGCTGCCCGGCGTGCTGCGCATGATTGATAGCGCGGGCATACGAAGCGGACAGCCGCTGTATTGGCGGTTTCTCGCGCGCCAGATGGACGTCGCCGGTCGCCTGAAGGCCGGCGAGTACGCGATCGATCCCGGCATCACGCCGCGCATGCTGCTGGCGAAAATGATCGCGGGCGATGTGATACAGCATCATTTCACGATCGTCGAAGGCTGGACGTTCGTTCAAGTTCGCGCGGCACTGGCGGCCGACAGCGGTATCAAACAGACCATCACCGCGACGGACGACGCGACGATCATGCGCGATATCGGCATTGCTGACGCGTCGCCGGAAGGTTGGTTTCTGCCAGAGACATACAGCTACGTCAAAGGCATGACGGATATCGATATGCTCAGGCACGCGCATGCGTCGATGCAGAAGCAACTCGACGATCGCTGGCCCTCGCGCGCGCCGAATCCGCTGTTGACGACACCGTACCAAGCACTGATTTTGGCGTCGATCGTGGAAAAAGAAACGGCCAAAGCGGACGAGCGGCCGCAGATCGCCGCCGTATTTCTGCATCGACTTCAGCTCGGCATGAAGTTGCAAACCGATCCGACCGTTATTTACGGACTCGGCGCCGCGTACGACGGGAAAATTCATCGCCGCGATCTCGATACCGATACGCCGTTCAACACGTACACGCGCACCGGCTTGCCGCCGACGCCGATCGCGATGCCGGGCGCGGCATCGGTGAACGCCGTACTGCACCCGGCGGAAACCGATGCGCTGTATTTCGTCGCCCGCGGCGACGGCAGCCACGAATTTTCGCCGTCGCTCGAAGCGCATAATCGCGCCGTGAGCAAATACCAATTGCATCAAAATCAGTGAGCGGTAAATTCATCACGCTGGAAGGCGGCGAGGGCGCAGGCAAAAGTACCGTGCTCCATTCCGTGCGCCAAATGCTTGCGAATCGCGGCATCGAGCTCGTCGTCACGCGCGAGCCCGGCGGCACACCGGCGGGTGAGGCGATTCGCGCTGTTCTGCTCGACCCGGCGCTGCGCGGCCTTTGCGCCGAAACCGAATTGCTGCTGATGTTCGCATCGCGCGCTCAGCTGGTGCGTGACGTGATTCAACCTGCGCTGCTTTCCGGAACGTGGGTGCTGTCGGATCGGTTCACCGACGCGAGCTTTGCATATCAAGGCGGCGGACGTCGTCAACCCACGCCGCGCATTGCGGAGTTGGAAAAATGGGCGGCGAACGATCTGAAGCCGGATTTGACGCTGCTCCTCGACCTGCCGATTTCGGAAGGCTTGAAACGCGCCAGCGGCCGCGGCGAAGCCGATCGTATAGAAATGGAAAATGCGGACTTTTTCGAACGCGTGCGTGCGACGTATCGGGAACGCGCAGCGTCGCAGCCGCAGCGGTTTCGGGTGATCGACGCCGGACAACCGTTGCCGCAGGTGCTGATCGATGTGCATCGTGTCATCGCCGAATTCGTCGATAAAGAAAAAATCCCATGACGCTCGCACCATGGCTTCAGGCGCCTTGGTCGCAACTCGCCGATCGACGCACGCGAGGAACATTGCCGCACGCGTTGCTGATCTGCGGGCCGGCGGGTCTCGACAAACGCGGCTTTGCCGAAGCCTTTGCCAATGCGCTGTTGTGCGAGCGCTCCACAGGCGCGGAACTGGCGTGCGGCGCGTGTCGCGCTTGCCTGCTCATTGCGGCGGGCAGTCATCCCGATCGCGTCACGGTCCGTCTGGAATTGCGCGACGATGGGAAACCGCGCACGGAAATCACGGTCGACCAGATTCGTTACCTCAGTGAGCGTTTGGCATTGACGCCGCAGTTCGGCGGCGCGCAAGTCGCAACGATCGATCCCGCCAATCAGATGAATCAGAGTGCCAGCAACGCACTCTTGAAGACGCTCGAAGAGCCGAGCGCGGCTACGGTCATCGTATTGATCGCCGATGATCCCTCGCGGTTATCCGCGACCATCCGTAGCCGCTGCCAGCGCATCGACATCAAACTTCCGACGCGCGCGGACGCCGATAAATGGCTGCGCGATCAAGGTGTTGACGAAAAGACTACAACGGCGGCGCTCCATGCGAGCAGCGGCAATCCGGGCCTGGCGCTGCGATGGGTCAAGGATGGCGGGCTGGCATTGCGATCGGAAGTCGCGGCGGATGTGCGGGCCTTGTGCGCCGGCAAGAGTTCGCTGGTCGAGATCGCCAACCGATGGGCGAAAAGCGAACCCGAATGGCGTTTGTGGTTCGCCGCGTCGCTCATTGGCGAGGAAGCCCAGGCGCAGGCGCGGAATACTATCGGACCGCTCGCCTTGACCTCACGCCGCGATTTCACCAAGCTATCGCGATGGTTCGATCAGAACAATCGGGCTCGCGCGCAATTACGCGGGCCGCTTCGGGCGGAACTGGTCGTTCTCGATGCGTTGTCGGGGTTAGCTGAATTGAGGAGTGCGTAATGGTAGCCGGTGCAGTCGGCGGCATGCCGCGTCAAGGCATTTTGTCGCTGGCGATCAAAGACAAAGGCGCGCTCTACAACGCGTACATGCCGTATGTTCGTGGCGGTGGACTGTTCGTACCGACCACGAAACGTTACGCGCTCGGCGACGAAGTGTTTCTTCTGCTCACGCTGATGGATGACAAAGATCGCCTGCCCGTCGCTGGCAAAGTCGTGTGGATCACGCCGGGTGGCGCGCAAGGCAACCGCACCGCCGGTATTGGCGTTCAGTTCCAGGAATCCTCGGACGGCGAAGCGGCGCGCACCAAAATCGAATCGATACTCGCGGGCATCCTGAATTCCGATCGTGCGACGAATACGATGTAATTGTTTTGCGTCGCGCATGGTTTCGGCGCAAATCCGCTCGCGGTCCTATGATCGATAAAAAATATTTCGGCACCGACGGCATCCGCGGCCGCGCCGGCGAACCGCCGATCACGGCGGAATTCATGCTCGCACTCGGACGTGCTGCCGGTCGGGTGTTGATGTCGCATCATCATGCCGCCGTCGTCATCGGCAAAGACACGCGCATTTCCGGTTATATGCTCGAGTCGGCGCTCGAAGCGGGGCTCGTTTCCGCCGGCGCCGATGTGCGCCTGCTCGGACCCATGCCGACGCCGGCGGTCGCATTTCTCACACGACAAATCGGCGCGAGCGCGGGTATCGTCATCAGCGCTTCGCACAATCCGTATTGGGACAACGGCATCAAATTCTTCGATGGCAACGGCGAAAAACTCGCCGACGAAACCGAACTCGCCATCGAACGCGAAATCGACGCGCACGCGCCCTCGCAAACATCCGATGGCATCGGCAAGGCCGCGCGCGTCGACGATGCCGCCCAACGTTATGCCGAATTTTGTCGTTCGACGGTGCCGGGTCTGGATCTTTCCGATCTGCGCATCGTGCTCGACTGCGCGAACGGCGCGACGTATCACATCGCCCCCGAATTGTTCACCGCGTTGGGCGCCGACGTGCGCGCCATCGGCGTCAAACCGGACGGCTTGAACATCAATCGCGATTGCGGCGCGACGCATCCGCAAGCATTGCAAGCGGCGGTACTCGAACATCGCGCGCACATCGGCATCGCGTTCGACGGCGACGGCGATCGACTGCAAATGGTCGACGAACACGGCTTGCTCGCCGACGGCGACGATTTGCTCTACGTGCTCGCGAGCGATCGTCATCGACGCGGCGTGCTGCGTGGACCGATTGTCGGCACATTGATGACGAACTTCGGCGTCGAAAAAGCGATCAGCGATCTCGGCGTCGAATTCGTTCGCGCCAGTGTGGGCGATCGTTATGTATTGCAGCAGCTCAAACAGCGCGGCGGTGTGCTCGGTGGCGAAGCGTCGGGGCATTTGCTCGCGCTCGACGTCTGTCCGACAGGGGATGGGATTGTCAGTGCGCTACTCGTTCTCGATGCGCTGAGGCGTCTAGGTATTTCGCTTGCGCACGCACGATCCAGCGTGCGGCGCGTCTCGCAAGTGACGATCAATTTGCCGAGCGTTGCCGGCGCGGCCTTATTGCTGAATGACGTGGTGCAAAAAGCGCGAGCACATGTCGAGGAGACGTTGCGCGGTCGGGGACGCGTTGTTCTTCGGGCATCCGGCACGGAACCGCTGATTCGCGTGACGGTGGAGGGCGAAGATCTGAACGAAGTTCGTCGGCTTGCCGATTCGTTAGCGGCGGCCGTGAAGGCGGCGGGCTAATCGGCGAGACGCAGTGACGGGTGTGTCATCCGACTGCGCACGCGTATTATTATCCGCTCATGAACATTCCGACGTTAGATATCCGGCGTTACGACAGTGACCGCGACGCCTTCGTCGCCGAACTCGGCGCCGCTTATCGCGAATGGGGATTTGCCGGCATCCGCGGCCATGGCATCGAGCAAGCGCTGATCGATGGTGCGTACGACGTGTTCACGCGTTTCTTCGCGCTGCCCACCGACGTAAAGATGCATTACCACTTGAAAGGAACCGGTGGCGCACGCGGTTACACACCATTCGGCGTCGAGACGGCGAAGGATTCGAAATATGCCGATCTAAAAGAATTTTGGCATATCGGCCGCGAGCTGCCGCGCGATTCGAAATACGCCGATGTCATGCCACCGAATGTTTGGCCGCGCGAAATCCAGGCATTTCATGAGCACGGCTATGCGCTTTACGACGCGCTCGATCATCTGGGCTCGCGCGTACTGCGCGCGCTCGCGTTGCATATCGACCTGCCCGAACATTTCTTCGACGATAAAACGAACGTCGGCAATTCGATTTTGCGTCCGATTCACTATCCGCCGATCACGTCGGAAAACATTCCGAACGTCCGCGCCGGCGCGCACGAGGACATCAATTTCATCACGTTACTCGTCGGCGCGAGCGCGGCCGGTTTGGAAGTCAAATCGCGCAAGGGCGAATGGGTTCCGTTCACGGCCGAGGCCGATACCATCGTCGTCAACATCGGCGACATGATGCAACGGCTCACCAATCACGTCTATCCGTCGACAACGCACCGCGTGACGAATCCGCCGGGCGAGCAGGCGCGCAAACCACGTTATTCCGTGCCTTTCTTTTTGCACCCGAATCCCGACGTCGAACTGAAACCGCTGGCATCCTGCGTGACGCCGGACAATCCGCTGCGTTATGAAAATTCGATCACGGCGCACGAGTATCTGCAAGAACGATTGCGCGAGATCAAGTTGATCTGAAAGACCTCTACTGGACGCCGCACACGAATCTCAGCGATTAGAATCGTCGTTGCGAAATTTCCGCGATTGTCTTTGCATGGCGCGCAACGCCAGTTTGTCGGGAACCAGTTTCGTCATCGACTTGATGATCCGGTTTATTCGCCCCGTGACGTAGACAACCTCGCCGCGTTCTACTGCGTCGATTCCCGCTCGCGCCACGTCGTCCGCGCGCGACCACATCCACGACGGCATAGTCGAAACGATCTTGCGCGTGCCGACGACATCGTGGAATTCGGAGTAGGTGAAGCCTGGACATACCGCGCCTACGTTCACGCCGCACGCGGAATTTTCCAGCGCAAGCGATTGCGAGAATTTGATCAGGAACGCCTTCGATGCCGCATACAGCGTATGGCCGGCCGAGCCCGGGACCAGACCGGCCAGCGACGCGATATTCACGATGCGCCCAAATCGCCGCGCCCGCATACCGGGCAGTAATTTGTATACAAGTTCACAAGGCGCCGTCATCAGCACCTGGATGAAATCGGCATGCGTCGACCATGCCGGCGTGAGAAAACTTCCCGGAACGCCGTAGCCCGCGTTGTTGATCAGGATATCGATCGCGATGCCGCGCTGCGCGATGGCGCCGCACACTTGCGTTGGCGCGGCGGGATCCGCGAGATCCGCCACGATGCATTCGACACGCACAGAATATTTCTCGCGCAATTCGGACGCCAGCGCTTCAAGACGATCGAGCCGTCGCGCGGTCAAAACCAGCGAGTTCCCCCGCGCCGCGAGTTCGCGTGCGAATGCCGCACCGATTCCTGCGGATGCACCGGTCACCAATGCCCAATGTCCGCGCGAGACGTTGCCGTTCATGCCACGATTCTAGCGCGTTGCGTTGCGAGGCCCGCGTCGTTATGCTCGCCGCCCTTCTGTCGAAGTCGGATCGACGCATGCGCCGCAAACTCGTCGCCGGTAACTGGAAAATGCACGGCTCGCGCGCGATGGCCACATTGCTCGTCGGTAAATTGGCCGCGTCATTGCCGCGCACTGCGGACGTCGCCGTTCTTCCGCCTTTTCCCTATCTCGGCGAATTGATCGAGAAATACGAAGCCAGTGGTGTCGCGTTCGGCGCGCAAGACGTCAGCGAGCGCTGCCGCGGCGCTTACACCGGCGAGGTCAGTGCGGAGATGCTGGTCGATGTGGGTTGCCGTTTCGTTCTCGTCGGTCATTCCGAACGGCGTCAGTATCACGACGAATCCAATGAATTGGTGGCCGCCAAATTCGATGTCGCGCGCGAGGCCGGTCTCACGCCGATCCTCTGCGTCGGCGAAACGCTTGAGCAGCGCGAATCCGGCACCACCGAATCGATAATCGGTTTGCAAATCAACGCGGTTCTCGAACGATGCGGTATCGAAGCCTTCGGAACGGCTGTGATCGCGTACGAGCCTGTCTGGGCCATCGGAACCGGCCGAGTGGCGACGCCGGAGCAGGCGCAGGCCGTTCACGCGCACATCCGTGGCAGCCTTGCGCGCAAAAATGCTACACTCGCGGGCTCGCTACGCATCCTGTATGGCGGCAGCGTGAAGCCCGACAGTGCCGCCGGGCTGTTCGGCCAGCCAGATATCGACGGCGGCCTGATCGGCGGCGCGTCGTTGGTCGCGGATGACTTCCTCGCGATCTGCGCAGCGGCGCAATCCTGATAGATCGGAACGAAAAATGATATTGACCGTATTCAACGTTATCTATGTGCTCGTCGCGGTGGCGATGATCGCGCTGATCCTCCTGCAACGCGGCGCGGGCGCGCAAGCCGGCTCCGGTTTCGGCGGCGGCGCATCGGCCACGGTATTCGGCGCGCGTGGCGCGGCGAACTTTCTTTCGCGCGGCACCGCAATCCTGGCGGGAATTTTCTTCCTGCTCAGTCTGTTGATGGGAATCTACTTGCATCCCACGGCAGCCAAATCGGACAACGATCTCGGCGTGATGAGCGGATACGCCACACCGGAACCGCCGAAGGCGCCTGACGCGGCGACGTCGCCGGCAAAATCCGATGTGCCGGTCGCGCCACCGGCGGCAACACCCGCACCCACGACGAATTCGAGCGACACGCCTGCGCCGACGCCGGCTCCAGCCGCGGCGTCCAGCAAGTCGGCGCCGGCTCCCGCGCCAGCGAAGAAAAATGACGAGAAGAAATCCGGCGGCGGGAAATCGCCACCCGAAAAGAATTAGAATTCACGCATCAGCCCAGGTGGCGGAATTGGTAGACGCACTACCTTGAGGTGGTAGCGACGTAAGTCGTGGAGGTTCGAGTCCTCTCTTGGGCACCATCGTTTGAAAGCTCGCTTCGGCGGGCTTTTTTTTGTGCCCGAATTTGCGTCGATGAACAATTTGTAATCGCCCTCGAACCAGGCCTTGAGAATTTATGCCGCATTGCGCAATGAAGCGCTCGCGTGAGAAAATTGCGTGCTCGCTGATTGCCGTGATTTTTTGTCGAGGGATCGCACTTCGTGCTCACCCAATACCTGCCGATTCTCCTGTTTTTGTTTGTTGCCGGCGGCATCGGTGTGGCGCTGTTGTCGATCGGCTACCTCATCGGTCCGCATAAAACGGACAATCCCGAGAAAGCACGTCCCTACGAATGCGGCTTCGAAGCCTTCGAAGACGCGCGCATGAAATTCGACGTGCGCTATTACCTCATCGCGATCCTGTTCATCATTTTCGATCTCGAAATCGCGTTCCTGTTTCCGTGGGCCGTCGTGTTCCGGCAAATCGGCGTGGTCGCTTTGTATGAAATGGCGACATTCTTGCTTTTGCTGCTTTTGGGATTTGTATACTGCTGGAAGAAGGGAGCGCTGGAATGGGAGTGATCAATTCCGGCGGTCCGACCGACACGCGCGTAGAGAAAGGGTTGTTCTATAACCCGGTCCCGTTCGGTCCGGTCGAAGATATCTTGCGTCCCGCCGGCGACAATCCGCTGACGCAGCGCGGCTTCCTCACCACCAGCGCCGATACATTGCTGAACTGGGCGCGTACCGGTTCGATGTGGCCGATGACGTTCGGTCTTGCCTGCTGCGCCGTCGAGATGATGCATGCGGGCGCCGCGCGTCTCGATCTGGATCGCTACGGTGTCGTGTTTCGCCCCAGTCCGCGCCAATCCGATGTGATGATCGTGGCCGGCACGCTCGTCAACAAGATGGCGCCGGCACTCCGACGCGTCTACGACCAGATGCCCGATCCGAAGTGGGTCATTTCGATGGGCTCGTGCGCGAACGGCGGCGGCTACTACCATTATTCCTACGCCGTCGTGCGCGGTTGCGATCGCATCGTTCCTGTCGATATTTATGTACCCGGCTGCCCGCCGACGGCAGAAGCGTTGATCTACGGCATCCTTCAGTTGCAGAAAAAAATCCGCCGCACCGAATCGATCGGCAACAAGAAAAGTCCTAGCCAACTGCCCGCGAAGCAGATCGCATGACCGACGCGGCCGCCACACTCGCGCAGCGCGTGTCTGCGCGTCTCGCCGACAAGATCGCCGCCGTCCACGAGTGGGAAGGCGAGACGACGCTCGACATCTTGCCTGAGAACTGGCTCGCGGTCGGCCGCGCGCTGCACGATTCGGACGAGTTTCATTTCGAGCAACTGATCGATGTCGCCGGTGTCGATTATCTGAGTTACGGCCAGGTCGAGTGGGATACGAGCGACGTCACGTCGACCGGCTTCTCGCGCGGCGTGGAAGGCGAAAGCGCCGGACGCTTCGATTGGGCGGACCGTCCGCGTCCCGCCGTCGGGCACAAACGTTTCGCCGTCGTCGTGCAGTTGGCGTCGGTGAAAAACAATCTGCGCGTTCGACTTCGCGCGTATTGCCAGGACGACGCGTTTCCCGTCGTGCCGTCGTTCACGAGCATCTGGCCCGGCGCCAACTGGTTCGAACGCGAAGCGTTCGATTTGTTCGGCATCCTGTTCGAAGGCCATCCGGATTTGCGCCGCATCCTTACCGACTACGGGTTCGTCGGCCATCCGTTCCGCAAGGATTTCCCGCTGATCGGCAATGTCGAAGTGCACTACGACGAAGTCGCGCAGCGCGTGATCTACGAACCGGTGACATCGGTCGTGCCGCGTGTGCTGGTGCCGCGCACCGTGCGCGACGATTCACGCTACAACCAGGCCCAAGCGGAGCAGGGCGCCCGCTCCGGCCAGGTGCACATCGAGAAGTAGAGAAGTATAGAAATGCAAGAAATTAAAAACTATACGATCAACTTCGGGCCGCAACATCCCGCGGCGCACGGCGTGCTGCGCCTCGTACTCGAACTCGACGGCGAAGTCATCCAGCGCGCCGATCCGCATATCGGCCTGCTCCATCGCGGCACGGAAAAACTTGCCGAGTCGAAACCGTTCAATCAGTCGATCGGCTATATGGACCGTCTCGACTACGTCTCGATGATGTGCAACGAACACGCGTACGTGCTCGCCATCGAAAAATTGCTCGGTGTCCAAGCGCCGGAACGTGCGCAATACATCCGTACGATGTTCGACGAAATCACGCGCATCCTGAATCACCTGATGTGGATCGGCTCGAATGCGCTCGATCTCGGTGCGATGGCCGTATTCCTGTACGCATTCCGCGAGCGCGAAGAATTGATGGACTGCTACGAAGCCGTCAGCGGTGCGCGCATGCACGCCACGTATTACCGGCCCGGCGGCGTCTATCGCGACTTGCCCGATCGCATGCCGCAATATAAAGAATCGCGCTGGCACAAAGGCGACGATCTCAAACAACGCAATTCGTGGCGCGAAGGTTCGATGCTCGATTACCTCGAACATTTCACGAACGATTTTCCGAATCGCGTCGACGAATACGAAACGCTGCTCACGAACAATCGCATCTGGAAACAGCGCACGGTCGGTATCGGCGTCGTCTCGCCCGAGCAGGCACTCGGTTGGGGCATGACCGGTCCCATGCTGCGCGGCTCGGGCATCGAGTGGGATTTGCGCAAAAAACAGCCGTACGCGATGTACGACAAGATGGATTTCGATATTCCGGTCGGTGTCACCGGCGATTGCTACGACCGCTATCTCGTGCGGGTCGAGGAAATGCGTCAGTCGAACCGCATCATCAAACAATGCGTGCAGTGGCTGAAGGCGAATCCGGGTCCGGTGATGATCCGCAACTATAAAGTCACGCCTCCCAGTCGTACGGAAATGAAAGACGACATGGAAGCGCTGATCCATCACTTCAAACTGTTCACCGAAGGCTACAGCGTGCCGGCGGGCGAGACGTATTGCGCCGTCGAGGCGCCGAAAGGCGAGTTCGGCTGCTATCTGATTTCGGATGGAGCGAACAAACCGTTTCGCGTGCACCTGCGCGCGCCGGGTTTCGCGCATCTGTCGTCGATGGACGCCATCGTCCGCGGCCACATGTTGCCAGACGTCGTGGCGATGATCGGCACGTACGACGTCGTGTTCGGCGAAATAGATCGCTGAGGATTATTCGAACGATGAAAGCGACTGGACACTACGCCGAAGTCAAAGACATCGATCCGATGGCGGTGCTCACCGCGCATACGCGCGAACACATCGATCATTGGGTTTCCAAGTTTCCGCCCGATCGCAAACGTTCGGCGCTGATCCAGGGATTGTTCGTCGCGCAAGAACAGAACACCGGCTACCTCACCGATGAATTGATCACGGCGGTCGCGAAGTATCTCGAACTGCCGGCGATCTGGGCGTACGAAGTTGCGACGTTTTATTCGATGTTCGAAACCAAACCGGTCGGACGCAACAACGTCGCCATTTGCACCAATATAAGTTGCTGGCTCAACGGCGGCGAAGACATCGTGCGTCATTGCGAGAAGAAGCTCGGCGTCAAGGTCGGCGAAAGCACGCCGGACGGCCGTGTCTATCTCAAACCGGAAGAAGAATGTCTCGCCGCGTGTGCCGGTGCGCCGATGATGGTCGTCAACGGTCATTACCACGAACATCTGACGATGGAAAAAGTCGATCAGATTCTGGATGAATTGAAATGAGTGTCGGTCCCGCACCCCAGGAACATCAGGTCGTTTACACGACGCTGCACTACGACACACCGTGGTCGATGGACAGCTATCTGAAAGCCGATGGCTATCGGGCATGGAAAAAAATTCTCGCCGAGAAACCCGATCCTGCGACGATCATCGACGAACTGAAAAAAAGCTCGCTGCGCGGCCGCGGCGGCGCGGGATTTCCGACCGGTCTGAAATGGTCGTTCATGCCGAAAGGCACGATGCAGAAGTATATTTTGTGCAATTCGGACGAATCCGAACCGGGCACGTGCAAAGACCGCGACATCCTGCGCTTCAATCCGCACGCGGTGATCGAAGGCATGGCGATCGCGTGTTACGCGACCGGCTCGACCGTCGCCTACAACTACCTGCGCGGCGAATTCCATCACGAGCCGTTCGAGCATTGCGAACTGGCGTTGAAGGAAGCGTACGACGCCGGTTTGTTGGGCAAGAACGTGCAGGGTAGCGGCATCGACGTCGACATCTACAACGCGCTCGGCGCAGGCGCCTACATCTGCGGCGAAGAAACGGCGCTGATGGAATCGCTCGAAGGCAAGAAAGGTCAGCCGCGCTTCAAGCCGCCGTTTCCGGCCGGTTTCGGCTTGTACGGCAAGCCGACGACGATCAACAACACCGAAACGTACGCGTCGGTGCCGGCGATTCTGCGCAAAGGCGCGGAGTGGTTCTTGAATCAGGGCAAGCCGAACAACGGCGGTCCGAAAATTTTCTCCGTGTCGGGGCACGTCAACAAACCCGGCAATTACGAAATCAAGCTGGGCACACCGTTTTCCGATCTGCTCGCGATGGCGGGCGGCGTGCGCGGCGGCAATAAATTGAAGGCCGTGATTCCGGGCGGCTCGTCGATGCCGGTGTTGCCCGGCGACACGATGATGAACCTCACGATGGACTACGACGCGCTGCAGAAAGCGGGTTCGGGTCTCGGCTCAGGCGCCGTCATCGTGATGGACGACACCACGTGCATGGTCAAAGCCTGCCGCCGCATCGCGCGGTTCTATTTCGCCGAATCGTGCGGGCAATGCACACCGTGTCGCGAAGGAACGGGTTGGATGTATCGCGTGTTGACGCGCATCGTCGAAGGCAACGCGACGATGCAGGATGTCGAGATGCTCAAGCAAGCCGCCGGACAAATCGAAGGTCACACCATCTGCGCGTTCGGCGAAGCCGCGGCGTGGCCGGTGCAAGGTTTCCTGCGCCATTTCTGGTATGAGTTTGAATATTTCGTCGCGAACAAACGCAGCATCGTTGACGCGCCGATCGGAGTTGCAGCATGAGTGCGCAACCAACCGCGCCCGCGGCGCCGCCCGATTTCGTCAACATCGAAATCGACGGCAAGAAACTGCAGGTGCCGAAGAACTCGATGATCATCCAGGCGGCCGACAAGGCCGGCATTCCGATCCCGCGTTTCTGCTATCACGACAAACTGCCGATCGCCGCCAACTGCCGCATGTGCATGGTCGAAACAGAAATGGGCGGCAAGCCCGTGCCGAAACCGCAACCGGCGTGCGCCACGCCGGTGATGGAAGGCATGAAAGTTTTCACGCAATCGCAGCGCGCGCTGTCCGCGCAGCGCAACGTGATGGAATTTCTGCTCATCAATCATCCGCTCGATTGCCCGATCTGCGATCAGGGCGGCGAGTGCGAGCTGCAAGACATGTCGATGGGCTACGGCCGTTCGGTGTCGCGCTTCGCCGAACGCAAACGCGTCATCCCCGACGAAAACCTCGGTCCGCTGATTTCCACCGACATGACGCGCTGCATTCAATGCACGCGCTGCGTCCGCTTCATGACCGAAGTGGCCGGTTCGCCGGAACTGGGCGGCATGGGCCGCGGCGAGCTGCTCGAGATCGGCACGTATATCGGCAAAACGATCGACAGTGAACTCGGCGGCAACATCATCGACGTGTGTCCGGTCGGCGCGCTGACGAACAAGGTGTTTCGTTTCAAGGCGCGCGCGTGGGAATTGATCGCGCGCGAATCGATCGGTTATCACGATGCGCTCGGCTCGAATCTCTGGATGCATACGCGTCGCGGCGATGTGCTGCGTACCGTGCCGCGCGACAACGAATCGATCAACGAATGCTGGCTGTCCGACCGCGACCGCTATTCGCATCAGGGTTTGTATTCCGACGATCGCGCCAAGACGCCGATGATCCGCAAGGACGGCGAGCTCGTCGAAACGACGTGGGAAGAAGCGATTTCGTTCGTCGCGCAGCACCTGGAAAAAGCCGGCTCCGATGTCGGCGCGCTCGTGGCGCCGCTGACGTCGAGCGAAGAAGGTTATCTGCTCGGCAAGATTGTGCGCGCGCTCGGCAGCGACAACATCGATCACCGCTTGCGCACGCTCGATTTCTCCGACGGAACGGCAGGACCGACGTTCGAGATGCCGCTCGCCGACATCGAGAAAGCGAACGCCATTCTCATCGTCGGATCGAACACGCGGCACGAACAGCCGTTGTTGTCGCATCGCATCCGCAAGGCGTGGAAAAAGGGCGCGAAGGTTTACGCGATCAATCCGATCGACTTCGATTTCAATTTCCAGCTCGCGGGCAAACGCATCGTCGACGTGTGGTCGATGATCGACGAACTGTCGGCGCTGACGAACGGTTCGTCGGGCGGGGTCGACGACAATCAGCGCGCTTTGATCAAGGCGTTGAGCGATGCGCCGTCATCGGTCGTCGTCTTCGGCGATATCGCATCTCAGCATCCAGCCGCGTCGCAGTTGCGTTCGCTCGCGCGCCAATTCGCGTCCGCGACGAACTCGGCGTTCAATGAAGTGGCGTCGGGCGCGAACGATGTCGGTCTCGCGCGGGTTGGCGTAGTGCCGCAGTCCGGCGGAAAGAATGCCGCGCAGATGCTCGCTCAGCCGCCGAAGAATCTAATCGTCTATCACGCCGGAACCGCTGACGTGTCGGATGGAAAAGCGTTCGATGCCGCGCGCGACAACGCCGAGTTCTGCGTCTACATCGGCGCGTACGCCTGCAATAGCGTGAAGCGCACCGCCGACGCAGTGTTGCCGATCGGCCTCGCGCCGGAAATCAACGGCACGTACGTCAATGTCGATGGCACATCGCAATCCGCCGCCGCCGGATCGAAGTTGCCGGGCGACGCGCGCGAAGGCTGGCGCGTGTTGCGCGCGCTCGGCTCGCAGCTCGGACTGGACGATTTCGCGTTCACCGAATTGGGCGAAGTCCACGCCAAGGTGAAGGCACAACTCGCCGAGAAATCTATCGCTGCCAAGAGTGATGCGAAGCCGTTGCAGCGTCCGGATATCAATCGCGGTCAGGGCAGTTTCGTTCGCGTCGCCACGGTGCCGATCTATCGTGCGGATGCCGTCGTGCGTCGCGCGAAGTCGTTGCAATCACATCTGTTGACGGGCCACGCCGCTGTCGGGCTGCATCCGGAAGACGCGCTCGCGCTCGGCATTTCCGGCGACGCGCAAGCAAAAGTCAGTGCGGGCGATGTCGAAACGACATTGCCGGTCATCGTCACGCGCGCCGTGCCGCGCGGATCGGCCTGGATCGAATCGACGTGGTCGCCAACCAAAGCGCTGCCGCCGAGTGGTTCCATCATCAACGTGGCGAGGGCGACGGCGTGATCGCGTCCTTCCACGAATGGCTGCTGAGCTTCGGCGTCATCGGCTTGTTGATCTGGCTGGTCATCTGCATTCTTTGTATCGCCGTGCCGGTGATTCTCTCCGTCGCACTGTACGTGTGGTGGGAACGCAAAGTGCTGGGCTGGATGCACGTGCGCATGGGGCCAAACAGCGTCGGTCCAGCCGGATTGGCGCAAACATTCGCGGACGTGTTCAAGCTCTTGTTCAAGGAATATCTGGTTCCTTCGCAGTCGAGCAAGTTGCTTTTCATCATCGCGCCGTTGATCGCACTCGTTCCCGCATTCGCCGCGTGGGCCGTCATTCCGTTCTCGCAGAAAGCCGTGCTCGCGGACGTCAACGCCGGGTTGCTCTATCTGCTCGCGATGACATCGATGGGCGTGTACGGCATCATCCTCGCAGGCTGGTCGTCGAATTCGAAATACGCGTTTCTCGGCGCGATGCGTTCGGCCGCGCAAGTCGTCAGTTATGAAATCGCGATGGGCATTTCGCTCGTCGGCGTTTTGATTTGCGCGGGCAGTTTGAATTTGTCGGACATCGTGCGCGCACAACAGGCGCACGGCTTGGCGAGTTGGTTCTTTATTCCGCTGCTGCCGATGTTCGTTATCTACTTCGTGTCCGGCGTGGCGGAAACGAACCGCGCGCCGTTCGACGTCGCTGAAGGCGAATCGGAAATCGTGGCCGGCTTCCACGTCGAATATTCGGGCGCGCCGTTCGCCGTGTTCTTCCTCACCGAATACGCGAACATGATTTTGATTTCGTTCCTCGCCGCCACGCTGTTCCTTGGCGGATGGGGTGCGCCGTTGCCCGAATCGTGGAATGTGCCGCTGCTGAGCACGCCGAGTTGGATTTGGCTGTTCGCGAAAGTCTTCGTCTTTGCTTTCTTTTATCTCTGGTTCCGCGCTGCGTTTCCGCGCTATCGCTACGACCAGATCATGCGTCTCGGCTGGAAAATCTTCATCCCGCTCGGACTTTTCTGGCTGTTCGTGACGGGCTGCATGGCGTACTACGGCGTCGTCGGCCCAGCCGCTACGGGAGCAGGCGCATGAACCGCGTTGCGAATTACTTCAAGAGTCTTCTGTTGCTGGAGCTGTTCCAAGGGCTCGGCTTGACGATGAAGTACATGTGGAAAAAGAAATACACGATGCGTTATCCGATGGAGAAGATTCCGCAGTCGAATCGTTTCCGCGGATTGCACGCGCTGCGCCGCTATCCGAACGGCGAGGAACGGTGCATCGCGTGCAAATTGTGCGAAGCCGTGTGTCCCGCGCTGGCGATCACGATCGATTCCGAACAGCGCGCCGACGGCACGCGCCGCACGACACGCTATGACATCGATCTGTTCAAGTGCATCTATTGCGGATTTTGCGAAGAGAGCTGTCCGGTCGACTCGATCGTGGAGACGAACGTCCACGAATATCACTTCGAGAAGCGCGGCGAGAACATCGTCAACAAACAACAACTGCTCGCCATCGGCGACCGGTTCGAAACTTTGATAGCGGCGGCGCGCGCGCAAGACGCGCCGTACCGCTGAAGGACGCGCGATGGATCTGCCCTGGACATTGATTCTGTTCTACGCCTTCGCCGCTGTGCTGGTGGTGTCGGCCGTCGGCGTGATCAGCGTGAAGAATTCCGTGCACGCGGCGTTGCTGCTCGTGCTGTGTTTCTTCACGACGGCCGCGTTGTGGCTGTTGTTGCAAGCGGAATTTCTGGCGGTCGCGCTCGTGCTCGTCTACGTCGGCGCGGTGATGGTGCTGTTCCTGTTCGTCGTGATGATGCTTGATATCAAGATCGAACCGCTGCGCGAAGGGTTCATCCGGTATTTGCCGATCGGATTGATCGTAGCCGTCGTCATGCTCGTCGAAATGCTCGCGTTGATGGGCATCAAGTCGATGTCGTTCACGGCGCCGCCTGCGGATCCTGCGGGCGCGTCGAACACGGCGTGGCTCGGCCAAGCATTATTCACGCAGTATCTATTGCCGTTCGAAGTCGCTGCGCTGATTTTGACGGTGGCCGTCATCGCCGCCGTGATGCTCACGTTGCGCAAGCGCGTCGGCACGCGCTATCAGAATCCGTCGAATCAGGTCGCCGTGCAGGCGCGCGATCGCATCCGCATCGTGAAGATGGTGAGCTCGACGCCGCCCGCTCCCGCGCCGGAGGCGACGCCATGACGCTCGCTCATTACATCGTGCTGTCGACGATCGTGTTCTGCATTTCCGTCGCCGGTATTTTCATCAACCGCAAGAACATGATCGTGCTGTTGATGGCGATCGAACTGATGCTGCTATCGGTGAACATGAACTTCATCGCGTTCTCGCGTTTCCTCGGCGACGCGGGCGGGCAGGTATTCGTGTTCTTCATTTTGACCGTGGCTGCGGCGGAATCGGCGATCGGCCTGGCGATTCTCGTGGTGTTGTTCCGCAACCGCGCGACGATCAACGTGGGCGAACTGGATTCGATGAAAGGATAAACGCTGTCATCCCAGCGAAAGCTGGGATCCAGTTCTAAGTTTTAGGTGCAAAGCTGGATTCCAGCTTTCGCTGGAATGACAAGAAAACAAAACGCAATAAATTGGAAGTCGAATGAGTTTGAACTCGACAATTTTATTGATCATCGCGCTGGCGCCGCTGGCGGGTGCGATCGTGGCCGGAATCTTCCGCAATCAGGTCGGCCGCGCGGGCGCGCATTCGGTGACGATCGCCGGTGTCGCGCTGAGTTGCGCGCTGTCGTTCTACGTGTTGTATCAACTCGTGTGGGGCGGCGCGGAAACGTACAACCAGAATTTGTATACCTGGTTCCAAGTCGGCGGCATCGATGCGCACGTCGGATTTCTCATCGACCGGCTTACCGCGTTGATGATGTGCGTCGTCACGTTCGTGTCGCTAATGGTGCACATCTACACGATCGGCTACATGGCCGACGATCCGGGTTATCAACGCTTCTTCAGCTATATCGCGCTGTTCACGTTCTCGATGCTGATGCTCGTCATGAGCAACAACTTCCTGCAACTATTCTTTGGCTGGGAAGCGGTTGGTCTCGTTTCCTATCTGCTGATCGGATTCTGGTTCAAGAAACCGACGGCGATTTTCGCGAACATGAAAGCGTTTCTCGTCAACCGCGTCGGCGATTTCGGATTCCTGCTTGGTATCGCGGGCGTGCTGCTGGTTTTCCATACGTTCGATTACGCGCAGGTGTTCGGTGCCACCGACAAATTGAATGGCGTGACATGGAACATCATTCCGGATCATGCATGGTCGGCCGCCACCGTGATTTGTCTATGTCTCTTCGTCGGCGCGATGGGCAAGTCCGCGCAAGTCCCGTTGCACGTGTGGCTGCCGGATTCGATGGAAGGCCCGACGCCGATCTCCGCGCTGATTCACGCCGCGACGATGGTGACGGCCGGCATCTTCATGGTCGCGCGCATGTCGCCGCTGTTCGAATTGTCGGATACGGCACTCAGCACCGTGCTCGTCATCGGCGCGACAACGGCGTTTTTCACCGGCCTCATCGGCATCGTGCAAAACGATATCAAGCGCGTTGTCGCCTATTCCACATTGTCGCAATTGGGATATATGACCGTCGCGCTCGGTGTGTCGGCGTACGGCGCCGGCATCTTTCATCTGATGACGCACGCGTTCTTCAAGGCGCTGCTGTTCTTGGGCGCGGGTTCTGTGATCATCGCCATGCATCACGAGCAGGACATGCGCTATATGGGCGGTCTGCGCCGCTACATGCCGATCACGTACGTCACGATGATCATCGGCACACTGGCGTTGACCGGAATGCCTGGCCTGTCGGGCTACTTTTCCAAAGACGCGATCATCGACGCCGTGCAGGAATCGCAGCGTTGGGGATCGGGCTACGCGTATTTTTGCGTGCTCGCCGGCGTGTTTGTGACGGCGCTCTACAGTTTCCGATTGCTGTATCTCACGTTCCACGGTCAGGAACGTTTCGTCGTCGAACACGAGCATGGTTCGAAGTCGCATCAGTCCGCGAAGGCGAGCGCGCACGGCACGGCCGAAACGCATAACGAACCCGATTCGAGCCATCACGACGATCATCTCGAACCCGGCCACCTTGCACATCCGCCGCACGAATCACCGTGGGTTGTCACTGTGCCGCTAATCCTGCTTGCCATTCCGTCGCTGATCATCGGCGCGATGACGGTGCAGTCGATACTGCACGGCGATTTCTTCGGCGAAGCGATTCGCGCGCCCGAACATGCGGAAGGCGCGTTCTCCGGCTGGCGCGCGACGACGCTCGACGGCTTCCTGCACGCACCGTTCTGGTTCGCGTTCGCAGGGTTCGCGGTCTCGACGTACATCTATCTATACAACCCGTCGCTCGCCGACAAAATCAAGAAAGCCTTCCATCCGATCTGGACGATCCTCGATCGCAAATACTGGTTCGATCCGATTTACCAGACTGTGTTCGCGAAAGGTTCACTGCTGCTGGGCCGCGGTTTGTGGAAGGGCGGCGACGTCGGCGTGATCGACAACGTGATCATCGACGGCTCGGCCGCGACGGTCGGCAGGGTGGCCGGCGTCGTGCGCTGGGTGCAGTCGGGCTATTTGTATACCTACGCGTTCGCCATGATTCTCGGACTCGTCGTGCTGATGGGCGGGCTGTGGTGGATGGTGCATCCATGATCGCGACAATCCGGACGTCTAAATAACAATAATGAATTCCTGGCCGATTTTAAGTCTCTGCATCTGGTTGCCGATCATCGGCGGCGCCATCGTCGCGCTCGCGGGCGAACGCGCGACCACCGCGCGCTGGCTCGCGCTGGCGGTGTCGATTGTTGTCTTCGTCGTCAGCATTCCGCTGTTCACGGGTTACGATTCTTCGGCCGGCACGATGCAATTCGTCGAATCGCTCAAATGGATTCCGGCGATCAATGCCAACTACCATCTTGGCGCGGACGGAATTTCCATCGCGCTGATCCTGCTCACGACGTTCACGACGATCCTTGTCATCCTCGGCGCGTGGGATTCGGTGCACAACAAAGTTGGCCAATATCTCGCTGCGTTTCTCGTTCTCGAAGGTTTGATGATCGGCGTGTTCGCCGCGATGGACGCGCTGCTGTTCTACGTGTTCTTCGAAGGCATGCTGATCCCGATGTTCATCATTATCGGTATCTGGGGCGGACCGCGCCGCGTATACGCCACGTTGAAGTTCTTCCTCTACACGTTCTTCGGTTCGATCTTCATGCTGATCGGACTCATCTATCTTTATCTGCACGCCAACAGTTGGGAACTGCTCGATTTTCAGAACCTGAAACTGACGGCGAGCGAGCAATCGTGGCTGTTCTTCGCGTTCCTGCTCGGCTTCGCGATCAAGGTGCCGATGTGGCCGGTCCACACCTGGTTGCCGGACGCGCACGTCGAGGCGCCGACTGGCGGTTCCGTCATCCTGGCCGCGATCATGCTGAAGATCGGCGGCTACGGATTCATCCGGTTCTCGCTGCCGATCGTTCCGGACGCCTGTCTCGAATACGCGTGGCTTATCGTGGCGCTGTCGCTGATCGCCGTGATCTACGTCGGCTTCGTCGCACTCGTGCAGGAGGACATGAAGAAGCTCATCGCGTATTCATCCGTCTCGCATATGGGTTTCGTGACGCTCGGCATTTTCCTGAGCACGGCGTTGGTGCGCACATTCCACAACGCGGACGGAGCGCAGCTCGGCGTCTCCGGCGCGATGGTGCAAATGATCTCGCACGGTTTCGTGTCGGGCGCGATGTTCTCGTGCGTCGGCGTTCTTTACGACCGCGTGCACAGCCGCATGATCAAGGACTACGGCGGCGTCGCCAACGTGATGCCGTGGTTCGCCGCGTTCTGGGTTTTGTTCTCGATGGCCAACTGTGGCTTGCCGGGCACGAGCGGATTCGTCGGCGAATTCATGGTGATTCTGTCGAGCTTCCAGCTCAATCCGTGGGTAGCGGCCGGCGCAGCGTTCACGCTCATCATCGGCGCGGCGTACACGTTGTGGCTGGTCAAGCGTGTGATCTTCGGCGAAGTGACGAACGATCACGTCGCCCATCTGAAAGACATCAACGCGCGCGAAGCGCTGGTGCTCGGTGCATTCGCGGCGGGAACGCTGTTCTTCGGCATCTGGCCCGAGCCGCTGACGCATCTGATGGACGCGTCCGTGAAGCACATTGTCGACCACCTGCTGATCGTGAAGGTTTGATCGAATGAATTTCAACATCCACGATCTATGGTTGATGCTGCCGGAGGACGTGCTGCTCGGCGCCACGTGCGCGATCCTGCTCATCGATCTTTTCATCAAGCCGTCGCAGCGTGCGATCACGCATTGGTTGTCGCTCATCGCCGTCATCGCGACGATGGCCGTGATCCTCGCCGATCACAACACGATCGCAGTGGCATTCAGCGGCGCGTATATCCATGACGGCATCGCGGCGATTCTCAAAGTTTTCATTCTCGGCATCACCGCAGCCGTTTTCGTTTACGCGCGGCGCTATCTCGTCGATCGCGGTCTGTTTATCGGCGAGTACTATTTGCTGTGTCTGTTCGCCACACTCGGCATGATGCTGCTCGTGTCGGCCGGTAATCTCGTGATGGCGTATCTCGGCCTCGAACTATTCGCGTTGTCGACGTACGCGCTCGTCGCGATCAATCGCGATTCCGGTCAGGCATCCGAAGCGGCGATGAAGTATTTCGTGCTGGGCGCGCTCGCGTCGGGGTTGTTGCTGTACGGCATGTCGATGATTTACGGCGCGACGGGCACGCTCGATCTCGCGAAAATCCACGCTGTCGGCGCGTTCGCGGCGAACGATCCGCATTCGATGCTGCTTGCGTTCGGCGTCGTATTCCTCGTCGTCGGCATCGGCTTCAAATTCGGCGCGGCGCCATTCCACATGTGGCTGCCGGACGTTTACGAAGGTTCGCCCACAGCCGTCACGATTTTCGTCGGATCGGCGCCGAAGATCGCCGCGTTCGGAATGGCATATCGTTTGTTGGAAACGGGTCTCGGTGAGTTGTCGCCGCAATGGCGCATGATGATCGCCGCACTCGCCGTCGCGTCGCTCGCCATCGGCAACGTCGTGGCGATCGCGCAGACGAACATCAAACGATTGCTCGCCTATTCGACGATTTCGCACGTCGGATTCCTTTTGCTCGGCATCGCCAACGGAACGCCGACCGGCTACGCAGCCGCCATGTTCTATGCGATTTCGTACGCGATCATGACGACCGCGGCCTTCGGTATGATTTTGCTTCTCTCGCACGCCGGTTTCGAAGCCGAAGAGATCGACGATTTCAAAGGTCTCAATCAGCGCAATCCGTGGTACGCATTCATCATGCTGCTGATCATGGCGTCGTTATCCGGCATTCCGCCGCTGTTCGGATTCTTCGCCAAGCTCATGGTGTTGAAAGCCGCCGTCGATGCCGGCCTGTGGTGGCTGGCGATTGCCGCCATCGTGTTCGCGATCATCGGCGCGTTCTATTATTTGCGCATCATCAAGGTGATGTACTTCGACGCGCCGAACGAAACCGGCCCGCTCGCGTTGCCGAAAGATCTCCCGCTGCGCTGGCTGTTGTCGATCAATGGCGTCGCGCTGCTCGTTCTCGGCGTGCTGTGGGGGCCTCTGATAGCGTGGTGCTACAGCGCGTTCGGCTTGCCGTCCTGATCTAGAAAACGGGTTTGAAATCGCGCAACCCGCCGCCATATTCCTGGCGCAGACGGAGTATTAAGTTGCGCGCGACCGCCGCGCTCCGCTAAACTTCGCGTTCGCCTGATGCGGGGTGGAGCAGTCTGGCAGCTCGTCGGGCTCATAACCCGAAGGTCGCAGGTTCAAATCCTGCCCCCGCTACCAGTCGACGGCCTCTCCACGAGGCTTTTTTATTCGACACGGATTGAAACCGGTGTTGCCGGTCTCATTTCGTGAAGCGCAAGGATTGCGCGCGTTGCCGATGTTTGGATGCGAGACAACGGCGGACTATGGAATGGGCCTTGTGCCCATTTTGCATTTTTGGCGTTCGAAAATTTATACATGCTCGACGAGAGATTGACCGAATTGTTGAAACCGGTGGTGCGCGGCCTGGGGCTGGAATGTCTCGGCGTCGAATACAGTCCGTCGCACGGCAACAGTCTGGTGCGGGTGTACATCGAGTCGCCGGAGCGTGAGATCAACGTCGACGATTGCGAAGTGGTGAGCCGCGAGGTTTCCGCGACGCTCGACGTCAACGATCCGATCGCCGGCCGCTATACGCTCGAAGTGTCGTCGCCGGGTCTGGATCGGCCGTTGTATACAACGCAGCATTTTGAACGTTTCATCGGCAGCGCGGCGAAACTGGAAGTGAATCTGCCGGTGAATGGGCGGCGGCGCTTCAACGGAAAAATCGTGGCCGTGGCAGGCAACGACGTGACGATCGAACAGGATGGCGAACCGGTGCGGATCGCGCATTCGAACATACACAAGGCGCGTCTCGTGCCGGATTTCGGCGACGAGGCGAAAGCGAACAAAGGTAAAAAGGTAAAAGGCAAGAAATAAGCTTTTTCCACATTCTTGAAACCTGAGCTGAAACAGAAAGTGACAGCGAGATTGAAACGATGAGCAAAGAATTATTATTGGTAGTGGACGCCGTCGCCAACGAAAAAGGCGTCGCGAAAGAAGTCATCTTCGATGCGATGGAAGCGGCGCTCGCCTCGGCGGCGAAGAAGCGCTACAACAACGAAGATGTCGCCGCGCGCGTGAGCATCGACCGCGACAATGGCGATTACGAAACCTTCCGCCGCTGGGAAGTGGTGCCGGACGACGTCGTCATGGAATCGCCCGATCGCCAGGTGCGCATGATGGACGCGGTGGAAACACGCGCGGACATTCAGGTCGGCGAATTCATCGAAGAACAAATCGAGAATCCGGATTTCGGCCGCATCGCCGCGCAAGCCGCGAAACAGGTGATCGTGCAGCGCGTTCGCGAGGCGGAGCGCGCGCAGGTCGTCGAAGCGTACAAAGATCGCGTCGGCGAGTTGATCACGGGCGTCGTCAAGCGCGTCGAGCGCGGCAGCGTCTATCTCGATCTCGGCGGCAATGCCGAAGCGTACATTCCGCGCGACAAGGCGATTCCGCGCGAAGCGGTCCGCGCCGGCGATCGCGTGCGCGGCTATTTATATGAAGTGCGTCCGGAGCCGCGCGGTCCGCAGTTGTTCGTCTCGCGCACGGCGCCAGAATTCATGATGGAGCTGTTCAAGCTCGAAGTGCCGGAAGTCGGACAGAATCTCGTCGAGATCAAGGCTGCGGCGCGCGATGCGGGCGATCGCGCCAAGATTGCCGTGCTCGCGCACGATCATCGTACCGATCCGATCGGCGCCTGCATCGGTATGCGCGGTTCGCGCGTGCAGGCCGTGTCGAACGAATTGAACGGCGAGCGCATCGACATCGTGTTGTGGAACGATAATCCCGCGCAGTTCGTCATCAACGGCATGGCGCCGGCGGAAGTGCAGTCGATCATCGTCGACGAAGAAAAGCATTCGATGGATATCGCGGTTGCCGAAGACAAACTGTCGCAGGCCATCGGTCGCGGTGGTCAGAACGTACGGCTGGCCAGCAAGCTCACCGGCTGGCAGCTCAATGTGATGACGCAGGATCAGGTCGCCGCCAAGAGCGAAGCCGAGCAGGAAGCCGCGCGCGCATTGTT
>CAZZWP010000015.1:39311-43315 GCA_964657965.1 uncultured Rudaea sp. | reverse complement strand
GGATTCCACATCGTCAAGCTCGTCGACAAACGCAGCAATTCCAAGCAAGTCGTCACCGAATACAACGCGCGCCACATCATGATCAAAATCGGCGAGTTGACCTCGAGCGACGATGCGCGCAAAACCGTTACCGACCTGCGCCACCGCATCGTCGACGGTCACGAAGATTTCGCCCCGCTCGCCAAAAAATATTCGCAAGACGTCAACAGCGCGCAAGGCGGCGGCGACCTCGGTTGGTTCCAGCTCGATCAATACGGTCCGGAACTTGCCAATGCGCTCGCGCCATTGAAGGACGGGGAAATCTCGCAGCCATTCCAGAGCGATGCGGGGTGGCACATCATTCAGCGGCTCGCCACGCGACAGCAAGATTTGACCGATACGATGAAGCGCGAACATGCGCGCGATGTCATCCGTAATCGCAAATCCGAAGAGGAATACGACAACTTCCTGCATCAAGTGCGCAGTGAAGCGTATGTCGACAACCGCCTCACCGGTGTTGTTTCCGGCGTCAACAACGGCGGCGAAAACGGCACGGCGAATCCCTAAACACCCGTGAACACGGCAAAGCCGTGGCTGCCGCGACTCGCCATCACCTTGGGCGAGCCGGCCGGCATCGGACCTGAAATCGTCGCCGCACTGGCGGCGAGCGACGTGTCCGCCGATCTCATCGCCATCGGCGACCGCGCTGTTCTGCAACGCGCCGCACAATCTCGCGGCATTGAATTGCAGATCGCCGACGACGACGGCCAATGGATCGCCGACCGCGCACCCGGATCGCTGCGTTGTATACATTTACCCGTTTCCACGACCATTTTTCCCGGCAAACTCGATGTGCGCAACGCGCCTTACGTCGTTGCCACGCTCGCGCGCGCGACCGACGGCTGTCTGGAAGGCGAATTCGACGCCATAGTCACAGCACCCGTGCAGAAATCCATCATCAACGACGCCGGGATTTCTTTCCGCGGTCACACCGAATTTCTCGCCAACCGCGCCAAATGCCGCGTCGCGATGATGCTCGTCGCACCCGGCTTGCGCGTGGTGTTGGCGACGACGCATCTACCGCTGGCGGAAGTTCCGAAAGCGATCACACCCGAAGGCCTCGTGCAGACGCTGCGCATCACGTACAACGATTTGCGCCATCGCTTCGGATTCGATAGCCCACGCATCGCCGTGCTCGGATTGAATCCGCATGCGGGCGAAAACGGATATCTCGGTCACGAAGAAATCGAAATCATCACGCCCGCCATCAACGCATTGCGTTCGGAAGGGCTGCTGATCGAAGGGCCGCTATCGGCGGATACCGCGTTTCTTCCGTCGAAACGCGAACAGGTCGATGCCTATCTGGCGATGTATCACGATCAAGGTTTGCCCGTGCTCAAGGCATTGGGATTCGGCGACTCCGTCAACGTGACGCTCGGCTTGCCATTCATCCGAACGTCGGTCGATCACGGCACGGCGCTTTCGCTCGCAGGGACCGGTCGTGCCGCTCCGGAAAGCATGATCGCCGCGACCGAGATGGCAATCGAGATGGTCGCGGCGTCGGGCTGAGCCTATTGCTGCGTGGCGCAGACCGGCGACGCCACGGCACGCGGCTTCAGACGCGGCGCTTTCTCGAAAATTAGCGCCAGTGCCACCATCACCAATCCGCATCCGGCAACGCTCGCCCACGTGATCGCCTCGCCGAGGAAAATTGCACCCCACAGTTGCGCGAATAGTGGAACGATGAACGTCACTGTCACCGCGCGCTCGCTGCCGGCTTCGCGAATCAAGCGATAGAACAGTGCATACGCCAGGCCGGTGCAAATGACGCCGAGGACAAGCAGCGACCAGATAACGGTCGCGGAAGGAAATTGCGTCGGCGGTGAAATGGCGGATACCGGCATCAACGGCAAGAGCGTGCCCGTCATGCTGCCGCACGCGACAACCAGCGGATCTATGTTGGCAAATCGAGCCCGCACCGCGCGCGCGCCGACGGCGTAGAGCACCGCGGCGAGCAATCCGGCAGCGAATGCGGCGATCGTCGGCAACGTGAGCGTAACCGTCCCAAACCTCGCCAGCGTCGCGATACCGAGAATGCCGACGACGACACCAATTAATTTCGACGCCGAGGGCCTTGGACCGCTCACCCATACCGTAAGCACGGTGAAAAAAGGAACCGTCGCGTTGAGGACGGCAAGATATCCCGCCGGCAGGTAATGCGCCGCGAAGGCGAACAACAAAAACGGCAACCCTGCGTTGATCGAACCGATCGTGACGTAGCTACGCCAATTTTCGCGCCACTGCAGTGGACGGCGCAAAATCGCGATCGCGATCGCAAGCACGAGAGCGGCGAGTGCGACGCGGATCATCGCCGTCATTCCGGCGCCGACGACCGGTACCGTGATGCGCTGGAAAAGGAACGAGCTGCCCCAGATCATGCCGAGGACGATCAGCTGAATCCATGATTTCGCTTTCATACGGAAGTCCCAAAAAAAAACCATCGCGCTTCGACGAAGACTCATCGTAGCGCTGGCACAAATCGCGGAAAATCGTTATTTTCTCGTCCGAACTGTGAGCGGAATTCACAATGAAAGAATCAATCAAATGAACCCCTGGCATCGCCTGCCTCCGCTGCGCTCGCTGCGTGTGCTTGAGGCGGCGGTTCGACATGAGAACTACACGCGTGCGGCGGAAGAATTGAATCTGACGCATAGCGCAGTGAGTCATCAGATTCACGCGCTCGAAGAATCGCTCGGTACGCGCTTGCTGGAACGCGCCGGCCGCACGATGCGCGCGACCGACACGGGACGCCAGCTCGCGCTCGATGTGCGCGCCACACTCGATTCGCTCGCGGCCGCCGTCGAACGCGTGCGCGGCAACGACAGCAGCAACGCCATCACGATCAGCTGCCTGCCGTCGTTCGCGTCGGCCTGGCTGGTTTTGAAAATTGGCGACTTTCTCGATCGCTATCCGCACATTGATTTGCGTCTCGAAAGTTCGGCGTCGCTATCGGATTTTCGCAACGACGGCGTCGATGTCGCCATTCGCTTCGGTTCCGGAAATTACGAAGGTCTGATGACCGAAAAATTGTTCGACGACGAAGTATTCCCCACGATGAGCCCGAAACTTCGTCGCAGCGCACGCGTCCGCACGCCGGCCGATCTCGCGCGAATTCCGTTGCTGCGCATCCGCGTGCAGCCGTGGACGCCGTGGTTCGAAGCCGCCGGTGTCGCTATTCCCGAACCGCGCCGCGGACCCGTCTTCAACGATTCCGAACTGGCGCTGCAGGCGGCCATTCAAGGACGTGGCGCGGTGCTCGCACGCGGCTCGCTGGCTGTGCAGAAATTGAAAAACGGCTCGCTCGTCGCGCCGTTCAAGCTGCGCATACCTTCGCCGCAAACGTGTTACCTCGTCTATCCGCATCATCACGCGCAACGACCTGCGGTGAAATTATTTCGCGACTGGCTGTTCGACGAGTTGCGCGCATCGCCACCGAGTTTTGCGCCGCCCGTCGCGAAATGATGGAATCACACATCCCACGCAAACGGTTCGGTCAGCACTTCCTGCATGACCAAGGCATTTTGCGCCGCATCGTCGAATTGATTTCGCCGCAACGCGGCCAACGCATCGTCGAAATCGGTCCGGGCGAAGGTGCGCTGACATTGCCGTTGTTGCGCGCGGCCGGGCGCATGACGGCGATCGAACTCGATCGCGACTTGATCGAACCACTGCGCGAAAAAGCGCGCGGCGTCGGCGAACTCGACATCATCAGCGCCGATGTACTGACTGTCGATTTCACCGCGCTCGCCGCGGGTTCCTCGTTGCGCATCGTCGGCAACCTGCCGTACAACATTTCCACTCCTATACTTTTTCACTGTCTCGACCACGCCGCCGTCATCCACGACATGCATTTCATGTTGCAGAAAGAAGTCGTCGATCGCATGGCCGCGCCGCCGGGCAGCAAAACGTACGGGCGGCTCAGCGTGATGCTGCAGCTGCGCTGTCACGTCGACGCGTTATTGCAC
>CAZZWP010000015.1:30788-39301 GCA_964657965.1 uncultured Rudaea sp. | reverse complement strand
TTCCGTCCGCCGCCGAAAGTCGATTCCGCGATTGTCCGGCTCGTCCCGCTACCCGCCGCCGAATTACCGGACGTCGACGGGAAATTACTCGGCAACATTGTGCGCGCGGCATTCGGTCAACGCCGCAAGACGATGTCCAATTCCGTTGCCGAATTCGCGACCGCCGCGAATCTCGTCGATGCCGGCATCGATCCGCGCGCGCGCGCCGAACAGCTCGCGCCACGGGCGTTCGTGAATCTCGCGAAGATCGTCACGCGACAATAACGACTTGCCGTATCAGCGCTCGTGGCCGACAATCGGAAGATGAACGCAGAAACTTACTCCATCGATGTTGCCGTCCAAACGCGCTTCATCTCCGATCAATCGGCACCCGACGATCACCGCTTCGTGTTCGCTTACACGATCACGATCGCCAACGTCGGCCGCGTCGCGGCGCGTTTGATTTCGCGGCACTGGATCATCACCGATGCCAATCGCAAGGTTCAGGAAGTGCGCGGCGACGGCGTGGTCGGTGAGCAGCCGCTGTTGCGGCCGGGCGAACATTTCAATTACACGTCCGGCGCCGTGCTCGAAACATCGGTCGGCACGATGCGCGGCAGCTATCAGATGGTGGCTGATGACGGACATCGTTTCGAAGCGCCGATCGCGCAATTCACGCTCTCCATTCCGCGGACGGTGCACTGATGGCGGTCTGGGCAATCGGCGACATCCAGGGTTGCTACGACGAATTGTCCCAACTGCTCGAAAAAATAAAATTCGACCGCGAACGAGATACGATTTGGTTCTGCGGCGATCTCGTCAATCGCGGCGGGCAATCGCTGCAAACATTGCGGCTGGTACGATCGCTCGGCGAACGCACGGTCGTCGTGCTTGGCAATCACGATTTGTCGTTGCTGGCGGTCGCCGAGCGCAGCGAAGAAGATCAAGCCAAAGTGAATCCCGAACTGCGAGAAATCCTGTTCGCGCCGGATCGAAACGAACTGCTCGACTGGTTGCGTCAGCGTCCTCTGTTGCACGTCGATCGATCGCTGAAATTCCTGCTCGTGCATGCCGGACTCGCACCGCGCTGGTCGGCCGATCGCGCCGAGCGCATCGCGCGCGAGGTCGAGCAGCGCTTACATGGCGAAGGTGCGGGCCGATTGTTGAAAGCGATGTTCGGCAATAAACCTGATCGCTGGACGCCTCGCTTGCAAGGCATCGATCGTCTGCGCGCGGCGATCAACGTCATGACGCGGATGCGTTTCTGCGATGTGCGCGGACGCATCGCGTACAACGAAAAAGGCCCGCCTGGATCGCAAAAACCGGGGCTTTATCCGTGGTTCGAGGTGCCGGGCATGATGCCGCGCGATATTCGCGTGGTGTGCGGGCACTGGTCGACGCTGGGTTACTTCCACGGCGTGGGCGTTTACGCTATCGACGGCGGCTGCGTGTGGGGCGGCGAGTTGATCGCCCTGCGCTTGGATGCGGAAGAGCCGACGTTCGTCGCACTGAAATCCACGCGACCGAAGCCGCCTGGAAAATTCATCGAGTAATTACGCGTACAGCGCCGCGGCATGATGGCGCATGTGTTCTTCGATGAAACTGCTGATGAAAAAATAGTTGTGGTCGTAACCGGGCTGCATGCGCAATCGCAGCGGTTGACCGGCGCGTCGACATGCCTCGACGAACAGTTGCGGATTCAGGTTTGGCAGGGATTCGTCGTTCGTGCCTTGATCGATCAAAATCTCGAACGGTAATTGTTGATGCGCGACGAGTTGCGTCGCGTCATAAGCTTTCCATGCGTCACGATCGGTTCCGAGATACTTCTCGAACGCGACCGATACCCATTCGCTGTGCAGCGGCGCACAAATGGGCGCGAACGCGGAAACGGAGCGGAATCGCGCGGGATTTTTCAGCGCGATCGTCAATGCGCCATGCCCACCCATCGAATGGCCGAAGATGCTCTCGCGGCGCATGTCGGCCGGAAAATGGGCGGCGATCAGTTCCGGCAATTCGCGCGTCACATAAGTATACATTTGGAAAAAGCGCGACCACGGCGGCTGCGTAGCATCCAGATATAGACCGGCGCCGGCGCCGAAATAAATCGTTTCGGCTTCGCCTTCGATACCGGTGTTGCGCGGACTCGTATCCGGTACGACGAGCATCACGCCTAACTCCGACGCCAATCGCTGCGCGCCGGATTTGACAACGAAATTCTCTTCAGTGCACGTGAGGCCGGACAAGAAATAGAGCACCGGCACTGTCGTGCGCTCGGCGTGCGGCGGGCGATAGAGCGCAAAGCGCATCGGCAGTCCGCAAGCGCTCGATGAATGTCGATAAAAACCCTGCGTGCCGCCGAAGCAGCGGTGTTCGGAGATCGTCTCCACGCCGTTTGTCGCAATAATCAAAAACGCCCGTTCATTGCGACGTCCACTTCGTCAGCCAACGGTTGACGGTGTCGTGCCACATCACACTATTCTGAGGTTTCAAAACCCAGTGATTTTCGTCAGGGAACGTGAGAAATTCGCTGGGAATTCCGCGCCGCTGCAATGCTGTGAACGCCGCCACGCCTTGATCGATAGGAATGCGGAAATCGTTGGCGCTATGGATGACAAGCATCGGCACACTCCAATCTTTCACGTGATCGAGCGGATTGAATTTCTCGTAATTTTCCGGATGATCCCACTGCGTGCCGCCGTTTTCCCACTCGTTGAACCAGAGTTCTTCGGTGGAATAGCCCATCATGCGCGTATCGAAAACGCCGTCGTGATCGACCAGGCATTTCCACGGCTGCTGCCAGTTGCCGGCGATCCAGTAAATCATGTATCCGCCATACGATGCGCCGAGCGCACAGGCGCGGTTGGCGTCGAGAAAAGTATACTTTTCCAGGGCGGCTGCCCAACCCTTCTTCAAGTCTTCGAGCGGTTTACCGCCCCAGTCGCGGGAAATTTCGTCGGTGAAGGCCTGGCCGTAGCCGGTCGATCCGTGGAAATTGACGGTAACGACGGCGAAGCCATTACCTGCGTAGGTCTGCGGATTCCAGCGATAGTGAAACTCGTTCGTCATCGCGCCTTGCGGGCCGCCGTGGATGACGAAAGCGACAGGATATTTCTTCGATGGATCGAAATTCACCGGCTTGACGACATAGCCTTGTACGTTGGCGTCGTCGGCCCCTTTGAAATTGAAGAATTCATAATCGCCCATCTGCGTTTTCGCCAGATGCTCGGCGTTGAAGTGCGTCAGCTGCGTCGGCTCTTTGCCACGGCTGTTAAGCCGGAACAAATCCGCGGTGGTTTTAAGCGTGCTCGAAACGGCGATGATTTCGTCGCCCGCCACGGTGAATCCTTCGATCTGACCTGGACCGCTCAGCCGATTCGCCTTGCCGGTCGCGATATCGATCGCGAAGAGTGCGTGATCGCCGTTGTCGTCCGCCGTCGTGTAGAGCACTTTTCCACTTTTAGCCAATTGCACATTGCCGGCGGAGCGATCCCAGGCCGGATCGACCTCGCGAATCTTGCCGCTGGCCAAATCCATCGCCATGATGGCGAAGCGATCGGCTTCGAACGTCGGCCGCTTCATGGCGAGGTAGTACAGCGTCTTGCCGTCGGCGGACGCGACGGGCGCACTATCCCACGCCTGGTTGGCTTCGGTCAGATTCCGCGGGGCCGACGATCCGTCCGCGGGCACCGAGTAGATGTCGAAATTCGTCGACCATGGCTCCGTCGTGCCCGCAATGCGCACGTCGAAATAAAGTGTCTTGCCGTCGGGTGAGAACGAATACTCGCCTTCGTCGCCGAACGGTTTCGAAGGCACATCGCCGTCGATGCCTTTCGTCAGCCAGCGCGGCAGTGGAATCATCGTTTTCTTCGCGGCTTCCGGGTCGATGTCGGCGATGAAAAGTTGCGAACGTTTTCCATCGGACCACGTGTCCCAATGGCGCACGAATAATTTGTCGTAGAGCTTGCCACTACCGGTCGTCGTCGCGGCGCCATTGGCATCTTTGGACGCGCACAACTGAGCAGCGCAATCCGGCGACACATCGATCGACATCGCGATCTTCTTACCGTCGGGCGACAATTTGAAATTGTTGATGTCGACGCTATAGGGCGCGATAAGCTCGGCCTTCTCATCGGGTTTCGCGTTCACCCCGAGCCGCAGAATTTGGTTGACGCTTCCGCCACTGCGCGCGAGCTTGCCGAGAAAATAAATGTACTTGCCGTCCGGCGACCAGCGCGGGCTCGACGCCACGTAGCTCTTGGCCAACTTTTGAGGCGACGCGGATTTATCGTCCAGATCGAGTAGCCAGATGCTCATCACGCCTTTGTTACCGGCGTAGTCCGTCTCGCGAACTTGGAATGCCACATGTTTACCGTCCGGCGACAACTGCGGATCACTGACGCGGTCCATCATCACCAGATCGCGCACGTTGAACGGATGCGGTTTGCCCGAGTCGCGCGCCAGAACAGGTTTGGTTGCCATCGGCCGCGGCCCTTGCGCTTCGCAAGCCGACGTGACGACCACAAGCGCCGCGAGGGCGATCACGAATTTCATGACGTTTCTCCGAAAATTTTGGATTCAATTACGCGACGGCTTTACGATTCAGGCCTTCGACCCAGCGATAAAGCCCAAGTATCGCGACGACGAATACGACACCGCCGATCCACAGCGCCGCGTTGCCGGCAAATTCGTCGCCGACCAGACCGAGCGGAAAATCCTTGCCGGAAAACGCGACGATGGCGGCGATCACGACACCCAGCAATCCTTCGCCGACGATCATGCCGGATGCGAGCAAGATGCCGAGCTGTTTCGCCGACTCCGGTTTCGCCGCGCGTTCGGCGCGCTTGTCGTAAATGTGTCCGGCGATGGCGCCGACGACGACCATCAGCGTGCTCGATGTCGGCAAGTAAATGCCGAGTCCCACGGCGAGCGGCGATAAATGTGCGGACTTGGTCGTGCGACGCAGTACTTCATCCGCGATGATCATCGCAACGCCGATGCCTGCGCCTACCAAAATCAGATTCCAGTTGATGTTGTTTTGGATCACGCCTTGCGCAAGAGCGGAAATCAATCCCGCCTGCGGCGCGGCCAGTGAGCGACCCGCGACCGCGCCCGGCGCGCCGGTGAATCCGTAGGCGTGATTGAGCAGATCGAGAATCGGCGGAATGACCGCCGCGCCGGCGATCACGCCGATCACGAGCGCCCACTGTTGCTTGGACGGTGTGGCATCGACGAGCTGCCCGGTTTTCAAATCCTGCAAGTTGTTGTTCGCGATGGTGGCGACGGCGAAGACGACGGCGGTGACGAACAGCGCGAACGCGACGAGTCCTTGCTCGTTGCCCACGGCCGATGCCTTGACGCCAACCACGAGCAGTAGCGACGCGCCGATCACGACGAGAATGCCGATGCCCGACAATGGACTGTTCGATGAACCGATCAGTCCCGCCATGTAGCCGCACACAGCCGAGACGAGAAAACTCATCAGCACGACATAGATCAATCCGCTGATGACCAGCAAAACAGTGTGATCGCCCAGCCCGCTGATGACGGCAAAGTGCGCGAGCAAGAATCCGATCGGCACGAAACACACGAGCATGACGATACCGACCACGCCGATCGGAATATCCTGCTCCGTGCGTGGCAGCAATGCGGCTTGCCCCGCCTTGCGGATGCGTGACGCGGCGATTGCAGAAGCCAAACCGCTGACGACCGGTTTGACGAGTTTCGCCAACGTCCAGATCGCGGCGACTCCGATCGTTCCTGCGCCAACGAAACGAACTTGATGGCTCCATGTCGCCTGCGCCACATCCGCGGCGGCGCCAGCCGCGGCGGCGATCTCGGAATAATGCGGCACGCCCCACACCCATGCGATGACGGCGCCGACGAGCATCGCCACGCCCACCCACAAACCGACGAGGTGGCCGACGGCAAATAAGGCGAACGACAGACTGAAATCGAAACCGGTCACTGCGCCGCGATCGCCGCCGAAGCGGAAAAATTGAACGACGTCGCTGGCGAACACGCGCGTGGCGACGATGACCGCGAACACCGCCGCGCTGATCGCACCCCAGACGACGGCAAGCAATCCAGCGCGATTTTCTTCGACTCCTTCCGCGCTCGACGTATCGCCGCCGCTGCCGACCTTCAGCACCTCGGCGCACGCGACACCTTCCGGATACGGCAGATCGGAATTCGTCACCAGCGCGCGGCGCAATGGAATCGAATACATCACACCGAGAATGCCACCGAGCGCGCAGATGGAAAATGAAATCCAGTACGGAAATCCCGTCCACCAGCCGATCATCACCAGCCCCGGCAAGACGAAAATAATCGACGACAACGTCCCGGCCGCGGACGCCACGGTCTGCACGATATTGTTTTCCTGGATTGTCGAATCCTTGAAGCCGCGCAGGAGCGCCATCGAGATCACGGCGGCCGGAATCGAGGTAGCAAACGTGAGTCCCGCTTTCAATCCGAAGAACACATTCGCGGCCGTGAACACGACCGTGATGATGATGCCGAGAACGATGCCGCGAACGGTCAGTTCGGTGCGCGGTGCCGCGTTCGTACTTGCTTGATCTGCCACTCGTCGCTCCCGTCAAAAAGTGGATGCGCGCTATCGGCGCGTTCGGTTCGCAAGTATCGCAGACGCGGCGGACTTATCCCAAGCACCGGAGGGTTTTTGCAAAAAGAGCGCCTTCGCGGCGGCGACACAGTGCCGCCAGGCGAATGCCGCATCGCGGCGCACACGTATACTTCGTTGGCTGTCCACTCTTGCCGGGATTAACGATGACTGCCATGGCCGCCGCGACGCGCGACAACCACGACGACGAATTGTTCGGTCATCCCAAAGGGCTTTACGTCTGCTTCTTCACCGAAATGTGGGAGCGCTTTTCTTTCTATGGCATGAAGGCGCTGCTCCTGCTGTACCTGATCAAGCATCACGGATTTTCCGAAACCGACGGCTATACGGTCGTAGGCGCTTACGGCGGGATGGTCTACGCCGTGCCGCTCATCGGCGGACTGCTCGCGGATCGCTATCTCGGCATGCGCAAAGCCGTCGTGCTCGGCGGCATTCTGCTCAGTCTTGGCCATCTCGGTATGGCGTTCGAAGGTCATCAGGCCGAAACGGTCAACGGCGTCGTGCACCGCGACGCGTTCGCCGTCGGCGTGTTTTACCTGTCGCTGTCGTTGATCATCAGCGGCGTCGGATTTCTGAAGCCCAACATCTCGACCATCGTCGGCAAGCTGTATCCGCCGAACGATCCGCGTGTCGATTCCGGTTTCACGATCTTTTACGCGGGCATCAACGTCGGCGCACTGTTCTCGAGCTTGATCTGCGGCTATCTCGGCGAAGTGTGGGGCTGGGGGTGGGGATTCGGCGCGGCGGGTGTGGGCATGGTCGCGGGACTGGGCATGTTCATAACCGGGCAGAAATATCTGAAAGGCCATGCGGAAACAAAATATCCCGAACGACTCCGCAAACGCGTCGTCGGACCCTTGACGATGGAATGGTGCATTTACCTTGGTGCCGTGGTGGCGTTGCCCGCGATCTGGCTGCTGATGCAGCTCGGCTCCTACGTGTTGTATTTGCAGTTTGCGTTTGTCGCCGTCTGGCTCGTGTGGCTGAGTTGGTATATTTTTACACAATGCACCAAAATGCAACGCGAACAGATGCTGGCCGTTGTCTTCTTCATCGCCAGCGCACTACTGTTTTTCTCGTTGTACGAACAGACCTACGGATCGTGGCTCCTGTTCACGGACAAGATGCTGACGAAAGATTTCTTTCCGTCCATCGTGATCTACGACGGCAAACCGTGGCCATGGTCGATCATTCCGCTGGTTCTGGCGCCGCCGACGGTGGGCATTGCGCTGCGGCTGAAGAACGCAGCTCAGGCACGTTGGCTCATCGGTGCGATCACGCTGTTCGGATTCGCGCTGTTCCTGCGCGACATTCTCGTGTTGCCGCAAACAGCCGAATCGTTGGAATATCTGGCGTCGTGGGTTCTCGTTTTGCTCACGCCCCTCTTCGGCTGGCTGTGGCCGTGGCTGGACCGGCAGGGTCGCAATCCCAGCAAGCCCGTGAAGAATGCGATCGGCCTGGCGTTCACGGGTTTATCGTTTCTGGTTTTGTCGATGGCGAACGCAACGGTGGCCGAAGGCCATCTCGCGTCGGTGTGGTGGTTGCTGGCCGCATACGTCGTGCTCGAGATCGGCGAACTGTGTTTGTCGCCGATCGGGCTGGCAGCCGTCACGCAACTCTCGGTACCCGCGGTCGTCGGCGTGATGATGGGTGCCTATTGGCTCGCGACGTCACTGGCCGAACAGGCGGCGGCCATGTTCGGCAGTTTCGCCGCACTCGATATTCCCGACGGCGCGAAGATCGATTTTGTCGATGCGAAAATGAAATACGGCGCGCTGTTCGATCACATGCTGTGGCTCGGGCTCGCGGCCGCTCTTGTCGCGTTACTGCTCTCGCCTTTGATCAAACGCTGGATGCACGGGGTCAATTGATGCGTAAGCTCGTTCTCGCAGCG
>CAZZWP010000015.1:30541-30778 GCA_964657965.1 uncultured Rudaea sp. | reverse complement strand
ACAAAAGGGGACGCACGTGCGTCCCCTTTTGTTCAACGTCGTAACAGCGATTACTGATTCTTCGTTCGCGAGCGTCGCACACCGAAGCCGGCCAGCAATCCGATCATCGCCAATAACATCCAGCGTGCGTCGATCGGCACGGCGATCGTTCCGCCCGGAGGACCGGCCGGATTCACCGTGCTCGTCGCGCTGGAACTTGTCTGCGTCGTTTGATCGCTCGTGACACTCGCGGTGTTG
>CAZZWP010000015.1:3818-30531 GCA_964657965.1 uncultured Rudaea sp. | reverse complement strand
CTCTGCCCCGGATTCAATGTGCCGAGATTGCACGGTAGTCCCGCGCACGGCGCCGTCGCAGATACGAGCGTCAACTGCGCGGGCGGCGTGTCGCTGAGTGTCGCATCGGTCGCCGCAGCGGTGCCGATGTTCTTCACCACGATCGAGTAGTTGATCGTGCCGCCGGCCGTCGTCGTGGCCGGACCCGTCTTCACGATCGTCAGCAACGCCTGCGGCGGTGTGACGGTCGTGATCGTGGTCGGATCGGACGAGCTGTTGTTGTTGGGCGTGGTGTCGCCGCCGCCGGTGACATTGGCGACGTTGGTCACCGACGCGGCCGCATCCGCCGCCACGTTCACCGTCAGCGTGATCACCGGATAGGCTTGACCCGCCGTCAGCGCATCGCTTCTTGTGCAGGTGAGCGTGGCGAGTGCGCATGTCCACCCGGTGCCGCTGATCGCGGTCGCGGTGATGCCGGTGGGCAACGTATCGGTGACGGTGACCGTGCCGCTGGTCGAGGCCGTGCCGACGTTGCTGACCACGATCGAGTACGACGCACCCGTTTCGCCTTGCGCGAAATTGCCGGTATGCGATTTCACGATCGACAGATCCGGTTGCCCGCCCGACAGAATCGTCGTCGGATCGGTGCCCGTGTTGTTCGCTGGATTCGGATCGCCGCCGCCGCTGACCGCCACGGAATTGGTCACGCTCGACGCCGCATCCGCCGCCACATTGACGGTGAGCGTGATGACCGGATAGGCCGCACCCGCCGCCACGACATCGGAACGCGTGCACGTCAAGGTCGCCAGTGTGCACGTCCAGCCGGTTCCGGCAATCGCCGTGGCCGTCAACCCGGTGGGCAAAGTATCCGTGACCGACACGGCGCCCGTGCTCTGCGCGCCGCCGACGTTGCTGACGGTAATTGTATACATTGCGCCATTCTGGCCTTGCGTGAAATCGCCCGTGTGCGACTTGACGACGGTCAGATCCGGCTGCGCACCTTGCGTGTCGGTATCCGTGGCCGAGTTGTTGCCCGGCGTCGGATCGGTCACGCCGTTTGGCGGCAGGACGGTCGCAGTGTTACTCAAGCTGCCGGTGAACGCGGCTGGCACCGACATCGTCAGCGTATACGTGACGCTCGTTCCCGCCGGCAATGTGACGGTATCGTTGATCGCACCCGAGCCGCTCGCCGCGCAAACCGCCGTCGCTCCCGGCACGCAGGTCCACGACGCTGTCGTAATGCCATTCGGCAATGGATCGCTGACGACCGCACCGGTGACATCGCTTGGTCCCGCGTTGTGGGCGACGATGGTGTAGACAACGTTGCTTCCCGGCGTATAGCTCGTCGAGTTATCCGTCTTGGTAATCGAAAGATCGGCTTGCAGGCTCGGCGTATCCGAGTCCGTGGCCATCTGTGTCGAACCAGGAATATTCGTGTCGCTGACCGTTGCCGTGTTCACGACCGGATTGGCGGTGAGGCTGGACGCGAACGCGACCGGCACGAGGTAAGTCAACGTGCCGCCGACGGGCAACGCACCCGCCGTCACTCCGAATGAATTTCCACCGTTGGCGCCAGTAATGGTGCCGCAATCGGCAAGTCCGCTCGGTGTGCATGTCGGGGTTCCGGTCAGCGTCACACCCGTCGGCAATGGATCGGACAAGGTGACGGAATTGGCATCCGACGGTCCTGCATTGCTGACGGTGATCGTGTACGTCGCGGTACCGCCCGGCGTGTAGGTGTTGCTGCCGTCGGTCTTCGTGATGGTGAATCCGGAACTGGCCATGCGTGAATCCGAATCGGTGCCGGTGACTGGCGGCGCGCCGCTCGAATCGCTGGCCATCGCGGAATTCACGAGCGGGTTCGTCGACAGATTCGCCGCGAACGAAACAGGCAAGCTGAAGGTGAGGAAATTGCCGACACCTTCGGCGACACTCGCGCCCGTCGCACTGAACGACGAACCGCCGCTCGCGCCGCTCACCGTGCCGCAGCTAGCCGCACCGGTCGCGATGCAGGTCGGCGCGCCAGTAAGCGTGACACCCGCCGGCAACGTGTCGGCGACGCTGACGCCGGTCGAATCGGATGGTCCCGCGTTGCCGACCGTGATGACATAGGTCGCCGTGCCGCCCGGCGTGTAACTCGCCTGGCCGTCGTCCTTCGTCACGATCAAGCCCGTTTGCAGTCTGAGCGCGTCGCTATCGGTGCCTTGCACGGTTTGACCGCTGCCGTTATCCGTCGCGCTTACCGTGTTGGCCAACGGATCGGCCGTGAGGTCAGGCGCGTAATCGACCGGAACGCTGAACGTCACCGAATTGGCGGCGCCGACCGGAACGTGGACGGCTGTTGCACCAAACGTACTGCCGCCGCTTGCTCCAGAGAGCGTTCCGCAGCTCGCCGTTCCCGCCGCGACGCACGTCGGCGTCGCCGACAACGTCACGCCCGCCGGCAGCGGATCGCTGACGGTGACGTTGGTCGCATCGGACGGTCCCGCGTTCGTCAGCTTGATGGTGTAGACCGCGCCACCGCCCGGCGTGTACGTGGTGTTGCCGTCATCCTTCGTGATCGTCAAGCCGGTCGAGCGTTGCAACGCGTCGCTGTCCGTTCCCGTTGCTGGCGGCGCATTCGTGGAATCGCTCGCGTTGGCGGAATTGATCAACGGATTGGTAGACAGACCTGCCGCGAACTGCACCGGCACGGTAAACACGATCGCGTTGGCGACGCCGGCCGCGACAGATCCGCCCGTTGCCGCGAACGTTCCGCTGCCCGACGCGCCGCTGACGGTTCCGCACGTGGCGGTGCCGACCACAGCGCAGGTTGGCGTTCCGGTTAACGTGACACCCGTCGGCAACGTGTCGCCGACGTCCACGCCTGTCGAATCCGACGGGCCGGTGTTCGTCACCGTAATCGTGTACGTCGCGGTCGATCCCGGGGTGTAAGTGAGGCTGCCGTCCGTCTTCGTCACGTTGAGTGCGGTCACGACCTTCTGCGCGTCGCTGTCGGAGCCGGTATGCGAACCCGGATCGGAAGGATCGGTGACGCTCGCGGTGTTGACCAGCGGATCCATCGTGAGATTCGACGCAAAAGCGACCGGCAACGAGTAGACGAGACTATTGCCGGCGCCGCTTGCCAAGGTCGCACCGCTGACACCGAAGGTCGATCCGCCGGATGCGCCGGTAATCGTTCCGCACGTGGCCGATCCGTTCGTGACGCACGTCGGTGTTCCGGTGAGCGTGACGCCCGCAGGCAATGTATCGGCGACGCTGACTGCATTTGCGTCGGAGGGACCCGCGTTCAACACCGTGACGGTGTATGTCGCGGTACCGCCCGGCGTGTAGGTCGCGCTGCCATCGGTCTTCGCGATGCTCAGACCTGAACTCGCCGCCAACGTATCGCTGTCGGTGCCCGTGGCCGGTCCATTCGGATCCGCCGGATCGGTCGCGCTGGCCGTGTTCACCAGCGGATTCGTCGTCAAGCCCGATGCGAACTGCACCGGCACGGTGATGATGAGCGCATTGCCCGCACCCGCGCCGATGGTGCCGCCGTTGACGGTCACCGATGTCGACGTGCCGCCGACACTTCCGCACGTCGCGGTGCCTGTCGTCGCGCAACTGGCCGTACCGGCCACGGTGACATTCGCCGGCAGCGTGTCGGTGACATTCACCGACTGCGCATCCGACGGTCCGTTGTTGGTGACGGTGATCGTGTACGTTGCAGTGGAACCCGGCACGTAGAAACTCGAACCGTCGGTCTTAACTACAGCAAGGCTCGTCACCGGTGAAGCCGTGTCGGTATCCGTCGCGGTGTGCGGTGACGTCGGATCGGACGGTGCAGTTACGCTAGCCGTGTTGGTGATGGCTGACGTCAGCGAAGAATCGAACAACACCGGGACGTGGAAGACGAGGCTATTACTCGCGCCGCCGGCAACACTCGCGCCGCTCGCGCCGAAACTGCTGTCGCCCGCCGCGCCACTCAAGGTTCCGCACGTGCCGCTACCGGTGACGGTACACGTCGGCGTTCCGCCCAGTGTCACGCCGGTCGGTAACGTATCGGATACGGTCACGTTCGTCGCGGTCGACGGACCGCCGTTCTTGACGGTGATGTCGTATGTCGCCGTGCCGCCCGGAGTGTAGGTCACGCTGCCGTCGTCTTTGGTGATCGACAGACTGGACGTCATGCCGATCGTCGTCGGATCGCTCGCGCTATCGTTCGTGGTGACGACTTCACCGCCGCCGGAAACCGTCGCCGTATTGGTGACACTGGCCGGTGCGTTGCTCGCCACATTCACGGTGACGGTAATCGCGGGATAACTCGCGGTGGCCGCCAATGCATCGGTGCGCGTGCATGTCAGCGTGGCGAGCGTGCAGGTCCAACCCGTGCCGGAGATGGCAGTCGCGGTCAGTCCCGTTGGCAACGTATCGGTGACACTGACCGTTCCTGTCGTCGCACCGGCGCCGATGTTCGTTACGATCAGAGAATATGTCGCACCGACTTGGCCCTGGTTGAAATTGCCCGTGTGCGATTTTGCGATCGTCAGGTCGGCCACTTGCGTGATTGTCGTTGGATCGCTCGCGCTGTCGTTCGTGGTGACGACTTCGCCGCCGCCCGCCACCGTTGCGTTGTTCGTGACACTGGCCGGTGCGTTGTTCGCAACATTCACAGTAAGGGTGATCGTTGGATAACTCGCTGTCGCGGCGAGCGCATCGGCGCGCGTGCAGGTGAGCGTCCCCAACGTACATGTCCAGCCCGTGCCGGCGATGGCGGTCGCGGTCAGTCCCGTCGGCAATGTGTCGACGACGGTTACCGTGCCGCTCGTCGGCGTCGCACCGATGTTCGTCACGATCAGCGAATACGTCGCGCCGGTTTGGCCTTGACTGAAATTGCCCGTGTGTGATTTAGCGATCGTGAGATCGGGGCCCGTGCTGATCGTCGTCGGATCGCTCGCGCTGTCGTTCGTCGTGACGACTTCGCTACCGCCGGCCACCGTCGCGTTGTTCGTGACGCTGGCCGGTGCGTTGCTCGCTACGTTGACGGTAAGCGTTATCGCCGGATAACTGGCACCCGACGCGAGCGCATCGGCGCGCGTGCAGGTAAGCGTGCCCAATGTGCACGTCCAGCCCGCGCCGGTGATCGCGGTTGCGGTCAGTCCTGTCGGCAACGTATCGGTTACCGTCACGGTTCCGCTCGTCGACGTGGAACCAATGTTCTTGACGACCAGCGAATACGTGGCGCCGGTCTGGCCCTGACTGAAGTTGCCTGTGTGCGACTTGGTGATTGTCAGATCCGGACCCGTGGCTATCGTCGTCGGATCGCTCGCGCTGTCGTTCGTCGTCACGACTTCGCCGCCGCCGGAAACCGTCGCGCTGTTCGTGACGCTTGCTGGAGCGGTGGCCGATACGTTCACGGTGAGCGTAATCGCCGGATAGCTGCTGCCCGCCGCGAGTACATCCGTGCGCGTGCAGGTCAACGTTGCCAACGTACATGTCCAACCGGTGCCCGCGATAGCGGTCGCCGTCAAACCGGTCGGCAGCGTATCGACGACCGTCACCGTGCCACTTGTCGGCCCGGTTCCGGAGTTGGTCGCGACAATCGAATACGTCGCACCGGTTTGGCCTTGGCTGAAGTTGCCGGTGTGTGTCTTGGCGATGGTCAGATCCGCAACTTGCGTGATCGTCGTCGGATCGCTGGCACTGTCGTTCGTGGTGACGACTTCACCACCACCCGCTACGGTGGCGTTATTCGTGACACTCGCCGGTGCGTTGTTCGCAACGGTCACTGTCAGTGTGATCGCCGGATAACTGGCGCCGGCCGCGAGCGCATCGGCGCGCGTGCACGTCAGTGTTGCGAGTGTGCATGTCCATCCCGTGCCGGCGATGGCGGTGGCGGTAAGACCGGTCGGCAGCGTGTCGGTTACCGTCACCGTGCCGCTCGACGCCGTCGCACCGATGTTCTTGACTGTCAACGAATACGTCGCCCCGGTTTGACCTTGACTGAAGTTGCCGGTGTGCGACTTCGTGATCGTCAGATCGGGCCCAGCGGTAATCGTCGTCGGATCCGTGGCGCTGTCGTTGGTCGTCACGACTTCGCCGCCGCCTGAAACGCCGGCGCTGTTCGTCACGCTCGCCGGCGCGTTGTTCGCGACGTTCACGGTCAACGTAATCGCCGGATAGCTGCTACCCGCGGGCAGCGCATCAGCGCGCGTGCAAGTCAGCGTTCCCAGCGTGCAAGTCCAACCCGTTCCCGCGATGGCGGTGGCGGTCAAGCCGGTCGGCAATGTATCGGCGACCGCCACCGGCGCGCTCGTCGCCGCCGTGCCGATGTTCGATACCGTCAATGTATAGATCGCGCCCGTTTGGCCTTGGCTGAAGTTGCCCGTGTGCGATTTGGTGATCACGAGATCGGGTTCTTGCGTGATCGTCGTCGGGTCGGTGGCGGTGTCGTTGGACGTATTCGTCTCGCCGCCGCCGGAAACCGTCACGCTGTTCGTGACGCTGGCCGGCGCGTTGCTCGCTACGTTCACCGTGACGGTGATCGCCGGATAACTGCTGCCCGCGGCAAGCGCATCGGCGCGCGTGCAGGTCAGAGTCGCCAGCGTGCACGTCCAGCCCGTTCCGGAGATCGCGGTGGCGGTCAGTCCGGTCGGCAAGGTATCAACGACGCTGACGGGAGCCGTGGTCGGGCCACTTCCGCTGTTGGTTGCGACAATCGAATACGTCGCACCGACTTGGCTCTGGAAGAAAGTACCGGTGTGCGATTTTGCGATCGTCAGATCAGGCAGTTGAATGATCGTCGTCGGATCACTTGCGGTGTCGTTGCCGGTGTTCGATTCGCCGCCACCGGAAACCGTAGCGGTGTTCGTGACGCTGGCGGGCGCGTTGGCCGCGACATTCACCGTCACCGTAATGACGGGATAACTCGAGCCTACCGCCAGCGCGTCGGTGCGCGTGCAGGTTAGCGTCGCCAATGTGCATGTCCAGCCGGTGCCGGCGATGGCGGTGGCGCTCAATCCGGTCGGCAAGGTGTCGGTGACTGTGACCGTTCCCGTGGTGGGACCTGAGCCGCTGTTGCTGACCGTCAGCGCGTAGGTGGCGCCGGTTTGTCCCTGCGTGAAATTGCCGGTGTGCGACTTCGCGATCGTGAGATCGGCAGCGAGTTGAACAGTGCTCGTCGCGCAACCGACGGTAGGCGTGTTCGTGCCGGTGCAGGCTGCTGCCGTCGTCGATGTCGGCAAGGTGTTGTTGGTGGGATCGGCACCGCCGGTCGAACCGACTTGCGCGGGATTCACCACAGAGTTCGTTGCGGTCGGCGAGATCGTCGCGCTGAACGTGATGTTCAAGGTCTGACCCGCCGTAATCGCAGCGGTGTTGGTACACGTGATGACTTGACCCGCGACGCTGCAGTTGAAGGTGCCGGACGTGAACGTCGCTGCACCGGTATACGTGAGTGTCGACGGCAGCACATCGATGACTTGCACGGTACCCGCGCCGCCCGACGACAACCCGCCGGAATTGGTTACCGCGAGCGTGAACGGGACGGTGGCGCCAGGCAGGAACGTCGTGCCCGTATGCGTTTTCGCGAGGCGGATGATCGCCTGCGATGCGGTATCCAGATCGGTCGCGCAGCCGGCGGGATTATTGTTGCTGATGCACGAGGTCACGTCAGTCGCTGCGGGTGCGCCGGGCAGCAGATCTGCATCGCCACCACCGGCAATACGCGCGCGATTGTTGTATTGCGTGCCGTTCGTCGCATTCGTGGCGTTGACGATCAGCGTGAACTTGCTGTTGCTGCCGGCGGCGATCGATGTCGTCGATGTACACGTGACACCTTGCGTATCGGTCGCGCCGACCAGCACGCAGGTCCAGTTCGCGGCATTCGCGCCACCGACGGTGAGCGTGCTCGGCCACGTCAATCCGGTCGGTAAATCGTCGCGGAAAAATATCGTGCCGACCGACGCCGCATCGCCATTATTCGTCACGGTGTACGTGTACGTCGTCGTGCCACCGACCAGGACATACGGCACACCGTCGTCTTTCGTCAGCGAAAGATTGACGTGCTTGACGGCGTCGGTGTCACCGGCGCAACCGCTGGCCGGATCGGATGACGTCGTCGCCGGCGCCTCGGGTGCCGGACACGCGGCGGCTGTCGTCGGTGTCGGCAATATTGTTTTACTGGGATCACCACCACCGCCGACTTGGGCGAGATTGGTCACCGCGCCCGGCGCTGTGGCCGAGACTGTCACCGGAATACTGATTGTCGCCGTTCCGTTGACAGCAATGGGCGTCGCGCTCGTGCACGTGAACGATGGCGTCGCAAACGTGCAGTTGAAACCGCCCGACGTAAACGTAGCGGCGCCTGAGTAGACGAGACCGGTCGGCAATACGTCGACGACTTGAATCGTGCCGGTGGTCGATGCCGATCCGGTGTTGGTAACGGTGAGCGAATAGGTTGTCGTACCGCCCGCAAGCACGGTGTTCGTGCCGTCGGATTTCGTGAGGACCAGCAACGGCGATTGCAATGCGTCGACGTCGACGGCGCATCCCGGTGGGGAATCATTGGCCGTACACGTTTGCGTCGATCCGACAGTCGGTGTCGTTTTATTCGGATCGCCACCACCGCCGACTTGCGCGAGATTTGTAACTACACCCGCCGACGCGGTCGGAGACACGGTGGCGGGGAACGTGAAACTATCAGTGCCCATCGCCGCGATGGGCGTTGAGCTCGTGCACGACAAACTCGCCGGCGGCCCGATCGTATAGGTGCATGTGAAATTGCCGCTGATCAAGGTCGGCGTGCCGGTGTACACGAGCTGAGTCGGCAATACATCGACAACCGTGATCGCCGCGGATGTCGCCGCACTCGCCGCGTTGCTGACGGTAACGGTGTAGTTGAGCGCCTGGCCAGGAACGACCGATGTCACACCGTCGGATTTCGTCAGATGCAGATCTGGCGCGCACAGCGCACCGGGTGTGGTGCCGGGTGTATTCGGCGTTTGGAATGTCGCAAGGCCGCCGTTGTTTCCGCTGGACGAATAGGTGTCGGTACCGTTCGTCGTGATGCCCGGCGTGCCGCCGTCGAGAATCGCGTTGACCGACATCGTTTGCGGTGCGAAGGCGACGAATCCGCCGCCGCCGCCGCCACCCGGACCGTGCCGGTTCCCCGCGCCGCTCTGATTGCCGGCCCACGCATTGCCGCCGTCGCCGCCGGCCGCGTTGACTGTGGCCGAACCGCCGTCGATCGTATACAACACGACCGAACCGCCCGCGCCGCCGCCGCCGCCGGCATCGTTGAGGACGTTGTAGGCATTTGCGCCGCGTACGTCGATGATGCCCGTGCCCGTGATCGCGCGAGCGCGAATGATGACGATACCGCCGCCGGCCGCACCGGACGAGCAGAGCCCAGCGCCCTGATTGCAACCCATCGCCTGGTTGGCGTAGGCCGCCGTGTCCGACGTTCCGTCGTTCGTGCTGCCCGCACCGCCGCCGCCGCCGAGGATGACGCGATTGAACGCGACCGTGCCCGCGTAACCGGCACCGCCGCGTCCGTCACTGTCGACAAGTGGAGCATTCCACGGACGTCCACCCAAGCCACCGGCCGCGTAATTGCCGCCACCGCCGCCGCCAGAGTTTTCGTCATTGCCCGCGACGGGATTACGCCCGTCCGTACCGCCGCCGCCGGCGTTACCCGGCGCGCCGCGCGCATGCGAACCGCCCGGATACCCTTCGATGCCCGCCGCGTAAACGCCGGCATTGCCGTAATCCGTCACGAACAAATTCGCCGCCGACGTGACGTCGTTCGTCAGCTGAAATCCCCACTGATCCTTCGTCGAGAAGAAACGCGGTGTGCCCGCGATACCCTCGCCTTTACCGCCGTGTGCCAGAAACGCGGGCGCGGCCGGTGGCGACGAACTCGAAGCAAGCGTCACCCAGTCGAGATTAGAACCGTTGCTCGACGCGCTGCGTTCGCCCGCGCCGCCACGGAAACCTTTGCCCGCCAAAAAGAATGCGCGGTTGGTCTGCCCTTCGACCGTGCCGCTGCCGAGCGTCAAGGTGTCGCGCACGTCGACGACGGCAACGCCGCCGGTTTCGCCCGTCGCGCCTGCGCCGAATCCCCAGGGTGGCGCGATGATGCCGGCTGCCGTTGCCGATGTGTATTGCGGCACGCGGATCACCTGATACCGCTTTTGCCCCGACGTGGTCGTCGCTGCGATCTGCTTATAGTTGTTGGTCAACGCCGGCGTGAACGTAATCGCCGAACCCGCAACGCCCGTGCCGGCGTTGGTTACCGTGACGAACTCATGCAAGCCCGCGTTCGCTGCCGTCGTCGTGCCCGTGCCGGAACCGGAGCCGTCACCGTACAGGTTGGAGTTGGCCGGATTGATCTCACCGTCCTGCATCTGAATGATGAGGAGCAGATCGCCGTTGACGAGCGTGACGCTCGCACCGCGCGAATCCTTGGTGCCGAGCGTAAGCGTCGTGGCGCCGCTGGCGAGATTGCCGTTGCCCTGGAAATATTCGTTGACGATACCGCTGATGGTTCCAGCGCCGCTGCTGCCAGGGTTGGCGCAAATCGCATCGGCCCATGCGTGCGCGGGAAGCGTCACGGCGGCCACGATCAAGATCAAATACGTGCGCTGAATCGCGCGAATGAATTTCTTACACAGGCCACTAACCGGCCGCGAAATTACCTGTCCGACTCCCGACATTACTTTGATCCCCTAACGATTGCACTTCGCAACACAGCCCACGTCTCGCACAGCCGGGAGCTGAAACTGGCGCGATTTTAACCAATAAAAATTTTTGAGTTGTGAAGTTCGCGCATCGGCGCGGGGTGCATCAGAAGTAATTTCTTCGGAATGTGATGGAATACCCTCAGCGCAATCGCTTTTTTATTCCGGTGATACTGCCGAATCGTCACGCTAATGTATAGATGTATAAATTTAGCCAGGCTCGGCCGGCGCGCGACCGTATCTATCTTCGATTCGGACGATGTCGTCTTCGCCGAAATAGTCACCGCACTGAACTTCGATGAGCTGCAAATCGTCGGCTGCGGGATTTTCCAGGCGATGCAGCGTTTCCATCGGAATAAACGTCGATTCATTGCGACCTAGCGTGAATTCGCGATCGCCGACACGAACCTTGGCGGTGCCGGACACGACCGTCCAGTGTTCACTGCGCCGGTGGTGAAGTTGCAGACTCAGCACTTCTCCGGGCTTGACCGTCAGCCGCTTAACCTTGCAGTCCGGCGCGTCTTCGAGAATCGTGAAACTTCCCCACGGCCGATGAACGGTGCGATGAAAGCGTGCAGACGTGTGATCGGTATCGCGTAGATGATCGACGACCTGTTTGACTTCTTGCGCGCGCTCGCGGTCGGCGACGAGCACCGCATCGCCGGTATCGACGACGACAAGATTATTTACCCCGACCACGGCGACGATGCGCTGGTCAGTCTGAATAAAACAGTTCGTGCTTTCGATCACCACCGCCGAGCCGTGCACACGATTGCCGGCCGCGTCCGGCTCACTGCCCGACGCCATCTGACTGATCGCTTTCCACGACCCGATGTCGCTCCAGTCGAAACGTGCCGGCACGACGGCGCGGCGCTCGGCGCGTTCCATGAGCGCATAGTCGATCGAGATGTTCGGCATCGCCATGAATGCGTCGCGCGAATACTCGACGGGACTCTCCCAACTCGTGGCGCTGGCATGGCATGCGCGCGCCGCTTGCAGAACATCCGGGCAAAATTTCGCCGCGGCGGCGATGAAAGCATCGGCGCGAAAACAGAACATGCCGGAGTTCCACGCGTAATCGCCGGAAACGAGATAACGCTTCGCCGTTCCGATATCGGGTTTTTCGACAAAGGCCTCGATGTCGCGCCCATTGTTGAGTTGATCGCCCATGCGGATATAACCGAAACCTGTCTCGGGCGCGGTGGGAGGGATTCCAAACGTGACGAGACGTCCATCCTGCGCGAGCGCTTTCGCCTTGCCCACATCGTCGTCGAACGCCGCCACATCCGTGATCAGGTGATCGGCGGGCAACACCAACAGCGTTGCCTCGGCACCGATATGTTCCAATGTATACAATGCAGCAAGACAGACCGCGGGCGCCGTATTGCGGCCGACGGGTTCTAAAAGAAACGGCAGGCGATCGAGATCCGCGTCGGGATGATGCGCGTATTCGTCGCGGCTCAGGAAGTAATAATCGCGACCGGTGACCGTCAGAACGCGCCCGCCGTCGGCCAAACGCCAGGCGCGATCGAACGTTTTATAAAGTAGCGATTGTCCGTCCGGCATGCGCATGAAAGGTTTCGGATAAGCGCTTCGCGACACGGGCCACAACCGCGTGCCGGATCCGCCCGACAAAATGACGGGAATCAGCATGGCGTTTTTTCTGTATTTTTTTTGAGTTCGCCGATCACGTCCTGCAGTCCTTTTTTCCAGTCGGGCAAATCGATGGCGAACGCATCGCGAATTTTTCCCGTATCGAGCACAGAATAGCGTGGCCGTTTGGCGCGCGTTGGATAGTCCGCCGTGGTGATCGGCGTAACGCGCGGCGCGCGATCGATCAAACCCGCGGCCTGAGCGTCGACGAAGATCTCGCGCGCGAAGTCGTACCACGTGCATTCGCCCGTCGCGCATAAATGATACGTGCCGAGAACCCGACGTTTCTGCGCGTCGTCGAGCGCCAGCCAACGCTGCAGAACCGTCGACGTGGTTGCAGCAATCACGTGCGCCGGCGTCGGCGTTCCACGTTGATCGTTCACGACGCGAACTTCATCACGCTCGGCACCGACCTTCAGCATCGTCAACAGAAAATTTTTGCCTCGCACCGCATAAACCCAGGCCGTGCGAAAAATGAAATGATCGCAACCCGAATCACGCAATGCGATTTCGCCGGCGAGTTTGGTTCGTCCGTAGACGCCAAGCGGCGATGTTGGATCGTCTTCGCGATACGGACGATCGCTTTCGCCATCGAACACGTAGTCCGTGGAATAGTGGACGACCAAGCGATCGTGTTTCTTCGCCCAAACACCGATATCGGCCAATGCATCGGCGTTGATGCGCTGCGCGGCCTCCGCATCGCCTTCGGCGTGATCGACCGCGGTGTACGCGGCGGCGTTGACGATGATGTCGGCATTCGACGCATCGAGCGCGCGATCGAGCGACTCACGATCGCTCAGATCCACGTGCGAATTTTTTCCCGGCGCTCGAACCGCGCCGATTACCTCGCCCACCGGCGCGAGCGCGAAAACCAATTCGTATCCGACTTGACCGCTCGTGCCGAGAACCAGAATTCTCATTTCGCGCTGGCGACGGACTTGTCGTTACCGATCTGCTGACTGAGGAATGCGACGATTTTCTCGTACATCTGCGCCGTGTGCGTTTCGTCGTAGAAACCGTGTCCCTCGTTGCGTTCGTAAAGCCACTCGTGCGCGACGCCTTTTTTGGCCAAGGCGTCGTGCAGACGTTCGCCTTGAGCCGCGGGTACGCGCGTGTCCGCGCCGCCGACGATCAGCATTACTTTTGCCTTCAGTCGATCGATATGTGCGATAGGCGAGCGATCGTAGAGATCGTTTTGATCCTCACCGAGCACCATCTTCAGGTAATTCTGTCCACCGAGCGATTGCGGAATGTCGCCGCTGCTCAACATGAGCGGCAAATCGTAGACGCCGGCGTTGGCGATGGCACATTTATACAAATCCGGTTCTTTCGTGACGCCCTCCATCGCCGCATAACCGCCGTAACTCGTTCCGACGATGCAGATGCGATTTTTGTCCGCGATGCCCTGATCGATCGCCCAATGCGTAGCGTCGGTCACGTCGTCCTGCATCGTGCCGCCCCATTGATGATAACCGGCGCGTTCGAACGCACCCCCGTAACCGCCTGAGCCGCGATAGTTGATTTGCAGCACCGCATAGCCTCGGCTCGCGAGCATCTGGACTTCACCATCGAACCCCCACGCATCGCGGATACCGTAAGGGCCGCCGTGCACGAGGACCACGGTCGGCAATTGTTTGGACGTCTCTTTGCCGGGCGGACGCGTGAGATATCCGTTGAGTTGCAGGCCATCGCGCGCTTTGAGTTCGATCGGTTCCATCACCGCCATCGCTGCCGGTTTGATCCACGATCGGCGCTGAAACAACGCACTCAGTTTTTGCTGGTCGGCGTCCCATAAAAAATAAATACCGGGATCCGTATCGGCGTGCACGAAGAATACGATCCGCTTGCCGTCGCGCGAGGCGCTGGTGATCGCCACGTCTTCACCCGGAAACTGTTTCATCACGTTGACGAGAATGCCGACCTCCGGTGCCGTCTTGTCGAGCAACGTGACCGCCGGTCGCGCGGGCATCGAACGAATCGCGAACGCGTCCATCCCGTCGGAGGTTTGAACAAGACCGATATCGCTCGAATCTTTCGCGCTCCACAGGATGTCGGATTTGCGCGTCGATGAATTCCAGCGGCACACGCCGCCCATTTTGTGTTCACCGCTGCAGATGACGTAAGCGGACGCATTCGATCGATCGAACATGAGCGGCACGAATTTTTCTTTTTCCTCCGCGCTGTCGTGAATCAGCTGCCAGTCGCCGCCCGACGCTTCGCGGTACCACACCTTCATCGTCTGATCGTTGTCGCGACCATACGCGAACCGCACGATGCCGTTGTGATCGGCCAGCAGCGTGGCGTTGCGCAGGGGCGATGTGGCAACACGGACCTTCGAGCCGTCGCGCAAATCGATTTTGTAGATTTCAGGAAACGCGCCGAGCGCGTCGGCACTGTAACGCGGCCCGTTCCAGCCGTAGCTGGCGATGATGGCATGCAGGGGATCGTCGCGCAGCGCGGTGATGAATGTGCCGGAGGCCGCGTCACTTTCTTTTCTCTTGATGTGCGTGGCCGTCGCGAGTTCTTCGCCCGCACGTGCGCCGAACAGGATGTTCGCGCCGCTGCCGTCGGCTTTTACCGAGAAAAGTTCGCCGGTGACGATCGGACGATCCTGCCCCGCGATGTGGATGCCTTCGTTGTACATCACACGATCCGGCGATGCCCACCATGCATCGGCGACGTCATCGCCTTCGCGCGGCCGGAGCGTGCGCATCGTCATGTCGGCAACAGTGACGAGAACCACCGTCCGCTGACCGTTGAGAACAGCCACGGCGGAGAGATTTTTGCCGTCCGGAGAAATTCTTACGTCGGTGTACTCATCGTGCTTGGCGAAGTCCGACAGCGGCACGTCGCCATATGCCATCGCGAACGCTAAAACGAGGGCGATAGCCGAAATAGTCTTGATCGTCTGCATGCGAAGTCTGCCCACGGGTGGATGACTCGTTTAGCCGTTCGCGCCGAATGCGGGTAACGCATCATGCGGAACATCGCGCAAGAACGGCGCTCGTTGGTCTTTGTCCGACAAGAGCGGCGCGCTGATCGGCCAGTCGATGCCGAGTTCCGCGTCGTTCCAGCGAATTCCCGCATCGGCCGCGCGATCATACTGCGCCGTGCACTGGTAGCTGAACGTCGCAAACTCCGACAACACGGCAAACCCGTGCGCGAATCCTTCCGGAATCCAGAAGTGGCGCTTGTTCGCCGCGGACAAGATCGCGGCGGCCCAGCGGCCGAACGTGGGCGAGCCGACTCGAATATCGACACCGACATCGTAGACTTCGCCTTCCAGCACGCTGACGAGCTTGCCTTGCGGATTCGGATACTGATAGTGCAAGCCGCGCAGCACGCCGTGCGCGGAGCGCGACACGTTGCTTTGCACGAACGTCAGATCGAGTCCGGCATTTTTATACTTTTCCGCATTGTAGCTTTCGTAAAAGAATCCACGCGCGTCGCCGTGGACATCGGGCTCGATAACCACGCAGCCAGGCAGGATCGTCTCGATGATTTTCACGCGACAGGACCTTGCTTGATCAACTGCTGCAAATACTGCCCGTAACCGTTCTTGCTGAGCGGCGCGGCGAGTCTCAACACTTGCTCGGCGTCGATCCATCCGTTGACATAGGCGACTTCCTCCGGACAACAAATCTTCAATCCCTGCCGGTTTTCGATCGTCTCGATGTAGCTCGACGCCTCGTTCAACGATTCGTGCGTGCCGGTATCGAGCCACGCATAACCGCGTCCGAGTTTTTCCAGCATCAGCGATGAATCGTCCAGGTAGCGCCGGTTCAGATCCGTGATTTCCAACTCGCCACGCGGCGACGGCTTCAGGTCGGCTGCGAAATCGCAGACGCGCTGATCGTAGAAGTAGAGACCGGTCACCGCGTAATTCGAGCGGGGTGCCGTAGGTTTTTCTTCGAGGCCGACGACTTTCCCGTCGGCATCGAATTCGGCCACGCCGTAACGTTCCGGGTCGCGCACCCAGTAACCGAACACCGTCGCGCCGTGGGTGCGTCGCGCGGCGTTGCGCAGGACTTCGGTCAGGCCGTGACCATAAAAAATGTTGTCGCCGAGAATCAGGCAGCTCGGCTGTCCGTCGACGAATTGCTTGCCGATCACGAACGCTTGAGCCAGTCCGTCGGGACTCGGCTGCACGGCATATTGAATGGTGATGCCCCACTGCGATCCGTCACCGAGCAATTTCTGGAACAGCGCCTGTTCGTGCGGCGTATTGATCACGAGCACTTCGCGAATGCCCGCCAGCATCAGCGTAGACAGCGGGTAATAAATCATCGGCTTGTCGTACACGGGCAGCAATTGCTTGCTGATGACCTGCGTCAACGGATAAAGCCGTGTCCCGGAGCCGCCGGCCAAAATGATACCTTTTCCAATTTGTTGCATTGTGGATTCCTTGGCCTACGCGACCACGCCGAGACGTTCCATCCGATAGCTTCCGTCCAGAACGCGCGAACACCATTCGTCGTTGTCGAGATACCAGTCGACGGTTTTCGCGATGCCACTCTCGAAACTTTCGCTCTGACGCCAGCCGAGATTCGTCTTGATCTTGCTCGCGTCGATGGCGTAGCGACGATCGTGACCGGGGCGGTCTTTGACGTATGTGATCAACGATTCGCGTTTCACGCCGTTCGGCATCGGCCGGCGCTCATCGAGCAGTTTGCATATCGTCTTCACGACGACGATGTTTTCGCGCTCCGCATCGCCGCCGACGTTGTACACCTCGCCGGTGCGGCCGATTTCCAGCACGCGCTGAATCGCCTTGCAATGGTCGCCGACGAACAGCCAGTCGCGCACGTTGCGGCCATCCCCATAAACCGGCAATTTTTCGCCGACGAGCGCCTTGTGGATCATCAACGGAATCAATTTTTCCGGAAACTGGAACGGTCCGTAATTGTTCGAGCAGTTCGTGGTCAGCGTCGGCATGCCGTAGGTGTGATGGAACGCGCGCACGAGATGATCCGACGCCGCCTTCGACGCGGAATACGGTGAGTTCGGCTGATACGGCGAATCTTCGCGAAACCGGCCGACCGGTCCCAACGATCCGTACACTTCATCGGTCGAGACATGCAGAAAACGAAACGCATCCTGTTGCGGCAACGGCGCCGCGCGCCAATAGGCCAACGCACATTCCAGCAGCGACAACGTGCCGACGACATTCGTGTGCACGAATTCGGCGGGACCGTCGATGGAACGATCGACGTGCGATTCGGCGGCGAAGTTCACGATCGCCGAGGGACGATGCTCGTTCAATAATTTCGCGACCAGCGCTTTGTCGCCGATGTCGCCTTGCACGAATAGGTGATTCGGGTCGTCGCGAACGCTCGACAACGTATCCAGGTTGCCCGCATACGTCAGCTTGTCGAGATTGATGACGCGATAGCCGCCTTCGCGCAGCAGGCCGAGCACGAAGTTGCCGCCGATGAATCCCGCCCCGCCGGTGACCAAAAGGGTTTTCATTGCGTGAAGTAACTCGAAGAGCCCACGCGCCGACCGTTGCGGCCGGATTAGGGCGATTGGGTATTTTACCCGGGGTTCGGAGTTGGTCCAACGCAGGTCATCGAAATCGGCGTGGCGCCGTCGTTTGACGCGTCCGCGCGCAAACCGGCGCGCAGAATGAGCGACCCAAGTTTGCCGTTCGGGCAATAGCTGCGTGCGACAGCGAACAGACGATGGAGTGCCGATGTGGTCGAATGCGTGATCGCAATGTCGCTCTGAGCGCATGCGGCCACGCTCAATTCGACGCCGCCCGCGATGGATCGCCAAGGCTGATCCGGGCGACGAACTTCGCATCGGCGTTTGAGGCCGAAGCGATTCAATAAACACCATCTCATACGTATCCAACATCTCTTAAGGAGAATCTCCGTGAAGACGACCATTACCGCACTCGTGGCATCCGCGTTCATCATGACTGGCGCCGTTGCGCAGTCGCCCCAGGCCATGGACGGCGCGACGATGCACGAAAAATCCGCCGCGCGTCCGGCGGGCTCGGATGCAGACCGCAGCATGCATCTCGACAAACATATTGCCGATTTGAAGGCGCAGCTCAAAATCACCCCGGCCGAACAAACGCAATGGGACGCCGTGGCGCAAACCATGCGCGACAACGCGAGCAATCTTGATATGGCGATGGAAAAACGTGCTGACGCCAACGGCTCTGCCATTGACGACCTCAATGCGTACGGCGATGTCGTTCAATCACACGCCGACGGCATCAAGAAACTTTCCGCCGTGTTCGCCACGTTGTACGGATCGATGTCGACCGATCAGAAGAAGATCGCCGACGATGTCTTCGCCGCGCGCGCGCATGAAGGCAAGAAGCCCATCGCATCGAACTAATGTGCCGCGCCGCGCGGTCCATGTCACCGCGCGGATGCAACCCAAGGAACCTTTATGAAATTACGAATTCTCCCCTTCGCTCTTGCGGTTCCGCTGCTCGTGATCGCGTCGTCCGCCGGCGCGCGCGTGCATGTGGACGTGGCCGTCAATCCTTTCGGTTACGGCTCATACGCGCCACCGGTGGTCTATCAACCCGATCCTTACTACGGTGCGCCGCCGGTCGTTTATTACGGCGGCGGTTCGTGGGGAAATGGTCGCGGGCACTACGACCGCAATCATCGCGACAATCGTGGCCATTACGATCATGGCCACGACGATCATGGGCATGATGGCTATCACCACTGATAGTCGAACGTGATCGATCGATGCGCAAAAAACCCGCCGTAATGGCGGGTTTCCGTTTCAAGAGGTTGCGGCGCTTTCTGAATCATGCGACGCCATTCGGATCAACGCTTGGATTTAGCCGCATTGGCACATCGTTTGCTCCAAAGGTCGGCAGACCAAACAGGGCTTGTGTCGCCAATGCCGATCTCACCTACCAGACCATGCGGCGCGTCGGTTCAAATCGTCGCCAGGCGCGTCACTATTGTGCGCTCGAATCGAACCCGCTCGGGCGTTGCAGCGCTTGAAACAGACGGCTTCGAGGCGGAATCCCGCGACCAGGCCCCAACGCGACCGCGCTCGATGATGATCACGCTGATCACCACGGCCGCGGCAGCGTGGTCGCTACTGGCAATTTTTGGCCATTATTGACGCAACGTTACGCAACACGACTCGGCAACCAGACGTCATGGAATCAAAACGGAATATCGTCATCCTCGAACGCGTCGGTGGGCGCCGGCACATTGCGTGGCGCAGCCGGACCGGGCTGTGGTCCGCGTGCGGGACCGCGCTCGCGTTTTTGGTACTCGCCACCGCCGCCCTCGCCGCCTGACGCGCCGCCGCGACCGCCAAGCATCTGCATTTCATCGGCGATGATGTCGGTGCTGTAGCGCTTGATGCCGTCTTTTTCGTACTCGTCGGTGCGCAGTTTTCCTTCGACGTAAACCTGCCCACCCTTCTTCAAATATTCGCCGGCGATTTCGGCCAATCGCCCGAAGAATTTCACGCGGTGCCACTCGGTGCGTTCCTGTTGTTCGCCGCTCGTCTTGTCTTTCCATGACTCCGACGTCGCGATGCGGATCGACGTGATCGCCGTGCCGCTCGGCGTGTAGCGCGTTTCCGGATCGGCGCCCAGGTTTCCGACGAGAATGACTTTATTGATGCCGCGTGCCATTGCTGATTCCTTGAAAGTAGAGCATTGCGTAAGCGAAAGAATATCACGCGCCGCAGCGCTATCCGCGACGACGATTTATCGATTGTTTTTGTAGGAATTGTCAGCGATAGCCGGCGGCTTGCAGTTCGAATAATTCGGCGTAGCGGCCATCGGTTGCGATCAACTCGGCGTGCGTGCCGGATTCGACAATACGGCCATCGACCAGCACGATGATGCGGTCGGCCATGCGCACGGTGGAAAACCGATGCGAGATGATCGCGGCACTTTTGCCGGCGGCCAGATCCTTGAAGCGCTGGAACACTTCGAATTCTGCCCGCGCGTCGAGCGCGGCCGTCGGCTCGTCGAGAATGAGCAACTGCGCCTCGCGCATGTACGCGCGCGCGATGGCGATTTTTTGCCATTCGCCGCCGGAAAGATCGATACCGCCGCGGAACAACTTGCCGAGCATTTGCTCGTAACCCTTCGGCAACTTCGCAATGACTTCGTTAGCGAGACTGCGATGCGCGGCGGCGGCGATACGTTCGGCATCGTCACGCGCATCGATGCGACCGACGGCGATGTTGTCGGACGCATTGAAGTAGTAACGGACGAAATCCTGGAAGATCACGCCGATGTTCGCGCGCAAATCGTCAAGCGCGTAATCCTTCAGATCGTGGCCGTCAAGAAGAATGCGGCCTTCGTCGGGATCGTAAAGTCGCGACAACAGTTTCACGAGCGTCGTCTTGCCCGCGCCGTTCTCGCCGACGAACGCAATGACTTCGCCGGCGCGCAATTGGAAATTCAGGTCACGCAATGCCCAACGTTCGGCATCCGGATAACGAAATCCGACATTCTCGAACACGAATCCTTCCCGAATGGGATTCGGAAACGGCAGCGGATTTTTCGGCGAAAGAATCTCGGGTTCGATCTTGAAGAACGAAAAGAGATCGTCGAGATAAAGCGCTTGGCCGGCGACATTCGAAAATCCGTAAAACAGATTTTCGAGAAGATTGCGCAGGCGACGAAACGATGTTGAAAGAAACGTCAGGTCGCCGATCGTAAAAACGCCCGTGACCGTTCGCCACGCAATGAATGCATACGCGGCGTAATAGCCGATCGTTCCGATCGTCGTGAACAATCCGCCCCATCCCGCGCGACGCAACGCCACGGCACGATTCGCCCGATAAATCGATTGCGACAATATTTTGTAGCGATCGATGAGAAACGAATTGAGCCCGAAACTTTTAACTTCCTTCGCCGTCGTCGCGCTGGCGCCGACCATGCGCAAATAGTCGAGTTCGCGCCGTTCCGGCGTCCATTGATAATTGACGGCATAACTTTGCGCGTTGAAGTGCAGCTCGCCGATAAATGCCGGGACGACAGCGACGAACACGAGCAGGATCAACCACGGCGCATACACAAACAGTCCGACGCCGAAACTGACGATCGTCACCATGTCCTGCGCCTGGCCGAGCAGTTGCGACAACAGTCCGCTGCGTCCGGCCACCTGCCGCCGCGCGCGATCGAGCTTGTCCTGCAAATCGGCGTCTTCGAAATCTTCGAGATCGAGCGACGCGGCGTGCTGCATCAGAAGCACGCTGGTCGCATTCGAATAGCGTTCGGACAACAACGAATCGATCAGCGACACGATGCGGCCAAGAATGTCGGCGATAACGGCCAATCCGAATTCGAGGCCAAGCAGCCACCACAGCCGCGTCAGATCGCCGCTGCTCAGCCACTCGTGCCAGTCGGCATGATGGATACCGTCGCGAAGCAGATGCGTCACTTCGTCGATGATGAGCTTGCCGACGTACAGTGTGACGACCGGCAACAACGCGCGCACGAGACGCAACATGATCGTCAAAATACAAAGTGCGGGACTCGTGTTCCAAACACTCGACACGAAAGGCCCGATATTGCGCAACGCGCCGAGGCGTTCGCGCAAGCTGTCTTTCGGCGGTGGTTCCTTGCTTCCTCGCGGGCGGCCGCTATCCGGTGCGACGCGCCCGCCGAGCGTGTATTGACGCGGCATGCGGTTCCTTTTGTTGCGCCGATTCTCCGCCACTTCGATTGCAAATCGCAACGTGGCGCCGGCTATAAAGACGTCCGTGCGCACGTTACACTACGAGCATGTCCAGCGTTCATGCGGCGCGCGATCGATCCATCATGCAATTCTCCGACGTCCAGGCCATGGCGGCGCCCGGCATGGCGAACGTCAACGCGTTAATCCGCGCGCGCTTGGCGTCGGATGTCGTGCTCATCAATCAAATCGCCGAACACATCGTCGGCAGCGGCGGCAAACGCTTACGGCCGATGCTGGTGCTGCTCGCCGCGAAAGCCGCCGGCTACAACGGCAATCACGACGCATTGCTAGCCGCCATCGTCGAATTCATCCATACCGCCACGCTGTTGCACGACGATGTCGTCGACGAATCGGATCTGCGCCGCGGCCGCAAGACGGCAAACGCCGTGTGGGGCAACGCGGCCAGCGTCCTAGTCGGCGATTTTCTCTACTCGCGTTCGTTTCAGTTGATGGTCGAAGCCGACGACATGCGCGTGATGCGCATTCTTGCCGATACGACCAATCGCATCGCCGAGGGCGAAGTGCTCCAGCTGCTCAATGTCCACAACCCCGATGTGGACGAACCGTCCTATTTGCGCGTGATTGAGCGAAAGACCGCCGTGCTTTTTTCCGCCGCGACGCAGCTTGGCGGATTACTCGGCGGCGTTCCCGCCGCGCAAGAACAAGCGCTCGCCGACTACGGCATGAATCTCGGATTCGCGTTCCAGATCGCCGACGACGTACTCGATTACGTATCCGACGCCGGCACGCTGGGTAAAAATATCGGCGACGATCTCGCCGAAGGCAAAACGACGCTGCCGCTCATTTACGCCATCGAGCGCGCATCGCCCGAACAAGCCGCATCGCTGCGCCGTGCCATCGAAACCGGCGGACTCGATTCGCTCGACAACATCATCGGCGCCATCCGCGATTCCGGATCGATCGAACGCGCACGACGCCGCGCCCAACATTACGCCGATGCCGCAAAAGCCGCATTGTCCACATTACCGCATTCGGATGCGCGCGACGCGCTGCAAGTCTTGGCCGACTACGCACTTCAGCGCGACAGATAAATCCGCTTTAAAAAATCTACGACGACACCGAGGGCGCACAGGATGTGCGCCGTTCGCCGCCGCGACAGGGATGTCGCGTCAGCGAACATGTCGTACGTGAAGAATAAGGTGTTTCTTTGGTTACTTTCTTTGCACCAGCAAAGAAAGTGACTCGCTCACGTAGTGAGTGAAAGCTTTTAGCTCTCAAGCGTGGGAAGCAAGAGCTTCCACTCGCTACGCGAACGGGTAACTTTCTTTGATAAGCGTCAAAGAAAGTCACCAAAGAAAACGCTCTGCTCTTCGCGAAGGCTTATGTTCGCCGACGGCACATCCGGCGACGAACGGCGGCATCCTGCTCGCCATCATTGTCGCGGCAATCTCTTTTTAAAAAAAACTTAGGCCGCAGTTTGCGTCATCGGTCGGCGCTGCGGAGACGGGCTGCCCCAAATCTTCATGCCCAGCGCAATGGCCGCGGCAGTCACGGCATAGAAAAGCAACTGCATGCCGGCGGGCTGCGCGTCGTAGCCGACCAGCGTGTGCAAGGTCTTACCGAGTAACGATCCATTCGACAGCAAAGCGGACGAATCCCAAATACGATTGCCGAACGCCGGCAATACATCGGCTTGAATCAAGAAGCCCGCCGCCTGCGACGCCAATCCCGCGGCGAGCAAAAGCATCAACCAGTTCGTCGCCGAAAAGAAATAGCGCATCGGAATGCCGAGCAAACCGAAATACAAAAGAAATCCGACGAGAACGCCGCTCAACACGCCGACAGCAATGCCGCCTGCGATCGCCAGTGGACCCGCCCCGCTCGCCGCTTGACCGTACAGAAACAAGACGACTTCCGAACCCTCGCGCAATACCGCGATGGCGACGACGATCAGCAACGCCGATAGCGGCCGCTTACCCGATTGCACGTCGCCGCCGACGCTTTTCATCTGCGTCGCCAGTTCGCGGCCGTGACTCGACATCCAGATCGCATGCCACGCAATCATCGCGACCGCAGCGAGCAACACCGACGCATTGAACAATTCCTGGCCCATCCCGCTCACCGCTTGCGAGATTGCGTCCGCGAAAAACGCCACGAGCATCGCACCGAGTAGACCGCTCGCGATACCGAGACTGACCCAGCGTCCGCGATGCGGCACTCCGCGCGTCGCCGCGCACACGATGCTGACGATCAGCGCCGCTTCGAGCACTTCGCGAAAAACTAGTAGGCCGGTTCCTAGCATTTGTATACTTTTCTACTTGACGACCAGATCGCCTTGCGCGGTTTCCTGATGGAAATCGCCGAAGAAATGATATTTACCCGCATCGAGCGGCCCGAGCAGCACAGTGATCGTGCCCTTTCCGATGACGACTTTCTCGCGATTCAAATCGCCGCTTTCGAACTCTTCCGGCGTGGTGTCCTGATTCTCGACCAACAGCTTGATCTTCGTGTTTGCCGGCACGCTCAGCGTTGCCGGATCAAATTTATGATCATGGATCGCCAGCTTGGCTTCGTATTCGAGCGCCTGCGCGCCCGTCGCGGAAGACATCAGTACAGCTAGAAGAATCAAACGCGACATGACGTATTGATGCCTTTATCGATGACGGAAATGATAATAGTTCTCATTCGCTGATGCAACTGTAATCTATAGGCGCGCAAACGCGTTGCAAGTTCTCGTTGCGCGCAGCGAAACGCTATGATCGGAAAATTCCACTCTCCCGATGATCATGCCCAATTCGCTCGATATCACGACGGACGACCGCGTCGCACGCATTACGCTCAATCGGCCGGATGTCCACAACGCGTTCGACGACGAGTTGATCCTGGATCTGACTCAGACCCTGCTCCAGCTAGATGCCGACGCGGCTATTCGCGCGGTGGTGCTTACCGGGAGCGGCGCGTCCTTTTCCGCCGGCGCCGATCTGAACTGGATGCGGCGCATGGCCTCGGCGTCTGAAGCGGACAATCGTACCGATGCCGAACGTCTCGCGACGCTGATGCGCACGCTGAATTTTCTGTCGAAGCCCACCATTGCCCGCGTTAACGGATCGGCTTATGGCGGTGGCGTCGGATTGATCGCATGCTGCGACATCGTCATCGCGGTCGATTCCGCGAAATTCGCGTTGACCGAAGTCAAACTCGGACTCGTCCCCGCCGTCATTTCGCCTTACGTGATCGCCGCGATCGGCGCGCGCGAAGCGCGTCGACTTTTCGTCACCGGAGAGCTGTTCGACGCGGCCGAAGCTCATCGGATCGGATTGGTCCATGACGTCGTGGCAAGCCAGGATTTCGACGAACACGTGGCGATTGCCATGTCTCAGCTGGCCAAGGGCGGCCCGCTTGCACACGCCGAAGCCAAGCGCCTTGTTCTGCGCATGTCCGGCGCGACGCTGCATTCTGCACAAAGTATCGATGTGGAAAACGCGGCATTGATCGCGAAACTGCGCGTTTCCCCAGAAGGCCAAGAAGGTATCGGCGCGTTTCTCGACAAACGAAAACCAAATTGGAATTGACTCGCCAGTGATAACAAGGAGAAGGTTGTGATCGACCATATCGGATTTCCCGTCCGCGATTTTGCGGCCAGCAAAGCGTTTTATCAGAGTGTGCTGATGCCACTGGGCGTCTCGCTTGTGATGGAGGTGACGCCGGAGCAAAGCGGCGGCGGCTCTCATGCCGGTTTCGGGCAAGCGGACAAGGCCTATTTCTGGATCGGCACCGGCGAGTCCATCCAAGGCAGAATGCATCTCGCGTTCAATGCGCCGACACGCGCGTCTGTCCGGGAATTCTACAAACACGCCATCGCCGGTGGCGCAACGGACAATGGGCCGCCGGGTCTGCGTCCGCATTATCACGATCATTACTACGCCGCCTTCGTGATCGATCCGAATGGGCACAATATCGAAGCGGTTTGCCGTCAACCTGAAGACGACCTCGGCTAATGGCAAACCGGCTCGTCAACGTCGATCGTCGGAACCTCGAATGATGTTTTCGCGTGTGCTCATCGCCAACCGCGGCGAAATCGCCTGCCGCATCATTCGGACGTGTAGACGTCTAGGCATCCATACCATCGCCGTCTACTCCGAGGCCGACGCGCAAGCACAGCATGTGCGGCTTGCCGACGAAGCGTGGCCGATCGGTGGTCCGCTGCCGGCGGAATCCTATTTGCGCGGCGATGCCATTCTCGATGTCGCGAAAAAATCCGGCGCGGAGGCGATTCACCCCGGCTACGGATTTCTTTCCGAGAATGCCGAGTTTGTGGAAGCCGTCGAACGCGCGGGTATCGTTTTCATCGGCCCGTCCGCCGATTCGATGAAAAAAATGGGCTCGAAAGCCGGCGCGAAAGAATTGATGGCAGCGCATGGCGTGCCGGTGGTGCCGGGCTACACCGGCGAAGATCAGAACGCACAGGTACTGGCCCGCGAAGCGCCACGCGTCGGATTTCCGCTGATGATCAAAGCCGCGCACGGCGGCGGCGGCAAAGGCATGCGTATCGTTCGAGCACAAGAAGAATTCGCGTCGTCGCTCGAATCGTGTCAGCGCGAAGCGAAGAATGCGTTCGGTCGCGATCGCGTACTGCTTGAACGTTATATCGAAACGCCGCGCCATATCGAGTTCCAAATTTTCGGCGACAAACACGGCAACATCGTGCACTTG
>CAZZWP010000015.1:0-3808 GCA_964657965.1 uncultured Rudaea sp. | reverse complement strand
AGTGTTCCGCGCAACGGCGCTATCAAAAAGTGCTGGAAGAAACGCCCTCGCCTTTTCTCACGCCGGAATTGCGCGCGACGATGGGCACTGCGGCGATCGCGGCGGGCCGTGCACTCGGTTACGTGAACGCGGGCACAGTCGAGTTCATCGTCGCACCGAATGGCGATTTCTTCTTCATGGAAATCAACACGCGGCTGCAAGTCGAGCATCCCGTCACCGAAATGACGCTGCATCTCGATCTTGTCGAACTTCAATTGCGCGTGGCGGCGGGCGACGAGTTGCCGGCATCGCTGCGCGGGAATGAATCCGTTCCGGCCGACGGCCACGCGATCGAGCTGCGCCTGTATGCCGAAGATCCGCAAAAAGGATTTCTCCCCGATGCGGGAAAGCTGCGCTCATTGCGATTGCCACCACCGGGCGATCATGTTCGACTCGACGCCGGCGTCATCGAGGGCGACACGGTCACGATTTTCTACGACCCGATGATTGCGAAACTGATCGTCTGGGATCGTACGCGCACCGACGCGTTGCAACGCATGCGCGAGGCGCTGGCGCAGTGCGATATCGTCGGATTGAAATCCAATATCGAATTTCTCGAACGCTTGATACGGCATCCGTCTGTTATCGACGGACGCATCGATACGGGATATCTCGATCGTCATCTCGACGAATTTCTGCCGACCGCGTCGGAGGCAAGTTCTCGCGTTTTGTTTGCCGCGACTATCGCGGCACTTTTGCACGACGAAAAACAGACTACGGCGACACCAGCCGATCCTCATTCGCCCTGGTCGACAAGCGACGCGTGGCGAATGGGTCATGCTGGCAAACGCGTGGTCAGCTTCGAGCACGGCGAAAAACGTAGCGACATAATCGCAACAGGCAGTCGCACCACGTTCGAACTGTCGATCGGCGATTCGCGCTGCCGAGTTGCGAACGCGCAGTTGAAAGATGGTGTGTTGAGCGCAGCGTTCGATGGCACCGTTCATCGCTATCAAGCGCGTGTCGACGCCGATCGCGTTTTCTTGCATGACGATTCGCAGCGCATGACGTTGCGTCGCGTCGACGCGTTCGCATTCGTCAAATCGGCGCAGCGCGCGGACCATCGTGTGGCGGCGCCGATGCCGGGACGCATTGTCGTCGTCAAGACGAAACCGGGCGATACTGTCGAAACCGGTCAAGAGCTGGTGGTTATGGAAGCGATGAAAATGGAAATCGCGCTCAAAGCGCCGCACGCGGGCACGATCGAAACGGTTTCCGCCGTTGTCGGCGAATTCGTCGAGGCGGAGGCGATACTGGTTCAATTCGCTAAACCATGATAAGTCGACGCGCAAAATTTTCGATGCTTGCGACCTTCGCTCTGGGCGCCCTCGGCGGCTGCGTCGAAACGCGTTTCGAAGCTCCGCTCGGCGACAACATCGAAACGTGCGATGCTCATTGGAAAGGTTTATGGACCGGTGACAAACCGGATGCGAAAACGCCCGGCGCGTTCTGGATCGACGACGACTGCCGCTTCACCGTCCTCGATCAACCCGAAAAAGGCGGACCGTTCAAACAAATTCATGTGCCCGTCAATTACGTGCACGACGATGGAAAAGATTATCTCGTCGTCGCCGACAACGTGCTGAAAGGTTTAGTCGAATTGAAAGCGCCCTACGCCATCGATCCGGCGCCGGCGAAATCGTATTTCTTTGCCCGTTACCGAACGCACGGGGATCGGATCGAAATCTACACCGTCGACGATGCGCATGTCGCCACACTGATCGTTGACGGAACACTGCAAGGTACCGTCAGCAAAACCGCCAACGAATTGCATGTGTATGTGCGCGGCGATCGGGCGCAGATGCTGGAAATCGTCCGTCACGACTCCCTATTTTCCGACAAGTCCAATACCGTTCTATCGCGCATCAAGCAGACGCCCGCCGAATACGAACAAACCTTGATTCAGGCGCAGAAGACCAAGAAGCCATGAGCGGCATGCCATCCAAGGTTCGTATTGTCGAAGTCGGCCCACGCGACGGCCTTCAGAACGAAAAAGCGATCGTGCCGACAGCGACCAAGATCGAACTGATCGAACGACTTTCGGATACGGGTTTGCAAGCGATCGAAGCGACCAGTTTCGTCAGTCCGAAGTGGGTACCGCAACTTGCCGATGCGACGGACGTTTATACGGCCATTCGAAAGAAGCCCGGCGTGCGGTATCCGGTTCTCGTTCCGAATATGCAAGGCTACGAACGCGCGCGTGCCGTCGGCGTATCTGAAATCGCGGTGTTCACCGCCGCCAGTGAGGCGTTCAACCGCAAGAACATCAACGCGTCGATCGACGAATCCATTGAACGCTTTATGCCGATAACGGCGCGCGCAAAATCGGACGGTGTCGCCGTTCGCGGTTATGTGTCGACTGTGCTCGGATGCCCGTATCAAGGCGATGTGCCAGTCGGCGATGTCGTACGCGTCGCGAAACGCTTGTACGATCTGGGCTGCTACGAGATTTCGCTCGGCGATACGATCGGCATCGGCACGCCGACAAAAGCCAAAGCGATGCTCGACGCCGTCGCGCATGAAGTTCCGATGGATGCGCTCGCCGTGCATTTTCACGACACGCGCGGCCAGGCGTTGGCGAACATTCTCGCTTGCCTGGAGCTGGGCGTCGCGGTGATCGATTCGTCTGTTTCCGGCACGGGCGGCTGTCCGTACGCGAACGGGGCGAGCGGCAACGTGGCGACCGAAGACGTCGCGTACATGCTGCACGGCATGGGCATCGACACGGGTATCGATCTGGACAAACTCGTCGCGACCGGTCGTTGGCTCAGCGGCGTTCTCGCGCGCGAAAACGGCAGCAAAGTCGGCAAGGCCGCTTAAGGAAACGTATGCCCGCACGACTCGCTCCCGATCAATCCCGCGGCTATCTCGTCGCCATCGGCACTGCCGTACGCAGCGCGGGTGAGACGGGAATCTTCAAACGCATCATCGGCGTCATCGGCGATCGCGCCAACATCGCGCTGATCATCGCCAGCGCACCGGACGATTCGACCGCTGATGACATCGACACTCGATTGATGGAAAACGGCGCGACCCAGATTCATCGCGTTCATCTCAACAAACGCATGGATTGCGATCAGCCGTCCGTTGCCGCGATCGTCGAGCAAGCGGATTTGGCGCTGCTATGCGCCGATCAACCACTGCGGCTGTCGACGTTGATCGGTGGCACCTCACTGGCGCGACTGCTGCGTCGACGCAATGCGGAAGGCATGGCGGTCGGCGGCGTCGGCGCGGCCGCGCCGATACTCGCCGAACACATGCTTGCAGGCGGCGCGCAAGGTCCGACACCGCGCATGGGCAACGTCACGCTCGCGCCGGGACTTGGACTTTCGAATCGACTCGTGATCGATCAAGGCGGCGCGAGCGCGGATCGTCTCGGCCGATTGCTCGGCGCGCTGGCACTCAATCCCTTCGCGCTCGGCATCGGTATCGACGCGGACACCGCCGCCCTGATCGGACCGGACAACGTGATGGACGTCGTCGGCCACGGTGGCATCACGGTCATCGATCCGACGGACGTCGGCCATTCGAATGTCGCCGACGCCGATCCCAGTGGACCGATCAGCATCACCAATCTGCGCGTGCATGTGCTGGTGCACGGATCGCGCTACGACCTGGATTTCCGCAGACCGCTATGACATTCGCGATCCGCCCGATCGTGGCGTCGGATAACGCGGCCGTGGCCGATATCATTCGCACGGTGATGACGGAGTTCGGCGCGTCGGGTCCTGGTTTTGCGATTCACGATACGGAAGTAGACGCAATGGCC
>CAZZWP010000014.1:3532-43363 GCA_964657965.1 uncultured Rudaea sp. | reverse complement strand
ATCCTTCGGCATACGCCTGCATCAATCCGTATTCGATGCCGTTGTGAATCATCTTCGTGTAATGGCCAGAACCGACCGGACCGACACGTCCCCATCCCTTGTCTTTCGCCGGCGCCAGCGTTTCAAAAATCGGCCGCAACGCTTCGACGGCTTTTTCATCGCCGCCGATCATCATGCTGTAGCCTTCCTGCAAACCCCACACGCCACCGCTCGTGCCGCAATCGACGTAGGCGAGGTTTTTCGCGCGATACGTTTCCGCTCTGCGTAACGTGTCTTTGTAGTTCGAGTTGCCGCCGTCGATGACGGTGTCGCCCGACTCGAGCAACGTCAGCAGCGTGGTGACGGTATCGTCCGTGATTTTCCCCGCTGGCACCATCAGCCAGATCACGCGCGGCGCGGACAACGATTTCACCAGCGTCTGCAGCGACTCCGCGGACGTCGCGCCTTTCGATTCGAGTGACTTTCGCGCATCCGCGTTCGGATCGAAGCCGACGACGTTGTGACCGCCGCGCATCAACCGCTCCGCCATGTTGGCGCCCATGCGGCCCAAACCCACCATGCCTAATTGCATCGCATTACTCCTGATGAATGTCGCGTCACGATCTTTTCTGATTTTTCGACAGCACCGCTTTCGCGCGCTGGACGACGTTGTCGACGGTGAATCCGTATTCGCTCAGCAATTTGTCCGCCGGCGCCGACGCACCGAAACGATTGACCCCAAGCATGTCGCCATGCGCGCCGATGTAGCGATCCCAACCTTGCGACACGCCGAGTTCGACCGCCAGGCGCGCGGGAACATTCGATGGCAGCACCTCGTCGCGATACGAATCCGATTGCTGCTCGAACAATTCCCAACTCGGCATGGATACGCAGCGCACGGCAACGCCGTCGGCCGATAATTTTTCCGCGGCCGAAACGATGAGCGATACTTCCGATCCACTGGCGATCAGGATGAGATCCGGTTTGCCGTTTTTCGCATCGCTCAACACGTACGCGCCGCGACGCAAACCTTCGGCATCCGCGTATTGTTTGCGATCGAGCGTCGTCACGTTTTGACGCGTCATGATGAGTAGCACCGGATGCGCTTTCGTTTCGACGGCCACCTTCCACGCGACCGCCGCTTCATTCGCGTCGCCGGGGCGAATCACGATGACGTCCGGAATCGCGCGCAGACTGGCGAGATGCTCGACGGGCTGATGCGTCGGGCCGTCTTCGCCGACCGCGATACTGTCGTGCGTGAAAATGTGGATGACGTGCAATTTCGACAACGCGGCGAGCCGGATCGTCGGCCGCATGTAATCGGAAAAGATAAGGAACGTCGATCCGTACGGAATAAATCCGCCATGGGCGGCGAGGCCGTTGACGATCGCTCCCATCGCATGTTCGCGCACGCCGAAATGCAGGTTGCGTCCCGCATAACTCCAGCCGCCGCTGTCGGAACCTTGTTCGTCTTCCTTCGCGCTGGGCGGCGGATTGAAATCGCCGAACGTTTTCAGATTCGTGAATGTCGACGGATCGAGATCGGCCGAGCCGCCGACCAGCGCCGGCAATTTCGCGGCGATTTCGTTCATCACTTTTCCGCCGGCGACGCGCGTCGAGATTCCTTTCTTGTCGGCCGCGAACGTCTCGATATCGGCGTCCCATTTGGTCGGCAGTTCGCCGCGCAGACGCCCTTGCAGTTCTTTCGACAAATCGGGGAAGGCTTTTGTGTAGGCGTCTAGACGTCCATTCCACTCATCTTCCGCTTGCTTGCCGCGGTCGAGCGCTTCGCGAAAATGCGCGAGCGCCGCATCAGGAACGAGAAAAGCGGGTTCCGTCGGCCAGCCGAGTTTTTCCTTGGTTTTCTTGACGTCTTCCGCGCCGAGCGGCGAGCCGTGCGCTTTGAAACTGTCCTGCTTCGGTGAGCCGAAACCGATGTGCGTGCGAATCAGAATGAGCGACGGACGTTTCGTTTCCGCGCGCGCTTTGTCGAGCGCAGCGCTGATTTTGGCCAGATCGTTGCCATCGTCGATGCTGATCGTGTGCCAGCCGTACGCTTCGAAACGTTTCGCGCGCTCTTCGGAGAACGTGATGTCGGAGCCGGCCGCGAGCGTGACGTAATTGTCGTCGTACAAACAGATGAGTTTGCCGAGTTTCAGATGCCCCGCGAGCGATGCGGCTTCGGAGGCGACGCCTTCCATCAGATCGCCGTCGCTGACGATCGCCCATGTGTGATGATCGATGATGACGTGGTCGGGTTTGTTGTAGCGCGCGGCGAGATGCGCTTCACCGATGGCCATGCCGACGGCGTTGGCCAGCCCCTGACCGAGCGGCCCCGTCGTCACTTCGACGCCTTTCGTGTGCTCGCGTTCGGGATGGCCCGGCGTCTTGCTGTCCCATTGCCGGAACTGTTTGATATCGTCGAGCGAAAGTTCGTAGCCGGTGACGTGCAGCAGGCTGTACAGCAGCGCCGAACCGTGCCCGGCTGACAACACGAAACGATCGCGATCGGCCCACGCCGGGTTTTTCGGATTGTGCTTGAGCTGTTTCGTCCACAACGCGTACGCCATCGGCGCGGCGCCGAGCGGCAGGCCGGGGTGGCCGCTGTCGGCTTTCTGCACCATGTCGACGGAGAGAAAGCGCAGCGTATCGATGCATTGTTGGTCGAGTTGGTCTGACATGTTTTTTCCTTGCTGTGCCGTCACGCGATAGCCGCGTCGACGATCTGTTGTGCTTCCGTGAGAATATTTTTCAGGTGGTCGTCGCTCTTGAAACTTTCAGCGTAGATTTTGTAGATCGCCTCAGTGCCCGACGGGCGCGCCGCGAACCAGCCGTTTTCCGCGATCACTTTGATGCCGCCGATCGCCGCGTCGTTGCCGGGCGCGCGATCGAGCACCTGCGTAATTTTCTCGCCGGCGAGCTGATCGCTTTTCAATTGGTGCGGCGACAGTTTCGAGAGTTTCGCTTTCTGTTCCGTCGTCGCTTTCGCGTCGACACGGCTCGCGAATGGTTTGCCGAGTTCGCGCGTCAGCTGCGCATACAACTCGCCCGGGTCTTTTCCTTGGCGCGCGGTGATTTCCGCCGACAGGAGCGCGGCGGCGAGGCCATCTTTGTCGGTCGTCCACACGCTTCCGTCGCGGCGCAGGAATGACGCGCCCGCACTTTCTTCACAACCGAAACCAAGCGAACCGTCGAACAATCCCGCCGAAAACCACTTGAAGCCGACCGGTACTTCGTACAACGCGCGTCCGAGTCGCTGCGTGACGCGATCGATCAAAGCCGTGCTGACCAGCGTCTTGCCGACACCCGCCTGCGCATTCCAGTTCGGACGATGGCGATACAGATAATCGACCATTACCGACAGATACTGATTCGGTTCCATGAGACCGGAACTGCGCGTCACCACGCCGTGCCGATCGTGATCGGTGTCGCAGGCGAACGCCACGTCGTATTGAGCCTTCAATCCGATCAGGCGCTGCATCGCGTACGAGGACGACGGGTCCATGCGGATCTTGCCGTCCCAATCGAGCGTCATGAATGCGAACTGCGGATCGACGACGTCGCTGACGACGGTCAGGTCGATGCGATAACGCTCGGCGATCGGCGCCCAATAATGCACGCCCGCGCCGCCGAGCGGATCGACACCGAGATGCAGACCGGCGCCGCGAATGACATCGAAATCGATGACAGTGGCGAGGTCTGCCACGTAAGCGTCGAGAAAGTCATGCTCGTGCGTCGTCGCTGCGTTGCGCGCTTGCGCGTACGGCACGCGCTTGACGCCATCGAGCTTGTTTTCGAGCAGTTCGTTGGCGCGCTTCTGAATCCAACCGGTAACGTCGGTATCGGCCGGCCCGCCGTTCGGCGGGTTGTATTTGAAACCGCCGTTGTCCGGCGGATTGTGCGAGGGCGTGACGACGATGCCGTCGGCAAATCTCTCGTTGCGACCACGGTTGTGGACGAGGATCGCGAGCGACACCGAAGGCGTCGGCACAAATTCATCGTGCGCGGAAACCATCGTCTCCACGCCATTCGCCGCGAGAACTTCCACTGCGCTCTGTAACGCCGGTTGCGACAACGCATGCGTGTCGGCGCCGATGAAAAGCGGTCCGGTTATATTTTTATACTTTCGGTAATCGCAGATCGCCTGACTCGTCGCGAGGATATGCCATTCGTTGAAACTACGATCGAACGAACTGCCGCGATGACCCGACGTGCCGAACGCCACGCGCTGTTCGGGAACCGACGGATCGGGTTTCAGCTCGGTGTAGGCCGCGAGCAGCTTGTCGATGTCGACGAGAACGCTGGCCGGCGCCGGCTTTCCCGCCAGCGGACTGATTTGCTGACTCACGCGGCTTTCCTTGATTTCTCGGTGATGCGTTGCAGAAGTTGCTTCCAGGATTTGACGAACGAATCGGCACCTTCCTTTTGCAATTGCGTGGCGAGCGCGTCGACGTCCACACCCGCTTTTTCGATCTGCGCGAGAGTCGTTTCGCCATCGCCGCCGTCGACGGCCATGACGCCGTTCAACGTGCCGTGATCGGCGAATGCTTTCAGTGTCTTCTCCGGCATCGTGTCGACAGTGTCCGGCGCCGCGAAGGCGCTGATATACATCGTGTCGGATGCCTTTGGATCTTTCGTGCCCGTGCTCGCCCACAACAAGCGCTGCGGCATCGCGCCGGCGGCGGCGAGTTTTTTCCAGCGCGGCGACTCGAGCAGATCGCGAAACGCCTTGTAGGTTTGCTGACCGACCGCGATGCCGAGTTTATTATGCAAACTGTCCGGCAATGTTTTATTGCTCGCGACATCCCAACGACTGATGAATAGCGACGCGACGGACCCCACGCGCGGCGGGAGTTTCTTTTCGATACGGCGCTCGATGCCGCGCATATAAGCTTCGGCCGCCGCGAGATATTGGTCACGCGAAAACAGCAGCGTCACGTTGATCGGAATGCCGAGGAAGATCGCTTCTTCGATGGCGGGAAGACCTTCCGGTGTGCCGGGAATTTTCACGAACAGGTTTTCGCGGCCGGCCTGCGCGTGGATTTGTTTCGCGGCGTCGATCGAGCCTTTCGTATCCGCCGCGAGCAGCGGCGAAACTTCCATCGATACCCAGCCGTCGATCTGTTTCGTGCTGTCGAAAATCGGACGGAACAAATCCGCGGCGCGGCGCAAATCTTCCAACGCCAGTTCCGTGAACAATTTTTCGTCGCTCAGACCCGACGCGACTTTCGTTTGGATGGCCGAATCGTAAGCATCGCCGTCACCGATCGCGCTGTCGAAAATGCTGGGATTCGATGTCAGACCGGTGACGGAATATTCCGCGATGTATTTCGCCAGCGTGCCGTCGTCGAGCATCGTGCGGGTGATGTTGTCGAGCCACAGGCTCTGGCCGAGTTCGTGCAGTTGTTGGGTCGGTTTCATAAATCCTCGTTATCGCGCAGTGGCGACCGTTGTTGCGCCGAGCGCGGAAAAATCATGTCCCACTAAATCGCCGATCGAGTCGACGCTGATGTCGGCGGCAGGAAATTCGGCGACGATTTTCGGATCGTGGGCGTAATGGCCTTGACGTGGAAACACCGTCGTCAGGCGATCGCCGAGCACCTTCTTCATGGCATCCAGCAGACGCAGTTTGTCGTCGATCATCACGTACCGCTTGGCGGGATAATGCTTCTGCATCGCGTCGAGCATCATTTCCTTGTGGATGTAGATCAGTACACGGCTTTCAACGGCATCCCAGATGCCCGACCGCTGGATTTTGCGCGGCTGAAAGACGACGTCACCGTCGGAAAGTATGACGGTTTTGCCGAATTGACCGAGATGACGGATCACATCGAGCGCATGCGGATACAAACGATCGGCAAACGGGTAATCGACGAGAAACGCCGACATCATCAATAGTCGCGGGTCATCGATATATTCCACGCGATAGCGTTGCAGCGCGCCGAGATAGTCAGCGTAGCCGAGTTCTTCGCGCAGTTCTTCGAAGATTTCCCAATAGCGTTGCTGGCGCTGCGTACCGAATTCGCGGTCGAGATGATCACGCAGATCGTCGGCGATGCGATCGTTGTCGAGCAACGTGTTGTCGACGTCGAGCAGGAACACGATCGGAGGGGCGTCGCTCACGCGGGCGAACTCTCTTCCGGCTGCGGATCGTGCCAGCCTTCGGCTTGCTGCGGAATCTTCGCAGCGGACGGCGGTCCCCACGTGCCGGGCTCGTACGATTCGACAGGCGCTTCGTGGCTCAGCAAATGATCGACCACGGCCCACGCGGCTTCGACCATTTCATCGCTGCTGAACAACGTGCCGTCACCGCGGATCGCGTCGCCGAGCAACCGTTCGTACGGCGATTTTTCGCGATGCGGATGATGGCGCGCGACCAGCTCGACCGGTTCGCCTTCCATTTTTTCGCCGGGAATTTTCACGCGCGCGCCTTCGGCGATGACGACTTCGGGACTCAATCGAAAACGGAAATAGTTCGATTGCGCGGGTTCGATCTCTTCGAAGACCGACATCGGCGGCGTCTTCATGTCGACGATCACTTCCGTGCTGCTGATCGGCATCTTCTTGCCGGCGCGGATGTAGAACGGCACGTCGGCCCAGCGCCACGTATCGATGTGCAGACATAGCGCGGCGAAGGTTTCGACATCCGAATCCTTGGCGACGCCTTTGACGTCGCGATAACCATTGAACTGGCCGCGCACGACTTGCTTCGGATCGATCGGCCGCATGGCGCGAAACAGGCGTAGCTTTTCCGCGCGCAGCGCTTCGGCATGGTGGCCGGCCGGCGAATCCATCGCCAGAAATGTAACGATTTGCAGAAGATGATTCTGGATCACGTCGCGTATCGCGCCGACGCCGTCGTAAAACGATCCACGATCTTCGACGCCGAAATTCTCCGCCATCGTGATCTGCACGCTGGCGATGTAATTGCGGTTCCACACCGGTTCGAGAAACGTGTTCGCGAAACGGAAATACAAAAGATTCTGCACCGGCTCTTTGCCGAGATAGTGGTCGATGCGGAAGATCGACGACTCCGGAAATACGTCGTGCAGGATACGGTTGAGTTCTTGCGCGGAAGCCAGATCGCGTCCGAACGGTTTCTCCACGACGACGCGTGCGCCGTCGGCACAGCCGGCTTTCTGCAAACCCTTGGCAACGACGCCGAATAGACTCGGCGGAATGGCCAGATAATGCAGCGGACGTTTTGAATCGCCGAGTGCTTTTTTCAGTTCGGCGTATGTGCCGTCGTCGTTGTAATCGCCATCGACGTATTGCAGGCGCGCCGTCAATTTTTCGAGCGCGTCCGCATCGACCTGGGCACCTTGGTCTTTCGCGGCTTGTGCAATGCTTTCGCGTGCGCGATCGCGCAATTGATCGGAATTCCAGCCGGCGTGCGAGATGCCGATGATGGGCAGGTCGAAACCGTCGCCCTGCACCATCGCGAGCAACGCGGGGAAGATTTTCTTGTAGGCCAGATCGCCGGAGGCGCCGAAAAAGACCAGTGCATCCGAGCGGGATGGTGCCGTTGCGTTCGCGGTATCCATACGTGCGAGCCAGTAATCCTTACTGAGACGTCGAGCCGAAGAGTCTACATCCACTTACCCGAACCGATTCTGAAAACAAGTACATCGAAGGATGACGCCGGCCGCGAACGGCTAACGAACGGTACATACGACTGCCGATAGGATGCCGGGCGGACGTTGCAAACGTAAGTAAAGACCGACTTGGGGTCGCCTTGTCGACGTAAGCTGCGTTCTTCCGCCGCCGCGTGGAGCTTGCATGGATGCACCCGTGAAACCCGATGCCGCACGCGGCCTCGATAACGGCCACCCCGTTCGCCGCGAGCCGCTGCGCATCGAACACTACGGACTTATCGGCGATTGCACCACGGCCGCCCTGGTCGGACTGGACGGTTCGATCGACTGGCTGTGCTGGCCGCGTTTCGACAGCGGCGCGTGTTTCGCCGCGCTGCTCGGTGACGAAACGAATGGCCGCTGGACGATTCATCCGGCAAACGAAGAATGCCGATCCGAGCGCGCGTATCACGACGATTCGATGGTTCTCGAAACGCGGTTCTCCTGCGCCGACAGTGCATTCGCCGTCATCGATTTCATGCCGACCGATGCATCGCCGTCGTCGATCGTGCGCATCGTCGAAGGCCGCGAAGGAACATCCCACGTTCGCCTGCATCTATTGTTGCGTTTCGATTACGGCTCGTCGGTGCCATGGGTCGAACGCGAGGACGGTGGCGGCATCGTCGCCATCGCGGGGCCGAATCTCGTTGTGCTGCGCACGCAAGTTCCACTGCGAGGCGAAGGGCTTTCGACGGTCGCGGAGTTCGATCTCGAGAAAGGCCAGCGCGTCGCTTTCACGCTGAGCTACGGACCGTCGCACCGCGCGCCGCCCGATCCGATCGACCCCGAAAAGGCTTTGGTCGATACCAAGAAATTCTGGAAAAACTGGGTGCGGCAATGCACGTACAACGGCATGCATCGCGATGCAGTGATGCGCTCGCTGCTCACGCTGAAAGCGCTGACGTACACCGAAACCGGCGGTATCGTCGCGGCACCGACGACATCGTTACCGGAACGCATCGGCGGTCAACGCAATTGGGACTACCGCTTCTGCTGGATACGCGACGCGACGCTCACGTTGGCCTCGTTCATGGGCGCAGGCTACTTCGACGAAGCCAAAGCGTGGCGCGATTGGCTGCACCGGAGCCTGGCCGGAACGCCGGACGATCTGCAGATCATGTACGGCATCGCCGGCGAACGCTGGCTGTCGGAACGCGAAGTGCGCTGGTTGTCGGGCTATTGCCAGTCCAAGCCGGTGCGCGTGGGAAACGCGGCGTACAAACAACTGCAACTGGATGTCTGGGGCGAGATGATGGACGCGCTGCACATGGCGCGCGAAGGTGGTCTTGCGCATTCGCCGTCGTCGTGGTCGCTACAAGTCGAAGCGCTGCGGCATCTCGGCGATATCTGGCGCGAACCGGACGACGGCATTTGGGAAGTGCGCGGTGGGCGCCAGCATTTCACGCATTCCAAAGTGATGGCATGGGTGGCCTTCGATCGCTGCGTGCGCGATGCGGAAAAATACCAGCTCGAAGGCCCTGTCGAACAGTGGAAGAAAACCCGCGACGCGATTCATCAAACCGTTTGCGAGCAAGGGTTCAACACACGTTTGAACAGTTTCACGCAACGTTTCGGCGGCGAGGCGCTCGATGCCAGTTTGCTGTTGATTCCGCACGTCGATTTTCTGCCGATCGACGACGAGCGCGTCGCCGGCACCGTCGCGGCGATCGAAAAGACGCTGTTGATCGACGGCTTCGTCGCCCGTTATCTCACCGAAGCCGGCGCCGATGGGTTGCCGGCGGGCGAAGGGGTATTTCTGCCCTGCAGTTTTTGGCTCGTCGATGTCTATCATCGCCAAGGCCGTTTCGATAAGGCCAATGCATTACTCGATCGTCTGCTCGCGCTGCGCAACGATCTCGGTCTGCTCAGCGAAGAGTACGATACGAAACGCCAGCGCGCGGTCGGCAATTTCCCACAGGCGTTTTCGCACCTGAGTCTCGTGCAAAGTGTTTTGGGCCTGCACGAGAGAATGCCGTTACGCGAGCAGGTTCGTTCCCGTCGAAAACCAAGCAAGTAAACACGGAGGTTCATCATGCTGCGGCACCTAGTTCTGTTTTTTTCGAACATGCTTATCGGCATTTTCGCCATCGGCACATTCGCGCACGCGGCCGATGCGGCGTACGGTCCGGAACTGCAAGGCTTCGACTATCCGTACCCTGTCGCGCATTACACGTTTACGTCGCAGAACGTGCCGCTCGATATGGCGTATATGGACGTCCAACCGGAACGGGCGAATGGTAAGACCGTCGTTCTCCTGCACGGCAAGAATTTCTGCGCGGCGAGCTGGGAAAAAACGATCGGCGTTCTGAGCAACGCCGGCTATCGCGTCATCGCGCCGGACCAGATCGGTTTCTGCAAATCAACCAAGCCGGAACACTATCAGTATACTTTTCAACAATTGGCCGGCAACACGCGGGCGCTGCTGGCCTCGCTCGGCATCGATAAGGCGATCATCATCGGCCATTCCACGGGCGGCATGCTGGCGGTGCGTTATTCGTTGATGTATCCGAATGCCGTCGAACGTCTCGTGCTCGTGAGCCCGATCGGTCTGGAAGACTGGAAGGCGAAAGGCGTGCCGTGGCAAAGCCTCGACGCGTGGTATGCGCAGGAACGCAAAACTACTGCCGACAGCGTGCGTGCCTACGAGAAAAAAACGTACTACGTCGACCAGTGGAAACCCGAATACGATAAATGGGTACAGATGTACGCCGGCATGTTCGCGGGCCCCGGCAAGGACCGCGTCGCGTGGAACTCCGCGCTGCTATACGACATGATCTACACCCAGCCGGTGTATTACGAATTAGGCAACCTTGCCGTGCCGGTTTTGCTGATCAGCGGCGACAAAGACAATACGGCCATCGGCAAGAATTTCGCGCCGCCGGACGTGCAGGCGAAACTCGGCCACTACGATGTGCTCGCCAAAGAAGCGGCCGCGAAAATTCCGAATGCGAAACTGGTGACGTTCGCCGATCTCGGCCACGCGTCGTGGATGCAGGATCCGGATCGCTTCCACAACGTGCTGCTTGACGCACTGAACGCGCCGCCTTGAGCGGCATCAATCGCCTCCGGCGATCTTGAGCGGCTGCCCGACGGCAAGCCGCTCGGCGCCGCGCACGACGAGCCGATCTCCCGCCGCCAACGCGCCGCGAACTTCGACCTTCTCGCCCGTTGCGTTACTTGCCAAAACGGAAATTCGTTCCGCCGTATTTTGTGGACTCACGCGCACGACGTATGTCTGATCCTGACGCTGCACGATCGCATCGCGCGGCACAGTGAGCGACGACTCGCCCGCGTCTTCCGGCAACGACACTTCGACGGCACTGCCGACCAACGCGTAGGCCGGGTCTAATGCAACGCGCAGTTCGAACTGACGCGCACGTTCGTCGCCGACCGGAACCACCGCCCGCACGACCGCTGGCTTTTCTTCACCGCCGTTGCGCACTTTCACCGCGCTCCCGGCGCGCACGTTGTCGGCGAGCGCCAACGGCGCCTGCACGCGCGCTTCGATGCGATCGGTGTCGACGAGATGCGCCACCATCGCGCCGATCTGCAAATATTCGCCGCGCTGCGCGAAGCGCTCGGTGACGATGCCGGCAAACGGCGCCCGCACATCGGCCTGATCGATGTCGTGATCGATCTGATGCAATTGCGCGCGCGAATGCGCCAGCGCCTGCGCGTTGGATTCGAGCGTGGCGCGCGCTTCGTCGATCTGTGTTTTGGCGATCGCGTTCGACGATTCGAGTTTTATCAGGCGCTGCAATTGCGTATCCGACAACGCACGTTGCGCCTCGGCGCGGCGCACGTCGGATTGAATTTCTTCGCGACGGAGTCGCAGCGCCTGATCATCCAGCTTCGCCAACCGTTCGCCGGCCTTGAGACGCGAGCCGACTTCCGCGACAAACTCCACCCTGCCCGCTTCAGCGCTCGCGATCTTGGCGTCGTCGCGACTGACGACACTGCCGGGAACCCAGCGCACGGGCGCGAGACGCGCCGTCGCCGCGGACGCGACTTCGACAATCGCCGGCGGCGCGCGATCCTCAGCGCGACCAACCGACGAAATAGCCGCCAGCGCCAGCGCGAAAATCGCCAAACCGATCGCGCGCATGTTCAAAAGTCTAATTGTGGAGAAGTTCATAATTGCGAGTTCCATTGAGAAGGTTGGCGGCGCGGTTTTTAAGCCGCTTCCGCTTCGACATTTACCGCGCGCGGACGCTGACCGCGCGGCGGCACCGCGATATCCCGCTTGCGTGTCGGGAACCACAGCCGCATCAGACTCGGCAGTAGCAGCAACGAGAAGACGAGACTGACCACGACACCGCCGACATTCACGGCCGCCAGTCCTCGATAGATGACGCTGCCGGGCCCAGGGTTTATAGCCATCGGCAATGCGCCGAGCGCGCCGGTCAACGTGCTGGCGAGGATCGCGCGCAAGCGTTGATTGAGCGACATGCGGATCGCGTCATCCAGACTCGCGCCACTTTCCTGCGCGGTGCGCGTGAGATCGACAAGCAGAATGGCGTGATTGACGACGACGCCCACCATCATGATGAAACCGATCATCGACAACAGATCGAGCGGCTGAAACGCGAACAGGCCGAGCACGCGCAAACCCAGCATGCCGCCGATCAACGCGAGCGGAACGGTGAGCACGATCACCATCGCATGGCGCAACGACTTGAACATCGCGCCCATCAAAAGAAGCAGAACGAACAGCGCCAGAATGAAATTGGTGCCGATCGTGCCGACGATTTGGCCGAGCCGATCGGCGCTCCCTGCGAGACGAATAGTGCCGTCCGGCAACGCTTTGCGCAGTGTCGGCACGACATCGTCGTCGATGGTTTTCAGCGCGTCTTCGAGCGCGAGTGTGGCCGGCGGATCCATTGTCAGTGTGACCGTGCGGCGATGATCCAGCCGGCGGATCTGCGTCGGCCCGAGCACGGTTTGCAGTTTCACCATAGCGCCGAGCGGCATGACTTGGCCGCTGGGTGTCATGACCGGCGTCTGACCAAGTTCTTCGGGCGTTTGGCCGCCAGACGAACGCAGGATGATCGGCACGCGTTGTTCGCCGTCGAAATATTCGCCGAGCCACGAACCGTCGGCCATCGTTTGCACGATCGTGCCAACCGTGGCGCGATCCCATCCCGCTTCCGCGATTCGGCGGTCATCCGGTTGCGCGTGAAGTTCGAGTTGCGCCGAGTCGGTTGACGGAAACGCCTGCACGTTCGCGCCGGGAAATTTCTTTTCGAGCAGCTGACGGCCTTCTTCGGCGACTTTGTATAATTTTGTACTATCGTCGCCTTGCAGATGGATTGATACCGAGCGCGCCGATCCGCCGAAGCCGCCGAACAGGTTCCCTTCTTCGGTGAAGACGCGCGTATCGGGAAAATCGACGGCGACTTTATCGCGCACGATCGCTTCCAGTTCGCCGATGCGTTTTTCGTCGACGACGCGCGCACCGATCGTGCCGCCGCCCGGCCACAACAGCACGTACCAGTTTTTCAGTTGCGGCTGTTTCGTGCCGTCCATGTACGGTTTCATGCGCTCGAGAATTTTCGGGACGATTTCGCGATCGACGACATCCGGCGCCATGCCCGGCGGAAAATTAAAATACGCGTCGATCGCCGCGCGTTTTACTGGCGGCAAATAATCCAACCGCGGTTTGAACGCGAACGTCATCGCGAGCGGCAACACGAGCAGCGCGGCGATCCAGCCGAGTTGTTTCGGCCGCGTGTCGGTCAGCGCCATGATTTTGTCGGTGAGCCACGGCCAGCCATCGCCGTAACCGGATTTGAGCTTCTTGGCTTTCAGCCATCCCGACGCGGCCGGAAGCACGGTGATCGCGACGACGACGGAGATCGCAACCGCGATCGAAATCGTCAGCGCGAGGTCGGCGAAAATCTGTCCTTCGACATCGCGCAGGAAGACGACGGGCAGGAAAACGGCGACGGTCGTGATCGTCGATGCGATAAGCGCGCCGATGACTTGCTGCGTTCCCTTCGACGCGGCGTCGTATGGCGTCATGCCGCTTTCTTTCAACCGGAGGATATTTCCGGAGACGACGATCGCGCCTTCGACGACCATGCCGACCGCGAACGCCAGACCCGCCAACGAGATCACGTTGAGGCTGTGGCCGGTCATGTGCAGCACGGCGAACGTCGCGAGCAGGCAGATCGGAATGGCGCTGGCGATCAACAGCGTTGCGCGCCAATCACGCATGAACCACCAGACGCACAGCAGCGAGAGCAGTGCGCCGACGATGAGGTTTTCCGTCAACAAACTCACGGCGCGATTGATGAAAAGCGATGAGTCGAACGATTGCTCGATGCCCAGGCCTTTCGCTTTCAGCGGACCATCGCGTAATTCGGCAACGACTTTTTTCACCGCGGTCAGCGTCGCGAGAACATTCGCGCCATCGGCTTTGCGAACGTCGAGTCCGATGGCGGGATTTCCGTTTTGATAGGCGTAAAACTGCCGTTTCGGCGGCTGCACGGCAATGGTGGCGACGTCGCCCAACCGCACCGGACGGCCGTTTTGCCACGACAACACGAGTTCGCCGAGTTCCGCCGGTTTGTAGCGCCCGGTGTAACGCAATTCGTATTGCTGACGGCCGACTTCGATGGTTCCGCCGGATACGTCTTCCGCGCTCGCGGCGCGCGCGGCGATGTCGGGAATGGTGACGCCGAGACTCGCCGCTTTAGCCGCGTCGACGTTGATCTGCACTTCGTCCGGCGGGCCGGCATTCACCACGACTTGCGATACGCCCGGCACACCTTCGATGCGGGGCTTGACGGTGTTCTCGATGAAATGACGATAGCTGTCGATCGGTCCCGACGTTCCGGGCAGTAGCTGCACGAAGAAAAACGACAGCGATGCGTTGGCATTGCCGCCGTTACTGCCGCCGAGTTGCACGATGGGACGATCGGCATCTTTCGGAATCGAACGCACGCGGCTCAAGCGGCCGATCACCTCCACCTGCGCGTTCTTCATGTCGGTGCCGATCGCGAACGTGAGATCGATCGTGCTGCCGCCCGGGCTGGCGTTGCCGTCGAGTTCTTCCAGTCCCGGCAATCCTTGCAACACCTGCTCTTGCGGTTCAAGCAATTCGGATTCGACTTCTTCCGGCGACGCGGCGCGCCAATTGGTTTGAATGCCGATCTGCGGGCGCTCGATGTCAGGGAATAATTGCAGCGGCAATTGCCAGAGGCTGATCAGACCGAACACCGCGACCAGCAGGACGACCATGCCGACCGCGATCGGATTCTTCAGTGACGATTCGATCAATTTCATTGCGCCGCTCCCGACATCCCGATGGCGCGACTATCACGCCGGACACTACGCGGTTGGATGTGGCGAGAGTCATAAAGGTTGCAAGCATTGCGGCGAAGCGTGCCGCGAGCGCGATGAAGCGTTGCGACGTCGAACGGCGAACTCAGGTGAGCAGTTTCAGTTTGTCTTTGTAGGTGCGCGACAGTTTCAGTTCGTGGCCGGAATCGAGCACGAGAAAATATTCGCCGTTCTGATGCGGGCGCATTTCGCGTACGCGCGCAAGATTGACGATCGCCGAACGATGCACGCGCTGGAAACGGCGTGGATCGAGACGTTGTTCGAGATCATGCATCGTGCCGCGCAAGACATGCGTCTCGTTCGTGGTGTGCACGCACATGTAATCGCCGGCGGCATCGATCCATTGAATCGAATCCATGTCGAGCCGCACCACGCGATGGCCGTCGCGAATCGCCAGTTTGTCATCGATACTTTGGCCGACGTTGCCGTTCAGCGCATCGTCGAGACGCAAATCCGGCTTGTTGGAAACGCTGGCGAGAAGTTTCAGCAGTTGTTCGCAATGATCGTTCGCGGCGCGCGAGGCGAGCTGCGCGCGTGCGCGATCGAGCGCCTGATCCAGGCGCGCATCATCGACCGGCTTCAACAAGTAATCGAGCGCACTGGCGGCGAATGCCGCGAGCGCGTATTGATCGTACGCCGTGACGAAAACGGTAATCGGCATCATCGATGTGGGCACGGCGCGCAACAAACCGAAACCGTCGAGGCCAGGCATTTGCACATCGAGCAACATCAGATCCGGCCGTAACGACGAGATCGCATGAAACGCCTCGCGGCCATTGCCGGCACTGCCGACGATCTCGACATCGGCATGTCGCGCCAGGCGCAATTCGAGTCCGCGTTGCGCGAGCGGTTCGTCGTCGACGATCAATGTGCGGATTTTCATCAGCGCACGCTCGTTTCGGCATTGGTCGGTGCGCGTTCGAACGGCAAGCGCACGAACACTTCGAAGCCGTGCGGTTGGCGATTGGCAGTACTGAATTCTTGTGCGTCCCCATACAACACGCGCAGGCGTTCGCGCGTATTGGCGAGACCGACGCCGCGGCTCGTGCGCATCTCGGCGAGATCGTTGCCGCCGGGGCCGTCGTCGCGCAGCACGATGAGAAGATTGGCGCCGTCGCGATGCGCTTCGATTTCGAGCGCGCCGCCGCTTTCGCGTTTGGCGACCGCGTGCTTGATCGAGTTTTCGATAAGCGGCTGCAATATCAGACTCGGCACGAGCGCCTGACGCGCTTCGATGGAAATATCGGTCGTTACTTTCAGTCGATCGCCGAAACGCAATTGCTCGATCCCGAGATAAAGATTCGTCGCGTCGATTTCCTGCGCCAGCGTCACGCGCTGCACGGGATCGGAATCCAGCGAGTAACGCAGGAACGCGCTCAGGCTGCCGATCATGCCGTTGGCGACGGGATTTCTGTTGTCGAGAACGAGCGTAGAAATCGCGTTGAGCGTATTGAACAGGAAATGAGGGTTGAGTTGATAGCGCAACATTTTAAGTTGCGCCTCGTGCGCCATCGATTGCGCCTTGAGGGCGGCTTCCTTTTGATGCTGCAGCTGCCGCGCCAGCTTGATGCCGAAATACAGCCCGCTCCACGACAGCAACACATACAGACGCGACGCGAAATACCAGATGTAGCCCCAGATGTTTTGTGGACGGCAGTCGTCGCAGAAATTGAACAGGACTTCCGTATACAGTTTCGTGTCGACGATTTCGGCGACGACGAGCATGATCGCAGCCGTCATCGCCATGCGCGATGTCGGCATGTTCCAGAGCCGGCGATAACCGAGCCTCAGCACGCTCGTCACCACAAGGCCGATGCCGCTGACGCTGAGCGAATAATAGATGTAATGCCACGGCTTGCCGTCGGCGAGCATCGCGCTGAAGTTCAGCACGAAATAGCCGAGCCAACCGCAGATCTGCAAGATCCAAAATTGATAGCGCGGCTTGACGAAGAAAATTCGGATCGGGTTCACGGACGTCTAAATGATGGAAGAACGCGCATCGTAAATCGTTTGAGCGCGACCAGCGTTCTTTTCGCCGTGGGTTTGCAACGGTTCGTCGCATTTGCCGTGCCTACGCCAGCAAAGCGTCAGGGCGACGACTCCGACTCGAGTTCGTGCAAGCGCGGCCCTTCGACGGAGCCCAGATGCATCGCCGTATCGTAGGTGACGACACCGAACGCGATCACCGCCACGGCCAACGCGACGAACGCTTTCACGTGACGTGACTCGAACGACCGTATCGAACGCGCGTAAGCGATGAACGCCAGCACGGCGGCGACGACGATCGTGGCGTCGACGCTCGCGCGTTGCCAATAGCTGCCACCGAGATGCAGCCACATGCCGAATTCGTCGAACGTCAACGCCATCGCGATGCCGTACGCGAACGCCGCGATATGCAGAAACGTGCCTTTCGGATTGTTGAACAAAACGAATCCGGCCACGCCAGCCAGCAGGAAAATGCCGTAGTTCAGATGGTGAACGTGTGTGCCGCTCAGGAAAAAGTATAAATTGGGAATCCGTCGCGACATGATGAGGAACACGAGGATGCGCGCGCCGACGAATGTGAGCACGAATGCCAGCAGGGCTCGTCGGGCGAGCGCATCCGTTTCGCGTTGAGCGTCTGAATCGGTCATGGTGCACCGCTCGACTGGCGTTTAATCAGCACGTTCGTGTCGGCCGTTCAGCCTTCGAATCCATCAGCGAATATTTGATCGGTGGGCCGGAAGACGACGGTATCGAAACTGATGTCGGCGCTCTCATTCGACGTCGTTATTACCGCGACGTAGCCGCTTCCAATCGAATCGTCCATCGCCAGGTTGTGCAACGCCACCGGCACCCAAACACCGACCTGATTGCCGAAACTTATTGCCACACCGCCCATGTCGTCGCCCTGACAGGCATTGCCGGCGTAATAAAAGACGTAAAGAGCAGCCATCCCGGTGTTGACACGACCCATCGTGGAAAACTCGTACGTCGGTGTCGAATCCAAAACGAAACAATCGGACTTGAGCGCGACGAACGGCGGCGTCGCCACCAGATGCGCGGAGCCTGCGTTCGGCGAACCGTTGGCGTTATCGAACGACGCGGTGCTGCCGATTGCCGTCCAGTGAGTCAAGTCCGCGCGGAAATTCGGATTACGGACAAGGTTCGCGGCGTTTGCCGTCAACGGGATCGCAAGCGCAGAAACAAAAAGGATGAATGCTAATTTGCCGTTCATGCCCTATCCGATAGTCGGAAGAACGCCCGCCGCGACCGTGCCGAATTGCCTGTGGCGACCTGGATTGCGCCGAGGAATCCCCTTCAAAGCATCTCGACGTGCGTTAGTGGTGCCGGCAACAGGAGTCGAACCCGTGACCTACTGATTACAAATCAGTTGCTCTACCAACTGAGCTATGCCGGCCTATGGATATTTTCGCACGAACGGCGCGGCGTCGGAAACCGGCTTAAAAACATGTGACGGGTTGCTGGTGGAGATCGCTCTGCCCGTTGACGCGCGCGCGCCAATTCACCGGTGTTTGGGCGTCTTGCGCAAAATCGATCCAGTAGACCGGAAGTTCTTCGGTTCGCGCGATCAGTTCAGGCTTGAAACCGAGGCCGGCTATCTCGTTGCGGCGCTTTTCCGCGTTGCCCTGATCACGGAAAAGGCCCAGCGAAATCGTATTTTGCTGATCGCCGGCCGTGACGACGTAATAGTCGCGCACGCCTTTCGCGGACAATTGGCGCGCCATCGACAGAGCTTGCTCGCGGCTGCTTTGCGCGGGAAGGTACACCCAATAACCGCGCGTTTCCGTCGCGTGCGCTTCACGGTACTGAATGCGCGATACCAGCGGCGTGATGGAATTCAGCGCCGAGCGCATGTCCGCCTGCGTGGCGAACGGCCCGATGCTCACGCAACTATCGTTTTTCAGATCGGCCGCCGATTCCGGCGCGCTCGCCAATTCCGCCGCGTTTACTTCACTGCCGTGATCACGCTCCGACAAAAGAACGAGCTTGCGCACACCCGGATCGGCGGCGGCAAACGCGTGCGCGGTCTGATGCGGCGCGAAATAAAGCCAACAGCCGGCACCGATATTCAGCGCGAGCAGCAGCAGGAAGACCATGCGTGAAAGCATGTCAGTAGCGTTCAACGGACAGTTTCGGCATCGCTCATTCTATCCGAGCCGCCCCGCATGCGCTGGGTATTTAAGTATGCGCATCGGCGAACAGCGCCAGTCCCTGCAGTACGAGATTCGGCTCGATGCGGTGATCCAGCGATATCAACGCGCCTAGCCGATCCGCGCCACCGCCTGTGAGCACCAGTTGCGGCACGACGTTCAGACGTATGGACGTCTGTTTGACGAATCGCTCGACGAGCGAGACGGCGGCCAGCCAAGTGCCCGATGCGATCCCCGTGTCCGTATCCGTCGCGATGTCGACGACGTCCGCATCGGGGGCTTCCTTTAATCTTGCCGTGGTTTTACGAAGCGATTCTTGCATCACGTGAGGGCTAGGTGCGATCAACCCGCCAAGGTGCCGGCCCGCGTCATCGATCGCATCGAGGGTAAGCGCTGTACCGCAACTCGCCACGACGGATGCTTGTCGTGTCGCATGCACCGCGATGAGCGAGAGAAAACGATCGACCCCGAGACGTTCTGGCGCTCCGTACGCATTTCGTACACCACAGGCTTCCGCAGTGCTGCGGGCGAAACGCGGCTCGATGGCGAAATGCTCACGCGCGGCGGCGGTTACTTTATCGGTCGCGGCATCCGACGCGACGGAAGCGATCCAGATCGAATCCACGCGTTGTATACTTGTCCACAAGTTTGCAATTTGCATATCGCTGTTAGCGGTTGCCGCCAGCGCCAAGAAATTCGCCCCATCGATGACGGCCGACTTTATTCGCGTATTGCCGATGTCGATCAAAAGCTTCATGCCGGTCGCACCGAGACTTCCGCGCTGTCGTATGTCGTCACGTCATCGCCGTGCCGAACGCGGAGCGCGCCGCGTGCGTCGACGCCGTCCGCGACACCCTCGTGCACGCCGCTCGGCGTATGCAAGCGCACGGGCGTGCGCGCGAGAACATCGAATACCGCATATTCTTTTTGGAACGCGGCGAAACCGTTTTGGGCAAACGCGTCGGTTGATGCGACGAGCTGGGAGATCAGGCGTCCAATAATTCGATTGCGTGACGGCGGATTGCCGCAACACAGCGTGGCCACGTCGACATGCGGCTGATCGATTCCGCTATCGGCGGGTAAGCGCATATTGATACCGATACCGATCACGGCAAAACAGGGGCCGAGAAACTCGCCGCCGAGTTCCACCAGAATGCCCGCCAGTTTTTTCCCGCCCGCCAGAATATCGTTCGGCCACTTGAGGCCGATATCGCGGACACCGCATTCCCGAAGCGCGCGCACGCAGGCGATACCCGCCACGATACTCAAGCCGGCCAGCGATCCCATACCGCCATCGAACCGACGCAGCAGGGAAAAATAGACGTTCCCACCCAATGGCGATTGCCATTGACGGCCGCGACGACCGCGGCCATCGGTCTGCACTTCGGCGACGAGGACGGATTTGTCCGCGGCACCTTTGGCAGCGGCGGCGAGCAGCGATGTGTTGGTCGAATCGATTTGCCATACGACGTTTAAAACGTCGAGATTCGGCAACACGTCGGCATCGATATGCTGGCGGATCGCGGCTTCGTCCAACGGCTCGATCGGCCACGTCAGGCGATACCCTTCGCCTGCGCTCGCTTCGATTGGCGCGCCTAGGGCCCGCAAGGTTTCGATCTGCTTCCAGATCGCCGCGCGGGTGACACCCAATCGTTTAGCGAGCTCGGTACCCGAAACGGGCGTCTGCGCGGAGAGCGAACGCAGCAGCGCGGTGGAATCGATGGTCACAAACACCTTGGTTGATTTAGCGGGAGGATCGGCGTCGGCGCGACAATCCTACCCTGCAATCCGTGTTTCGCGATAAACCGAAGTGTCCGGTGTCGGACAAAAGTGTCCGCGGACACTTCCTCTCGCGCCGCGTCAGGTCTGGATTTCACACGCAGCGTCGTCCTCGTCCATGGCATAGATACTGCTGTCGACACGCGTTGGCTGCAGGGTTCACTGGCGACGCAACCGTTCCCGTGCGACCATTCACGTTCTTAGAGCATCAGTGTCCTATTCGCTTTGCGGGGAAATCCATGCTTAAGCAATTCTTCCCGGTGGTGATCGCATTGGTTGGTCTGCAGCTGTCGGCGAATGCATTCGCGGCCACGTCGATCCCGATGCCTGAAGCGGGCTTCGCCCTGGCGAGCAACAACGGCGGTGCGGAAACCATCACCGCACCGATGTCGAGCGACATGGGCGGCGGCGCTTCGAACCTCAACCGCGCGGCCGAGATCGCCCGCGAAACACCCGGTGGCGACGCAGCTCCGATAACGTCTGGCGCAGTGATGGCGCACGACGATCGCCCCGCCAAAAGCGTACCGACCGACGGCACAGCTCCCGCAAACTCCGCGAGCACGGCGCACAAATCGCGCGGCAATGCACATTGGCAATCGCTGTTGCCGGGTTTGATGAAATAAGTATCGGCCGGTGCGCGAACGCGCGCCGACAATAATCCTCGCTTGATCTTAACGGCGGCGTCTTGCGCTCGACACGGCCCCTCGCCAAAGGGCGACGTGGAAAACTGAAACGACGAATGTCGACAGGCTCGGCACGCCCCGGGTCAGTGCCTGACCGGAACCAGCTGCAACGCACGTGCAAGCTCGGCGACCCACGCTGAGCGGAACGCCTCGTACGAGTAGCGTTGCGCCGTCTCGCATCCATGCAGAGCAATGGATGCAATGCGCTCCGGCGCATTCACCGCGTCGATCAGCAGATCGACGACGCGGTCGATCTCCGGATACGGAACGACGAAACAATTTTCGTTCGGGCGCATGTAGTCGCGACCACCGAACGCGTCGTAGCCAATGACCGCGGTACCCATGGCCATCGCTTCGAGTGGCACCAGCCCGAACCCTTCCGCGGCGGACAGCGTCAGCAGGTATCTCACCGCACCAACGCGCGCGAACAATTCGCTCTGCGCAAGACCGCTCGACGCCAGCGGCTCGGCAAGCACGATGTGCGGGGCGCGTTGCGCGAGCAATTCGCGCACGCGCGCGAACGACAGATCCCAAACTTCCGGCAGGCCCTTGCGGTACGGCAGCACTAGCGTGGGCGGACGTTGCTGCCAAGGCGTCGCCGTCGGCAGTGCGTCGAGGTTGATGAACGGGGCGATCACGTTGACGTCGAGATCGTATACCGTTTTCAAAAATGCGCCGACGAAACTGCTGACCGCAACATAATGATCGAACTTGCGATCGAGCAGCGCGAACGTTTTGAAATCCTGCACGTAGCACACCTTGAAACCCGGCAATCGCCAGCCGAACTGGTGCGGTGAAAAACTCGGGTTGACGACAAGGATGTCGCGCGCCGTCACGTCCGTCTCCATTTGCGCGACGGTGACGCTCGGCATGCGCACATCGTACGCGTGGATACCCAGGTCGGCATTTTCATCGCCGAGCGTCACGGCGATGGCGGGAATTCCAAAATCGCGCTCGAGAATACGCCCGAGATGGTAGGCCATCAGCGTGCCGCCGTTGGGCAGGTAAGCGCCGATTACGAACACGCGGTCGAAGGTGCGCGCGGTCACGTCAATGGTTGCTGTTTTGTTCCGCATGCGTCGCATCGGGTTCACGCTCGTCGAAATCCAGATGCGAAATATCGTCTTGCGGATTCGGCTTGTGCGGAATGCGCGGCGCAACGCGTTGTGGCGCGCGCGCCGCGGCCGGCGCCGGTGGCGGCGCCAGTACACTGGCACCGCCGAACGCGGTAAAGCCGCTGCGCGAGTCCGCTGCGTAAACACGCACGCCCGTTGCATGCTCGGGTAACGGCAGTGAAAATTGCGTATCGCGCGCCTGATAATGCGTCGACGCGAATACGTTACCCTGCGCGTCGATCCAATCGACATCGACGTCGCCACCGAAATTCGAAGCCGGTATGCGCACTACGACGCGCGGGTCCCAACGATCGGCCGTGCGCGCGAACTGAAGTTTGCCTTGCGGCTGCGCCAGGACCAGCGCCGGATCGCCCAACAAATTATACATTTCCACAAAGTCGCGATCGTTGATGCTGGCCTTGGCCGTCACGATCGCATCGCCGATGCGATTGCCGGGTTTCAGCAGCTGGTTGACCAGATTGCGGGAATAGGACGGATCCGGCCAATTCTTCCACGATGACGCGAACACCGCCACGGCCCCTTTGCTGGCTTCGCGCAGGAAACGCTCGCCGATCGAGTCGTCGGTCGGATTGTCGAACGGCGCCGAGAAGCACGTCATCGCCAGCACCATCGGATAGCGGCCGACATTCTTCAATGCGCTCACGTCGTCGAGCGAGAACAGATCGCCCATCGCGCCGACGCGCCAAATATAAGAGCCGCCGTGACCGAGAAAATGAACGATCAGACTGCCGCCGTCGAGATTGTCACGTAAGCGGGCGCGCGCCTGTTTGTAACGTGTCTCGTCGCGATCGGTGGCATCGGTGTAAATGCTCTTGGTTGCATAGCCTTTCGCGTCGAGTTCCGCGGCGAACTGATCCGATGCCGTCTTGAACGACGCCAGCTCGCTGGTGCTGATAAATGTCACTTCGCGGTGCCAATCGCCGGCGCTGGGTCGGGTAATGTAATCGACGGTTTTGGCGACAATGGCCTTCACCTCGTCGGGTTCGACCACGGGAAATCGGCCGACCGCGAGCGTCGGATGAAAGTCACCCGGCTTCATCGTCACGAAATCGTTGTCGCTGGCGGCCTGGCCATCTGCCGTGGGAAATTGCCAGGTCGGAATCAAATTGCGTGTCGACTGGCGACGTTCCGCATCGGCGTAGGCATAACTTTTCATTTCGGCGAAGCCCTGGCCTTGCAGCACTTGATCGGGGCGCGCCTGTGCCGTGAGTTGGTACGAGCTTCCGTTCAACGGCCCATTGCGTGGATCGTGATGAATGTCCGTGCTGGCGTCGCCGACCAGCAGGAGATAGCGCGGCTTGACCGTCCAATGTTGCGTAGCCCATGTGACGAGATCGCGTATCGCCGACGGATGCGCGATGCCCGCGTTGAATTGATCGTAGACATCATCGACGTTGTAGACGCCGACCTTGAGCCCTTGTTCGCGGTGCAGGCGCGCCAGCGGCTCGATCGCATCGAGCAACGTTGGATGCGCGATGATGAGGTAGTCGTAACCCGGATCGGCCGCGCGCAAATCGAGCGATGCGGCGGCGCGTACCGACGGCATCCGCTTCGCGGCAATCACCGGAAAATAATCGATGCCATGGGTTCCGTTAGCGCGATAGCGTCCGGCACCGGACGGCTGCATTCGCTGATAGCTGCCGTCGCTTCCATACAGTTCGGGAACTTGAGCGGCGCCGAGTTCGATGTCGCCCTCGCTGCCGGTCGTCAGCGCGTCGACGCTCGCGCCGAGATCGCCACGCACCGGATAGTGGATTTCGACCCAATTGAACATGACCGCATCGACGATGAAGTTCGACACATCGCCGGGCAACTCACGCCGCGGCACGCGCAGAGCGATGACGTTGCCTTTGTCTTTGAACTGCGCGCGCGGCACGTCGAACGTTTTGCCCAACGGATCACGACCATCCCAACGGACGTCGCCGAGCGACTTGCCGTTGAGAGAAATCTCCACGACATGATCGATCGCCTTGGTTTGACCCGCCACGCCGATAACGTTGGACACGCCGCGAAAATTCAGCGTCAACCCAACCGCTCCCCCATGCGAGACATCGCGCAGATCTGCGTCCGCAAGATCGAACGTCACCGAAAACGGTTGCGGATCGACCGGCGTCAGTTTTGCCCACTGCCAAACGTCGGGCTCCTGGCCGGGCTTCATCTCGCGGCTGCTCAGGCGCACGAGCAGGTTTTCCTGCTCCAAGTGCAGCGTTCGCCACAGTGTCGCCGGCTCGTGTGGCGCGGCGGCGGTCGCCTCGCGCATCCGCGCATGCGGACCGGGTTTGGCGCCGAGCTGGTATACATTTACCGTCGAGTACGGGTCGTACCAACTCTCCGGCCCGTGCAGCGCACTGCCAAGCCATTCGATGCGATCGCCGGGGCGAAATTCGCCATCGCCGGTGGAAACGATGCGAATCGGAACTTCGTTGCCGTGATTGAGCAGATAAATATCGTCCGCGCGGCACCCGCTCAGCGCCGGTTGCGCGCGCGTGATCGCTTCGCCATCGAGTGCGTATACGCCCGACTCGGTGATCTCGATGTGCAAGGTGCCGGAGCACGCGATGCCGCCAAGCGGCGCAAGCCCGAGCAACAAACCCGCGAACGCCGCAGCGAACCGAGCGAATGAGTGAACGATCACGAAGTCAGATCAGCCAGGAAAGACGGAAGATACCGCGAGTTTAGCGGCTTTGGACAAAGCCGGCGGATGCTACGTAACGCGCCGTTTAAAGGCAACTGTCGGAGGTCGATTCGTCGCGTACGTGTCCGAATGCGGAGACCTTCAACCATGCATCGCGCGCGGCAACGTGCAGCTCGGTCGCCGACGCGTCGCATTCGATAAAAGCGATGGAAAGCGCCGCAGCCGCAGCGCGCAACCGATCGGCCGAAGGCACGGTGGCGATCACCGCAATGTATTCGACGGCCCGCTCGACGAGCCACGGCCCAAGCGATTCGTCATCGACAATAGCTTGATGGACGTCGATCGCTCCCGGCACCTGAAGCGTTCCCGCCGTATCGATGGCGATAAAACAGTCGAACGCGTCGGCGAGCAATGTCGAAAAACGCGTGGCGGCGCCGATATCGGATCCGATAACGAGCATGCGCGGACGCGGCAGCGGCGCACGATCCGACTCGGCATAAATACGTCGCACGCGATAATCGAGGACGCGACGCGCAAAACTATACAATGTCGCACCGACTTTTTTTTCGTAGTCGGGATAGCGTCGGCGCAGAACCGCCATACCTTGACGGCCGAGTTGGGCACGACGGTCGGCGCCGAAACTGGCGCTGCGCGCATGCGCGACGAGCACGTCGCCTGCGATCAGATGACGAAAACCTGCACGTTCCGCGCGCTGGCACAGATCGTTTTCTTCGCCATAACCGGATGGGAACGCATCGGCATCGAGCACGCCGACGGCATCCAGCATCGCGCGCTTGATGAACATGCAAAAGCCGTTGCCGGTCGGCAACTCGGGCGGATGACACGCGCCTTGCTGCAGCACTGCACGTTGCGTCTGCAACAACGTCCAGTGCGCCGGTATCGGACAATAATGTTCCAACTCGGGAACGCTGAACGCGCCAGCGTTGTCCGAGACGGCCGTTACCGTGCCGATGTCCGCGTGCGAATACGCAACGTGGCGCAATCGGTCCAGCCAGCGCGGCCCGACTTGCGTATCGCTGTTGAGCAAGACGATATCGGCATCGCCGGACATCTCAATGCCGCGATTCGACGTTCGGGTGTAGCCGAGATTCGCGGCGTTGCGCAATACGGTGACATTTCGTCTGGATGTATACTTTTCCAAAAGTGGAGCGACCTCGGGATCGCCGCTCGCGTCGTCGATCAAGATCAGTTGCGCGGGCGATGACGTCCATCGGATCACGGCGTCGATGCAACGTTCAACCAACGTGGCCGCATTGAAAATCGGGACGATGATCGACACTGGTTTGGCGCTGTTCTTGGTCCAAGCCTCGCGCTTGACGATCGTGCTCATGTGCGGCGCGGAACCTTCCCATTTTTGCGTGCCCGGCGCCGCGGGATTGCCGAAAACAATTCGCCACGCCGGCAATACGAGCACACCATCGCCATCGCACAACGAAAACTCAATGCGAGAATTACCGGTCGGCGAATAGTCGAAGGAACGTTCGATCGTTCCGTTCGCGTTCGCGATGCGCTCGAACACGATGCCGTCGATACGCAATTCCATCGCGGACGACACGTCCGCTGCGAAGCGCAGCGTGCGCCCGTCCCATTCGAGCCACGCTGCGTGGGCCATGCGTCACACCGCCGAGGGAGTGGCGATCGGCGAAAGCGACGCTTCGTGATACTTGCGCAACACATCCTCAACGCCACCCTGCGCGACGTTGCGGCCGTGCTCGATCCACAGCACGCTGTCGCACACCTGGCGGATTTGCGCGTCGCCGTGCGATACGAACACGACTGTGGTGCCACCATGAATTCGTTCGCGCAGCGCAGCGCCGGATTTTTCCTGAAACGCCGCGTCGCCGACGGCCAGCACTTCGTCGATGAGCAGGATCTCCGGCTCGACCTGCATCGCGACCGAAAAGCCTAAGCGCATGAGCATGCCCGTGGAGTAGCTGGAAATCGGCTGGTCGAAAAAATCGCCCAGTTCGGAGAATTCGAGGATTTGCGGCAGGCGGCGAATGATGTCGCGCCGACGCAATCCTTGCATCAACCCGGTAAGAATCGCATTCTCTCGCCCGGACAGATGCTGCATGAAGCCTACCGACAGCGACAGCAACTGGCACGATACCGTCTTCCGCGAAATACGGCCGCGATCGGGCTCGATGATGCCGGCGAGCGTGCGCAAAAGTGTACTTTTACCCGCGCCGTTGCGTCCGATCACGCCGAGACGTTGACCGCGGTTCAACGCGAAACTCACGTCTTCCAGCGCCCAAAAACGCTGGTCGCGCAGGCGCAGGCTTGCGTTGAAGGCGACACCGACATTTTCCAGCGTGATCAGGGCGTCGCTCATGCGGGCAACTTCACGTAACGCGGTGTCAGCCGCGAGATCATGAACACGCCGAGCGCGTAAAGCGCGACGGAGATCAACGCGACGCGCCCGAGCGCGCCCCAATCCGGCCAGGTGCCGTACATGAGGATGGCGCGGCCGGCCATGATCAATTGCGCGATGGGATTGATGGCGAGCCAACGTTGCATCGCGACGGGCGCGTTGTCGAATGCGATCAGCACGCCGGATAGCCACATCAGCACCGTCAATACCTGCTCGATGATGAACCGCAGATCCGGCGCCAGCGGCATGACGGCGGCGAATACGAAACCTGCGCCGGCGGCGAATACGAGTTCGATCAGCAAGACCGGAATCAACGCGACGTAGGCCGGCGTCGGCGGATAACCGGTGCACCACAAAATGATCATCAGCAGAAAAAGTATAAAAATAAACTTGACGGTATCGGCCAATATCTGAACCGCGGGAAAAACCTGTGCTGCGATCTTCACCTGACGGATCAAGCCGAGCTGGTTCCAGATCGCGTAGCCGCCATGGCTCACGCACGACTTGAACCACTGCCACAACGTCAGCCCGACGAGCAGGAACGGCACGTAATCCGGCTGTGGAATCTTGATGATGACGCCGAAAATCAGATAGTACGTGGCCATGTTCATGGCAGGCTCGAGCACCCACCATATCAGACCGAGATAGGAACGCGAACGCTCCGCGCGCAATTCCGCGTAGGTGGAAAAAGCGATCAGTTCCAGATAATGCAGCCGCATGCGGATCACGTCAGCAACGAACTATTCGCGGCGTGAGGCGCCACGTCGTCAATGCGCGCTGGTTTTCGGATCTGAGGGATGCCGCTTGGCCGGCGCGTGGATGATCGGGGTAAATTTCTCGCGCGTGCCGCTGGTCGTGATCGATTCGACGTAATACCAATAATCCCTGCAGGGATCGATCGCATCGTCGCTGTACTTGTATTCGTGCGTCTCATTGGTCGTGCCGTTGCCGAGCATCGGCTGCTTGGTCAATTTGTCGAAAGGACCTTGCTCGCCGACACTGCTACGAAACACGTCGTAGCCGAAATTTTCTTCCTCGCTCGCCGTCGTCCAGTGCACATTGTTGTTGACGCGCTTTTCCGCAGGCACGCCGGCCTGACTTCCGCATCCGTCCGTTGCGGCCGCCGATACTTGTACCGAGAAAAATATCAATGCCACGACGGCGAGACGAATGAGCGACACGGGAAACTCCTAAAGCAATGACGATCCTGCGCGCGAACGATAGCGGCAGCGCTCGCGCCGTGCAATCGGCACGCTTGACTTTGCGAGGCGTTCGCACGTGAAAATGGCCAATGCGATTTTTCTCATGTCTGATTTTTTTGTCTGCCGTATCCACCGCCCCCGCGGTTGCCGCCGACCCGGATTGGACCGCGCGCGTCACGCCGTACGACGGAATTTATCCATCGCTCGAGTTGTCGCAGGCGCGTCGCAACGAAACGCGCGTCGACGAAGAACGCACGTTGGGCGGCGGCAGCGGATTGATCGCGGTGGCGGTGAAATCCGCGCGCGACAATGAGCGCATCGCGCTCACAATCGACATTCCGATGTTCGAACATTCCAACCGATTCGAGACGACGCTGCCGCATGCCGGCGTGACGTACGAACTTCATCCACCGCTGGATTGGACTACGCCGCCGTTGATTTCGCTGACATCGCCGACACCGGCACACGTCGAATTTTCGTTGCGACGCGATGACGTCGACGCCGGGAAACACGCCGACGACGTGACAATTCATCCGCTTGATGAGGCGCTATATTTTGTGCGCGATGGTGCCGATACCGTCGACCTGTCGTGGATCTTCGCGGCATATGTCAACGAACACGACGGCGTTGTCGACGATATCATCGCCAGCGCGCAGACGAGCGGCATCGTGGATGCATTCGACGGTTACGCCAGCACCGATCCGGACACGGTGTATCAACAAGTGTGGGCGGTTTGGCACGCGCTGAGCGAACGTGGGATTCGCTATTCGACTGCGGATCCCGCGATCGAACGCGGCCCGAAAGTTTTCAGCCAGCGCGTGCGTTTCTTGCGCGAAACGTGGAACGATCGATCCGCCAACTGCATCGACGGCAGCGTACTGATTGCGTCGGTTCTGCAACGGATCGGCATTCGCAGTTTTTTGGTGCTCGTGCCGGGTCACGCGTTCATCGGTTTCTACGTCGATGCCGACGCGCAGCGCGCGGCGTATTTGGAAACGACGTTGCTCGGCGCATCGGTCGCGCAAACAAAAAGCCCGACGGGTTTCGCCGCGGATGTCGTGTCGACACCGCAAAATAGAATCACGCTCAGCAGTTTTACCGCCGCACTTGCCGCCGGACGTGCGCGGCATGCGCGCGTCGCCGGCAAACTCGATGGACGGCATCGGCCGGACTACGCCGTGCTCGATATCGGTGCGGCGCGCGCGTTCGGGATTCAGCCAATCGAAGAAATTCGATCGGTTCGTTGAACGCTAGTTCGGATCGAACCTCAGCGTGAACGCCGCGCCGCCCAGCGTGGGCGATTTCGTCACCTGCATCGTGCCGCGATAGGCTTTGATCAGCTGCTGCACGATGGCCAGCCCGATGCCGTAGCCTTGCACGCGCTCATCGCCGCGCACACCGCGTTGCAGATAGTGTTCGACTTTGTCGTCGGGAATTCCCGGACCGTCGTCCTCGATGATCATTTCGACACCGATACGCTTCGCGCCGCGGATGTCGAGCGGCCGCGCCGTGAACAGCACGCGATTGTTCGCCCACTTGAACGCGTTTTCGAGCAGGTTGCCGAGCAGTTCGAGCAGATCGCCCTGCTCCCCGTAGAAGCGCGCGGCGGCATCGATCTCGAACTCGCATAGGATTTTTCTGGACGCGTATACTTTTTCAAGACTGCCGACGACTTCTTCCGCGCACGGACCCACCGCGATGGGCGCCGCGAATGTCGTGTGCCCCGATGTCGCCGCACGCGACAATTGATACGCGACGATTTCATCCATGCGCCCGACTTGTTCGACGACCGTCCAGCGCAACTGGTCGGGATTGCCGGCGGATTCGAGCTGGCTGCGCAAAACGGCCAACGGTGTTTTCAGGCTATGCGCCAGATCGGCTAGCGTATTGCGGTAGCGCTGCAGATGCTCGCGTTCGCTATCGATGAAATCATTGAGGTTGGTGGCGAGACCGGACAATTCCGTCGGATAGTCGCCAGACAACCGTTCGCGCTCACCGTGCTCGACGCGCGTGAGATCCTGCGCGACGCGACGTAACGGGCGCAAACTCCAGCGCAGCGTGAGCAGTAGCAGCGCCAGCAATCCGACACCCAGCGCGCCCAGATAAACGAACAGGCTGCGGCGAAATACCGAGCGTTGTTCGTCGAGCAAGCTCGCATCTTCGGCGACGTAGAACGTCAGGTCGACGCTGCGGTTTTTGATCGCCCACGAAATGCCCTGGCTCAGCATATAGACCTGTCCGTGCGCCGTCGGCAACGGGCCCGCGAATGCTTGTTCGCCGTGATTCAAATTTTTCTCGAACGGAAATCCGCCCGCTTGCGCCGAGGGTGAACGCCAATGATCGGTCGTTGCTTCGTCGTTTTCGACGGGACCCAACACGCCGGCAAAAAGATTGCCGTTGGGCTGATCGAAACGCGAATCGGGGCCGACGTCCGGCGGCAGCCACCGCCCGGATCGCGAAACTTCCGACGTAGCCAAATACGCGTACACATAACTCTGCAACCGTTCGCGCAACGACGTGCGCAGCGTTTCGTAGATCGCCGCATCCAGCGCCACGCCGGTGAGGCCGAGGAATGCGGCCATCGCGATACCCGCTGCCAGCAGCGAACGTGCTTGCAGCGACAGCGGTTGGCGAAACATCGGTGTGTACTTATTCGGCGGCGACGGTCGGCGGAGGCGGCGGCGGAATCTGCGAGTTGTCTACGTCATTGCGTGGAATCGCGAAGCGATAGCCGCGACCGCGCACGGTCTCGATGGGTTTCATGGCGTTGTCCGGATCGAGTTTGCGACGGAGACGTCCGATGAAAACTTCCAGCACATTCGAATCGCGATCGAAATCCTGCTGATAAATGTGTTCGGTGAGATCGGCTTTCGACACCAATTCGCCCGCATGCAGCATGAGATATTCGAGGACTTTGTATTCGTAGCTGGTGAGATCGACCGGCTGATGATTGATGTTGACCGTCTGCGCGGTCGTGTCGAGCACGATCGGGCCACATTCGAGCGTCGGTTTGGTCCAGCCGCTGGCACGACGCACCAATGCGTTGAGACGGGCGAGCAGTTCTTCGACGTGGAACGGCTTGACCAAATAATCGTCGGCGCCTTGTTTCAAGCCCTGTACTTTGTCTTGCCAGCTCGTGCGCGCGGTAAGGATGAGAATCGGGCAACGCTGGCCCGCCGCACGCAAATCTTGGATGAGTTCCATGCCGGATTTTTTCGGCAGGCCTAGATCGATGATGGCGACGTCGAACGGGACTTCGCGTCCCAGATACAAACCTTCCTCGCCGTCGGCTGCCATATCGACCGCAAAACCTTCGCGTTTGAGCCTTGCCGCGAGTGTTTCCCGCAGCGGCGCTTCGTCTTCTACCAGCAATACGCGCATGATTTTTCCTTTTTTATACTTTTTGCTTTCCGATTTTACACGGTAATCCCGCAGGGTACCGCTATCCGTCCGCGGGCACTTCGATCACCTGCACGCGGCCGTCCGGCGTCACGACCTTGATCCGATACACGGCGCGATTTCCCGTGCGTTTCGTTTCCGCGGACAACACTTTGCCATGCGTATCGCGCTCCACTTTGGCGATGGCGTCCTGCAACGTGATCGCGGCCGCGTACGACGACGGCGCCGCGATCAGCGAGGCCAGGCATACGATCGCAATGAGAAGTGCTTGTTTCATTAAGGAAAACGCGCGGCCGGAATGGCTCGAATCAACGCTACTATGGGTATCGCGATTTAATTGCACCTGAACCGCGAGAATCGGCAGCGGATTAAAAAATCTCGCCGACGCAACAGCGCAGGCTGCCGCCGGCCTTTTCGATTTCGCCAAGTGACACGCTGCGCAGAGAAAATTGCCAGCTATTGATCGCCGACTGTTGTGCGGGCGTGAGACTTTCCGCCGCGCGCCGGCTCATCCAGACGCTGTCGCTCGAAAGCGAGATCGCATTCCCCGCGAATGCTTTTTTTTGCTCTGGATTCAATTGTATCGTTCGCGGTGCATAGACGTCGGCGATCGCGGCGGGAACATCCGTATCGGCAAATCCATCGGGAGCGATGATGGCCGCGCGCGAGGCGAGCACGGCGAGGACGACGTTGGTGTGATATTCGCCCTCAGCAAGCCGGAAACAAAATGTCAGCTTCAGTCCGAACGCCTCGTGCATGGCGCGCGCGCCGTCCCTATCGCAGCGTTCGGACAATCCACAAAATCCGATGCCGCGCGCATGGTCGATCACCAGCGAACCGGTCAGCTCGGCGAAAAATGACTGAGTGGATAAATCCACAATGTCATATTTCAGCAAATCGCGGAAAAACGATCGGATGTCGTTGCGTGCCGTTTCCGCCTTGCGCACCGGATGCCGCATCGCGCCGACGATCAATTTCCCCGCGCTCGTCGCAAACGCATTGTTCGGAAACACCCCGTCGGGAGTTCGCGGGTCGCCAGGAAAAATAATGGTTGGCAAGCATTCGCGGATCCGTGACGCCAACTCGGCATGTTCGACGAGCGCCTTCGATGCGTCCGTTGCTTCCAGCATCGTCATGTAACGATTATCGCGGGACGATTCCTGCGCCAAGGAAAAGCCTATCGGCGCAACGAGAAATGCAGCGCGTGCCGTCGCGGGAGCCGTCGCCGGGAATCGCTCCGGCGAATAGGCATTTCGAAAATCGTTCGCAGTGGTGACGATCATCGAATCACGCCGCACTCGCACGCTCGTGCATCGAGGCGACCGCCTGCGCGAACACGTGCGGCTGCGCATTGCCGCGCATGTGCTCGCTGAGATAGCGCCGGAACGATCGCGCACCGTGTTCGCCGAGATACAAACCCAGCACGTGGCGGCCGATGTGGTGTAAGGCGTCGCCGCGTCGGATGTGCTCGTTCACATAGGGAACGAGTCGCGCGAGTATGTCGTCGCGATTCGGCAGCGGGGTGCCGAACAATGCATGCTCGATGCGAGCGAGCACATACGGATCGTGATACGCGGCGCGGCCCAACATCACCCCATCGACCGACTGCAAATGGCCGCGCACGGCATCGACCGTCGTGATGCCTCCGTTGATCACGATCGTCAGATGCGGAAATTCGCGCTTGAGTTGATAAACGCGCGAATAATCCAACGGTGGAATTTCGCGGTTTTCTTTCGGACTCAATCCGTGCAGCCACGCCTTGCGCGCGTGGACGATCAATGTATCCAAACCGGCCTGCACGAGCGTCTCGACGAAACGATGCAGATCCGCGTAGGCATCCTGTTCGTCGACGCCAATGCGGCACTTCACTGTCACCGGAACATGGACGGCCGCGCGCATCGCCGCGACACAGTCGGCAACCAGTACGGGCTCACGCATGAGACACGCGCCGAAGCGGCCCGATTGCACGCGATCGGACGGACAACCCACGTTGAGATTGATTTCGTCGTAACCGTAATCGACACCGATGCGCGCGGCTGCAGCGAGATCGGCTGGATCGTGCCCACCGAGTTGCAGGGCCACCGGATGTTCGGCGGCATCGAAGCCGAGCAACCGGTCGCGATCGCCGTGCAAGGCGGCGCCCGTCGTCACCATCTCGGTATACAAACGCGCGTGCGGCGCCAGCAGACGGTGGAAGAACCGGCAATGCCGATCCGTCCAATCCATCATCGGGGCGACGCAAAACGTATGCGGGTTTGGGGACACAGGCGCGGCCTAGATTCCAGGCCGCAAGTCTAGCGGATCGGAATGCGCGCGATCCGCCCTCGCTAACTGATTTCTTTCAAGAGACTGATCAGCGTCTGCGCGTCGCGATCGCCGTTGTAGCGCACGCCGTTGATGAAGATGCACGGCGTGCCGTTGACGCCGCTGCGCACGCCGCCGCTGAAGTCCTTTCTGATGTGATCGAGGTACTTGTCGTCGAGCGCCGAATCGATGAGCGCGCCGGTTAAACCAACTTGCTGCGCATAGCGGATCAGGCTTTGATCGTCGAGCGCCTTCTGGTTTTCGTACAGCATGTCGTGCATCTCCCAGAATTTCCCGACGGTCGCGGCCGCTTCGGCGAATTCCGCCGCGCGCTCGGCGTGTGGATGCGCTTGCGTCAAGGGAAAATTCCGGAACACGAAACACATCCTGTCGCCGAATTTTTTCTGCACCGTTTTCAACTCGGGATACTCTTCGCCGCAATACGGGCATTCGTAATCGCCGTATTCGACGAGAACGATGCTCGCATCGAGCGGCCCCTGGTGATGATCGGCTTCCGTTACGGCACGCTTGAGCTGACTCATGTGCGTTCCTTTTTCGCGAATTGATCGAGCGCGTCGAGAATGCCTTCCGCGCCCGGATTGATGCCGACGGGCGACACGTATTTCCAACGCACGATGCCTGCGGCGTCGATCACGAACAACGCGCGTTCGCAGGTGCCTGTTTTGTAGTCGTAGATTCCGTAGCGTTTGGCGACGTCACCTTTCGGTTCGAAATCCGAGAGCAGAGGAAATCGCAGTTTGCGGTCTTTCGCAAACGCCATATGACACCACGGCCCATCGACGGAAATGCCGACGACTTGCGCGTCATACTCATGAAACTCGGACAACATTTCGTTGTACAGACTTACCTGGTCGCCGCACACAGGACTCCAGTCGGCGGGATAAAATACGAGCACGATGGGTTTGCCTTTTAGCTGATCGAGCGACACGGTTTGGTCGGGTGTCGCTTTCAACGCGAAATCAGGCGCGGGCGATCCTGTCGTTGCCACCGAAGGCGAGTCGTCGACTTTCGCCGTTCCCGGATCGACGGGCAGCGGATCGCTGGCCGGAAACGACTCTTCCAACGCCTCATCGAGTAGTTCGTCTTGATGCTTCTTCACTTCGCGCGCGGCCGGCTTGGCGGAGTTCGCAGGCGGCGGCGATTTCTTATGAGTTGCCACGTGACAATCCTTCGCAGTGACGACGCGATCATTGTAGGCCAGATAGCGACCGCCCGTTCGTCCGCTGGTTTTTTTGCACGAATCGACAGGAACTTTGCCGAGCGTTTTGCGCAATGTGCACGATGGGCGGCCGCAAATACCTTGCGAATGCGCGGGCTAATATCGTGGCGCGCGCTTTGCTATCGACACCGGACTGAGTCCCCGGAATTCCGCCTTGCGCTATCAAAAAGTGGCTTTGAATGGTCGTCCGTTGCCCGCCCTATCGACGCGTTCGCGAGTGATTCGCCGCATAACGGGGAACCTCACGAGACGAGCGATCGTCTGCACGACGCTCCTCGTTCTTGGCGGATGTCACGTGCCGACGAAGAAGCCACCTGCCGTCCAACTTCGCACGAACGCGCCACTGGCCGGCATTGCCGAAGACGTCGCCGGCTGGCCGGATCAGCAGTGGTGGAAATCGTTCGGCGACGTCCAGCTCGATACCTTGATGGACGAAGCGCTGAAGCAATCGCCCGCGCTCGACGTGCTCGACGCACGCGTGCGCATGGCGCAGGCGCAAGTCGACGCGGCGCGTGCGAACGCGGGCCCGAGCATCACCGGCGCGGCGTCGGCATCGCGCACGCGCATCATCAGTCCGCATTCGTCATCGCCGAGTCCATCTTCTGATTCGGGCAGCATGGGCGGCTCGTCGTCGGCCGGGTCCGGCAGCGGTATCACGCTGCCGGACTGGAACACCGCGGGCCTCGCCGGCGCGGAGTTCCGCTACGAATTCGACTGGTGGGGGAAGAATCGCGCCGCGATCGAGGCGGCGATGGATTCCGAACACGCTGCCGAAGTCGAGAAGAGCGCTGCGCTATGGTTGATCCAGTACGGCGTCGCGAGCGTGTATTTCGATTGGCTCACCTTGCAACACCGCTTGATTGAAGCGGACGCCGCGGTGGCCATTGCCGAAACGCAGTTGGAGATCGCACACCAACGGGTCGCGCGCGGTGTCGATCCGCCGCAGACATACGAGCAGGAACGTCAGAACCTCGCGAGCGCGAAGCAGCAACGCGACATGATGCGCGGGGACAGTCGCGCCGACCAAGCCGAGATCGCCGCGCTGCTCGGCGAGTCATCGAACGAATTGCCGGCGCTCACGACAAAGCCGTTGCCGCATGCCGAGACGAAAGTGCCCGATGACGTGCGCGTGACCTTGCTCGAACGCCGCCCCGATGTCGTCGCCAGCCGCTGGCTGATCGAATCGGCCGCACGCAACGTCGACGAAGCGCGCGCGAGTTTCTTTCCCGACATCAGCATCAATGCGCTGGCCGGATTGCTGCGCTCGTTTCCGTCGCCCGGCTCGGCATCGACGCTGAAGGTGGGCAATGTCGGCATCCAGGCGACGCTGCCGCTGTTCGACAGTGGGCGTCTGCTGGCCCAATACGACATCAGCCGCGCGCAGTGGGACAGCGCGATCGCGCAGTACAACGCCGCCGTGGTCGCGGCGGCGGAAGACGTGGTGCGCCAGAAAGTATCGCTTGACTCACTGCACGATCAGCGAATCGAGCAATCGACGCAGCTCGATGCGGCGAGCAACGCCTACGACCAATCCGTGCAACGTGTGAAGCAAGGCGTCGACGATCCGCGCGTCGCGCTCGGCGCAAAAGCGCAGCTCGTCCAGGAGCGCGACGCGACGGTGCAGATGGAGGCGCGCGTGCTCGCAGCGAATCTGTCGCTGATCCGCGCGCTCGGCGGCGGTTTCAGCACGGACGCAAACGTGGCTGCGCCCGCCGGCGACATGCAGCGCGATGCCACGCCTCAATCATCGAACAATCCATAGGAATGGCATTGCCATGAGCGACGAAACGGAATTCCGCGAAGACGATGCCGCGCTGCCGCGGCCGTACAAGTATCTGTACAAATATCGCTACAAATACGCCGGTGATCAGCAGAAAAACGACGACGATAACGATGATTCGGACTCCGACGAGAAGGATTCCGATGACGACGATGATAAAAAAAACGACGATAAAAAGGACGACAAGGACGGCAAAGACAAAAAAGACAAAGACGACAAGGACAAATCGCCTGATGAAAAGAAAAAGGAAAAACGCAAGAAGATCTTTATTTTTGGTGGACTCGGCGCGCTCGTCCTCATCGCGCTGATCGTTTGGGTACTTTTATACATTTTCGTTTTCTCGCAGCGCGAGACGACGGACGATGCGTATGTCGGCGGCGATCAAGTGATCATCTCGTCGAAAGTGGCCGGCACGGTGGTGCAAGTTCTCGTGGATGATACGGAACCCGTACATGCCGGACAGGTGTTGGTGCGACTGAATCCCGCCGACACGGGCGCGACGCTCGAAGGGGCTGAAGGCCAGCTCGCGCAAGCCGTGCGGCAAACCGAACAGCAATTGCAGCAAGCCGCGCAGTACGACGCGCAGGTGACTGCGCGCCAGGCGGATCTCGATCGCGCAGCGGCCGAATACCGCCGCCGCGCGCCGTTGCTCGCAGCGAATGCGACGTCGCAAGAGGACGTCACGAATGCGAAGCAGCAGATGATTTCCGCGCAATCGGCGCTTGAGCAGGCGCGTCGTCAGGCGAACGCTGCGCATGCGGCCGTCGATGGCATCGACGCGCGGAACAGCCCAGCGGTTCTGCAAGCGCGCGGTCAGTACGTCACGGCGTGGATCAACAATTCGCGCAACGGCATCGTCTCGCCGGTGGACGGTTACGCGGCGCAACGGCAGGTGCAGTTGGGTCAGCAGGTCACGCCGGGTCAACGCTTGTTGACCATCGTTCCCCTCACGCGCCTGTGGGTCGACGCGAACATGAAAGAAAACCAGCTGCACAACATCCGCATCGGCCAACCGGTGAAAGTGACGCCGGATATTTATCATGGCGACATCGAATTCCACGGACGCGTCGTCGGTCTCGCCGCCGGTACCGGCAGTGCGTTCTCGTTGCTGCCGCCGCAAAACGCGTCGGGTAACTGGATCAAGATCGTGCAGCGCGTGCCGGTGCGCATCGCGCTAGATCCGAACGAACTGGCGCGCAGCCCGCTGCGCATCGGGTTGTCGACGGATACGAACATCGACACGCACGATCGCTCCGGCACCGTGCTCGCGACGGCGCCGCGTCAAGAGCCGCTCGATACGACCGGCGTCTACGGCGACGAATTGTCCGGCGCCGACGCCGCGGCCGATGCGGTGATCGCGCGCAATCTCACCAGCACACCGCGCGAGCGCGCCGGGCTGTAGTTCGTGCCGAAAAAGAAAAAAAATGCCGGTAAAAAGGACGGGCTGAAACCGCTGCACGGTGGCACGCTCGTCCTGCTCACGCTCGCCATCGCGATGGCGACGTTCATGGAAGTGCTCGACATTTCCATCGTCAACGTGTCGGTGCAGACGATCGCCGGCAATCTCGGCGTTACGCCCTCGGAAGGCACGTGGGCGATCAGTGCATACTCGATGTCGTCGGCAATCATGCAGCCGCTCAGCGGATTTCTGGCGCGGCGTTATGGCGAAGTCAAAGTATTCCTGATTTCCGTTTCGCTGTTCGTCGTCTGTTCGATCCTGTGCGGATTGTCGGGATCGATCCAGATGCTCGTCGTTATGCGCCTGTTGCAAGGCGCGGTGTCGGGGCCGATGGTGCCGCTGTCGCAGTCCATATTGCTCAAGAACTATCCGCCGGAAAAGAAGGGCATGGCGATGGCGTTCTGGGCGATGACGGTCGTGGTGGCGCCGATTTTCGGGCCGATTCTCGGCGGCTATCTCACCGACAATTATTCGTGGCCGTGGATTTTCTTCATCAACGTGCCGATCGGCGTGTTCGCCTTCATCATCGCCTCGGCGATTCTGAAAGGCCGCGAGACAAAGACGACGAAAGTGCCGGTCGATGCCATCGGTTTGTTCCTGCTCGTCGCCGGCATCGGTTCGCTGCAATTCGTGCTCGACAACGGCAACGACAACGATTGGTTCTCGTCGAGCATGATCCTCGGCATGTTCATCGTCGCCATCATCGCGCTG
>CAZZWP010000014.1:0-3522 GCA_964657965.1 uncultured Rudaea sp. | reverse complement strand
GGTCGGTGATGTTGATCACGTTCTTGGAAATCAACGTGTCGATCACGTCTTCGACGAGCACCCGGCCCTCGATGAGGCCGTGGTCCTTGAAATACTGCAGATCCTTGCGCATGCTCGAGAGACTGAGCTTGGCGTTCGGGTCGATCGCGTTCGGCATGTTCGGGTTTTTCGGGAGCACCGTCGTCTTGCCGCGCTGGCTGCAAGATGCGATGGGCTATAACGCGACGTGGGCCGGATTGGCCGTCGCGCCCGTCGGCATATTCGCGTTTCTGCTGTCGCCGCTGGTCGGCAAGTTCAGCAGCAAGATCGATTTACGCCTGCTTTCCGCAGCCGCATTCGCCATTTTTGCCGGCGCGTCGTTCTGGGCGGCGACGTTCAGCGATCAGGCCTCGTACGGCGCGATCATCGCGCCGCGATTGTTGCAGGGCGTCGGCGTGGCGATGTTCTTCGTGCCGGTGAACCAGATCATCCTGTCCGGATTGCCGCCGGCCGATGTGGCGAGCGCATCGGGACTCGCCAACTTCTTCCGCACCATCGCGTCGAGCATTTCCACGGCGATCACGACGACGCTCTACGATCACCGCACCGTCTTCCATCACGCGCGGCTGGTCGAAAACATTCAGCAAGGTTCGCCATCGTCGACGGAATATTTATCGGGCCTGCAAGTGCTCGGCACGCCAGGCGACGCGGCCTACGCTGCTATCGATCGCGTGATCACGCTGCAAGCCAACACCATCGCGCTGAACGATTTGCTGTGGCTGTTCGGCGTGGTGTTTCTGGGTATCGTGTTTTTCGTGTGGCTGGCAAAACCGCCGTTCGGCGCGGCGGGCGACGCGCCGGCGTGATCGACTCGACGGCGATAACTCTACATCGTTACTCGGCCGTCGTCGGGTCGATGATCGTTTTTACTTCCGACACCTTGTTCGCGGGAAATCCACCTTGCTTGGCATGTTCGCGCACCATCTCTTCGTTCGGCGCGTTATAGATGCAGTAGATTTTGTCGCCGGTCACGTAGCTGTGAACCCATTGAATCTGCGGACCGAGTTTGTTGAGCACGCCGCATGAGGTCTGCGAAATACCTTTCAATTCTTGCGGCGTCAGTTTGCCCGCGTTGGGGATTTCGCGTTCGATCACGTATTTCGGCATTTTGTTCTCCTTAATGGACGGCCATAGCTTAGTGGATAAGTTTAGATAAACGACGGTTGCTAATGAAGTGCGCCGTTTCGTGTCAGACCCTCTGCGAATCTTTGATTAACCGCGGCGTTAATGTGCCGTGAAGTCCCTCCGCAGACGCGCCGCATTGACAATACCTTCGCCGCAGCCATGTAAGGATTAACCCGCTCGCGCCGTCTATGACTCATCGCATCCGCATAATGGTCGCAATAAAAAACAAAGGAAATGGTCATGTCCTCGAACAAGAAATCCAATACGTCCGGTATGGCTCGTCGCGAGATGTTGTTCTATTCGGCAGCGACGATCGGCGGCGCCGCATTGTTCGGCAATCGCTTTATCGGCGGCGCTCCGGCGCGCGCTGCGGAGAACGAGCATTTCGAAGTGACGCACACCGACGCCGAATGGCGCGCCAAGCTCACACCCGCGCAATACCACGTGCTGCGCGAAGAAGGTACCGAGCGTGCGTTCACGAGTCCGCTCGATGAAGAAAAACGCAAGGGAGTCTTCGCGTGCGCGGGGTGCGACTTGCATCTGTTCTCGTCCGATACGAAATTCGATAGCGGCACCGGTTGGCCGAGTTTCTGGCAGCCGTTGCCGAACGCGGTGAATAAGCGTGTCGATACGTCGCTCGGCATGGAACGCGACGAGGTGCATTGCCGTCGTTGCGGTGGACATCTCGGCCATGTGTTCGACGACGGACCGCGCCCGACGGGTTTGCGTTATTGCATGAACGGTGTCGCGCTTACATTCGTTCCCGGGGCGACGGCATGATGCGGTGCTTGAAATCATTAGCGGCGATCGCGTTGATTGCCGCAGCGTCATTGGCGACGGCGGCGACGACGGCGCCGGAAATCGCCAAGCCCGGTTTGCAGTGGTTCAACGTTGCCGCACCGATCCCGATCGAATCGTTGCGTGGACGCATCGTCATTCTCGATTTCTGGACGGAAGGCTGCATCAACTGCATCCACATCATTCCGATCTTGCGCAGCATCGAAGACCAGTTTCCCGACAAGGTCGCCGTGATCGGCGTGCACTCGCCGAAATTCGCGGAAGAGAAAAGCGCGGGTTCTGTCGAAGACGCCATCCGGCGCTACGAAATCCACCATCCCATCGTTCACGATCCGTCGCTGAGCATCTGGAAAGATTATGGCGTTCAGGCGTGGCCGACTCTCGTCATCATTGGACCAGACGGAATTGTGCTGGGCCAAATCGCCGGCGAGCCGGATCCCATGAAGTTTCCGGAAGTGATCGGCAAACTCGTCGACGCTGCCGGGAAAAATGGCGAACTGAAACCTGCGGCGCTCGCGTTGAAACTCGAGGAAGAACCGAAGGGACGTTTTCTCTATCCGGGAAAACTTAAAGCGGTGCCAGGCGCGACGCCGCAATGGGCGTTGGCCGATTCGGGACACAACCAGATCGTTATTCTCGATGACAAAGGCGCGGACGTGAAACGCTTTGGCAACGGCACCGCTGCTTTGAAAGACGGCGATGCGTCGAGCGCTGCGTTCAACCATCCGCAAGGGCTCATCGCGTCCGACGACGCCATCTTCGTCGCCGACACGGGCAATCACGCGATTCGACGCATCGATCTCAAATCCGGCGCGGTGACGACGCTCGCGGGCGACGGTAAGCGCGGCAGGAATTTGCTGGAATCGGCACAAGCGGGCAAGACGACGTCACTTGCCTCACCGTGGGATTTGGAGAAGAAAGACGACAAAGTATACTTTGCGAACGCGGGAACGCATCAAATCGGCGTGCTCGATCTCGGCAAAAATACGGTCGCGCGGCTCGCCGGCAGCGGAGCGGAAAATATTCTCGCCGGTGCGCCGGACAAAGCCGCGTTCGCACAGCCGAGCGGCCTGTCGCTGAGCAAAGACGAAAATACGTTATACGTTGCCGACGCGGAAAGCTCATCGATCCGGGCGATCGATCTTCACGACGATTCGACAAAAACGCTGGTCGGTACTGGCTTATTCGATTTCGGAAAAACCGACGGCTCATTCGCTACCGCGAAACTGCAGCATCCGCTTGGCGTCTCCGTCGAAGGCGATCAACTCTTCGTCGCCGACACCTACAACAGCCGCATCCGCACACTCGACCTCGCCAAGAAAACCGTCTCAGATTTCGACGGCGGCAAATTCACCTGCACCGATCCCATCTGCTATCCGACACGCGAGCCGGCGGGCATCGTTGCCGTAAATCCCGACAGAATTCTTCTCGTCGACACCGGCAACCAACGCATCGAGGAATACACGCCCTCGACAAAAACATCCCGCACCTGGGCACGCTAGATCTTTAGACCAATCAATTCAACGTACTTCAGAGGGCGCACAGGATGTGCGCCGTGGG
>CAZZWP010000013.1:0-45061 GCA_964657965.1 uncultured Rudaea sp. | reverse complement strand
TGTCGCCGGCAATTGTCCGTCAACACGAAAACGTTCGTATGCTTCGATCGCGCGTTGATAGTGCGACTTGCCCATCAGACCCCGCTGGCGCCGCGGATCGGCGTTCGTCGCCCCGATCGATTTCAAGCCGCGCATCAAACTCGCCGCATCAGCGTAGCGCTGCGTGAAACGATCCATATCGAGCACGGGATTGCGAAAACCCGCGGCCATCATCGCATCGCCGAGACGCGCGATATCGGCGAATTCGCTCACGTGCGGGGTGTTATCCGCGATCGACCACGCGGCACGCAGCTCGTGCAGCGTATCCGGTCCAAAGGTGGACAATGCGACATAGCCGCTCGGACGCAGCACGCGCCGGAATTCGTCGAGCAGTGCAGGCACATCGTCGATCCACTGCACGCATAGATTCGAGAAAATGACATCGACACTTGCGTCCGCGAGCGGCAAGTCGATTGCGTTCGCACAGACGGGTGCGATGGGCTTTAGCCAATGTCGACGAATCGTTTTCAACATCGGCAACGCGATATCGAGCGCGACGATTTGCGCACCCGCGAACCGTTTGCGCAGCGCCAATGCGGCGCGACCCGGACCGCATCCGATATCGAGCACGCGTGTCGGCTCACCTTCGAAATAATCCAATCGTTCCAGAAGTTGATCTTCCACGTCGCGCTGCAGCGCGGAATGCTGCGCATACGTCGCCGCAGCGCGGCCGAAGGCACGTTGTATGTGATTGGAATCGAGACCCGATTTCACGGCGCCAGCGTGCTCGCGAATTGTGTAATCGCGGTCGCGACTTCCTGCGCGCCGGAAATAAACGGTGCGTGGCCTGCTGACAATTCGAGAAATCGACCCATCGGATTTTGTTGCGACGACCATCGCATCGCGCCGGGCTGAATTAGGCGATCGCGCCGTCCGGCAATCCAGAGATTTGGCACAGCGAGCTTCGACATGGACGATCTCAGATCCGTGTTCTCGAGAATCCGCATGCCTTGCTTCAGCGCATCGAGCGATGGCTCACCGCGCTCGAACACGCGCGCCTTGAGTTCGCGTAACTCCGCTTGTGCGTTTTGCGAACCCAGTACTTCGAGTGCAATAAAACGTTCGACAACCAAACGGTAGTTGTCGTGCAATCCGCGACCGAACTGCTCGAAGGTCGACTCGGAAATTCCCCAGGGCCAATCCGCCGCCCCCAGAAAACGTGGCGCGGCTGCAATTTCCACAATGCCGCGCAATCGGTTTGGGTATTTGAGCGCGACCGTCAACGGCACCAGTCCGCCTAGCGACCATCCCATCCAGATCGCACGCGGTAGTTTTTCGATGAGCGCATCGGCACATGCATCGAGATTCAATTCGACTTCATCGTCGCGACTGAAACCGTGTCCAGGCAGATCGACGATATGCAGCCTAAAATTCGCGCGTAAATATTCCGTCAGCGGCGCGAATATGCCGCCATGCATCGCCCAACCGTGGATAAGCACAAGGTCCGGGCCTTGACCGACACTTTCGATGTACATGCGTCAGCGCCCGCGCGGGCCGGATTGCGCGCGGCGTTGGGGTGGTCGATGAAGCGGCGCATCGTCGGTGCGTTGTCCCGATGATTTGGGCAGGCTCGTCAACGCGCTTTGCAGCGCATCCAGCAGTCTTTCGACATCGCTTTCGGAATGCGCCGCGCTCAGCGCTACGCGCAGACGCGCTTCGCCATTGGGCACGGTCGGCGGACGAATGGCGGGAACGAAAAATCCGTTCGCTTCGAGACGCCGCGAAATATCGAGGGCGTCAGCACTCGAACCGATGAGTAACGGTTGGATCGGCGTTGTCGATGACGGAAGCGCAATCGCGCGCGCCGCGGCACCGTGTCGGAAATGCGCGATGAGCCTCTGCAATTTCTCGCGCCGCCACGATTCGAAACGGGCGATATCGATCGCTGCACTGGCGGCCGCTGCCAGCGCCGGCGGTGGTGCGGTCGTGAAGACATGCGTGCGGGCGAACTGGAGGAGTCCGTCGATCAGCGTGGTCGATCCCGCGACGAACGCGCCGCACACGCCGATCGCCTTGCCCAACGTTGCCATCAAGACGGGTGCTTCATCTTGGGTCAGTTTCGCGGCGCTGACGCTGCCGGATCCTTCGTGGCCGAGCACACCCAAACCATGCGCATCGTCGATCATCAGCGTCGCGTGTTCACTTTTACACAATGTGGCAAGCTCGCGCAGCGGTGCGACATCGCCGTCCATGCTGAATACGCCATCGGTGGCGAGTAGTGCCGCGTCGTCGGGTCTTGATTGCAGTTGACGGCGCGCGCTGTCGATATCAGCGTGCACGTATCGCTTGAGTTCGCATCCGGCTAACCGCGCGCCGTCGATCAGGCACGCGTGATTGAGTTTATCTTGCACGCACATATCGCCTTCGCCGATGAGCGAAGACAGAACGCCGAGATTTGCCATGTAGCCGGTCGAAAACAACAGCGCTCGTTCGCGCCCGGTCCATTGCGCGAGTTTTTCTTCCAACGCCGCGTGCTCGCGCCGGTGTCCGCCGAGCAGATGCGCGGCCGTTGCGCCGACGCCCCATTCCGTCGCGCCACGCATCAGTGCGGCGCGAAGCGCCGGATGTTGTGCGAGGCCCAGATAGTCGTTGCTCGCGAAGTTGAGCAGCGCGTTGCCGGCGATAACGATGCGTGGACCGTCAACTTCATCGACGGTGCGCACACGGCGCAATAAGTCGGCGCGTTCGCGTTGCGCCTGGGCGTTGGCCAGACGCGCGAGAAGATCAGGACGCGGCATCGTTACATCACGCCGCCGCGGAAACGATATCCGCGTGCACGGTGTTGGGCTCGATGTCTACTTCGCGCGGATGAATACCGAGCCGCACGAACAATGCTTGATCGTGTTCGACATCGGGGTTGCCGGTCGTCAGCAATTTTTCGCCATAGAAAATCGAGTTGGCACCGGCGAAGAAGCACAATGCCTGCAGTTCATCGCTCATTTCGGCGCGTCCTGCCGACAGTCGCACGACGGAACGCGGCATGAGGATTCGCGCCACGGCGATCGTTCGGACGAATTCAAACGGATCGAGCAATGCCGTGCCCGCCAGCGGCGTTCCTTCAACCTGGACCAGTCGATTGATCGGCACGGAGTCCGGATGCGACGGAAGATTAGCCAGCGTCTGCAACAAACCGGCGCGCTGTTCGCGCGACTCGCCCATGCCGACGATGCCGCCGCAACAGGTTTTCAAGCCGGCGTTACGCACGCAGTCGAGTGTGTCGAGGCGATCCTGGAATTCGCGCGTGCGAATGATGTCGCCATAAAAATCGGGCGCGCTGTCGAGATTGTGGTTGTAGTAATCGAGCCCCGCACCTTTGAACGTGTCGGCCTGCGCTTGCGTCAACATGCCGAGCGTCGCGCACGTTTCCATGCCGAGCGCTTTGACGCCGGCGATCATTTGCGCGACTTTTTGCACATCGCGATCTTTCGGCGAGCGCCACGCGGCACCCATGCAGAATCGCGTCGCGCCGGCGTTTTTGGCGGCGCGCGCTTTGTCGAGCACGGCATCGAGGCTCATCAGCTTTTCGGCTTTCACGCCGGTGTGATAGCGCGACGCCTGCGGACAATAGGCGCAATCCTCGGGACAGCCGCCGGTTTTTATCGATAGCAATGTGGAAACCTGGACGGCGTTGGCATCGTGGTGCGCGCGATGGACGGCATGCGCGCGTTCGAGCAAATCGTTGAACGGCAGGCCGAACAAGTGCGCGACTTCATCGCGCGAATAATCGTGACGCACCGTGGCTGCTGCGGACATGGCAAACTCGTCAAACGGAAGATGAAGCAGTTTGGATTCGGTCGTCGGAGCTGTCAACTTGCTAAAGGGATTTTTGGTTGACGGCCTGCGCCGCTGTCAATTGGCCGTTTTGCCGCCGCAATGTTTGCTGTGCCGGCTCGATGGCCATGGTTCGCGCGATCTTTGCGACGCGTGCGCCAACGATATCGCCCGCAATACCGTGTGCTGCACGCGCTGCGCGTTGCCCTTGAAAGCGGTAGCGCCACGCTGCGGCGAATGTCTTGATCGCGAGCCTGCGTTCGTGTCGGCGTTTGTGCCGTTTGTCTACGGACATCCGATTGATTTGCTGTTGACGCGATTCAAGTTCGGAGGGAATCTCGCCGCCGGCAACGTGCTCGCGCAGTTGTGGCTGGATGCGTTCGCAACTACGCGCGTTGAAAAGCCCGATGCGATTGTTCCGGTTCCGCTCCATCACGCGCGGTTGCGCGAACGCGGATTCAATCAAGCACTGGAATTCGCACAGCCGTTGTCCAACGCGCTCAGCATCGCGATGCACGACGATTGGCTGGTGCGCACGCGCGCGACATCGGCGCAATCGGATCTGGATGCGGCCGCGCGACGCCGCAATCTTCGCGGCGCGTTCGCGGTGAATCATATGTCGGCGCGTCCTGCTCACGTCGCGTTGGTCGACGACGTGATGACGACGGGCACGACGCTTCGCGAATGCGCCCGTGTTTTACGCCAGTCGGGCATTGAACGTGTTGACGTGTGGGCGATCGCGCGTGCGCCGAAGTGATGTTTTATTTCAGCGCGTACGACAACACGATGCCGACCCAAATCGCCAATCCGACCCAGTTGTTGTTTCGAAACGCAGCAAAACAGGCGTCGCGCGCCCGCGCGCGCATGAGCCATATCTGATACGCAAAAAGGGCGGCGGCAACGCCGAGGCCGGCAAAGTACGGCCAATGCAGATGGCCGCGTTGCGCTACGAGCGCCATAGCGAACAGGAACGTCAGCATCAATACGCCGATGATCGGCAAGTCCGCGTCGCCGAACAGAATCGCCGTGGATTTTGCGCCGACGCGAATATCATCGTCGCGATCGACCATCGCGTATTCGGTATCGTAAATCGTCGAGAACAACACGTTGCCGAGGAACAGAAGTCCGCACAATGGCAGCACGGCGATCAACTGTTTCATGTCGCCGCCTTTCGTGGCAGCGAACGCCATCGGGATCGACCAGCCGAATGCGCAGCCTAAGTATACTTGTGGAAGATACGTGTAGCGTTTCATGAACGGATAGGTGATCGCGAGGAAAGCGCCGATCACGGAAAGTTCGATCGTCAGCTTGTTCGTCAGAAGTACCAGTAGAAACGCGGCGACAATGAGCGCGAGGAACACGGCGATCGCTTCGCGCTTGGATACCGTACCTGCAGCAAGCGGACGATCGCGCGTGCGCTTTACTTCCGGATCGAGCTTGCGGTCGGCGAAATCGTTGATCACGCAGCCGGCGGAACGCATGAACCAGACGCCAAGCGTAAAAATGATCAGCAAGCCGATCGATGGAAAATCCTGAGCGGCGAGCCATAGCGCCCACCACGTCGGCCACAGCAACAAAAGTGCGCCGACCGGACGATCCATGCGCGCCAAGCGCGCGTATTCGGTTAGCCTTTCGCGGATGTGCGGCCAGTCGACGCGGTCGATTGTTCGCGACGACGCGGCCGTTCTTTGCACTTTTGTTACCGCGGCTTTCGGAGAATTCGTTTTCGGAGCGTCCGTTTTTGTTCGCACCGGTTTTCGCGGCGCACGCTTAGGCACGACGCGCGTCGGCGAATCGGTCACGTCCGCGGGCGTCGACGTTGGGGCCTTCTTCGGTGGCGCACTGCGCCGACGCGGCGGGGTTTGCTTTTCGTCCATCGCGATAGTTTACCGGCAACCGATGGACGCGATCTCGCCGCGGACACAGTCACGGCGTATGCTCTGCGCGCCGCTAATCCATCGGGGAGATGAACCGTGCGCACACCCGTGCCGTCGCGTTATCTGTTGTTTTCGGTCTGCGTTCTGGTGCTGATCGGGTCGCTGATTCTTTGGCGGGACGGAGTTGCCTGGCGCATCGTCGCTGCGATCAGCGCCGCCTTGGTCGTGCTCGGTCTGATCGACATGGCCGCGCGGCGACATACGCTGCGTCGCAATTTCCCGATCACGGTCCATGTGCGAACATTTTTTGAATTTTTCCGGCCGATGCTGCGGCAATATGTCGTGGAATCGGATACGGAAGAAGTGCCGTTTTCTCACGTGCAACGGGCGATCGTTTATCAGCGCGCAAAAAACGTCGAAGACAAGCGTCCGTTCGGAACCGAACTGGACCTCTATGCCGATCATTACGAGTGGATCAACCATTCGATGGCGCCGGCGAAAATCGACACCCACGATTTCCGCGTGACGATCGGCGGTCCGCAATGCACGCAGCCGTATTCCGCGAGTGTCTTCAATATTTCCGCGATGAGTTTCGGATCGTTGTCGGCAAATGCCATTCGCGCGCTCAATGAAGGTGCGCGGCGCGGCGGGTTTTATCACGACACCGGCGAAGGTTCGCTGTCGCGCTATCACCGCGAGATGGGCGGCGATATCTGCTGGGAACTGGGATCAGGCTATTTTGGATGCCGCAATACCGACGGTACGTTTTCCGAAGAGCGCTTTGTGGAAAATGCTAAAAATCCACAAGTGAAAATGATCGAGGTGAAGTTGTCGCAGGGCGCCAAGCCCGGCCATGGCGGCGTGCTGCCGGGTGCGAAAGTGACCGAAGAAATCGCCGAAGCGCGGGGCGTGCCACAGGGTGTCGACTGCATTTCTCCGGCCCGGCACTCGGCGTTTTCGACGCCGGTCGGGCTGCTGCAGTTCGTCGCAAAATTGCGCGAAAAATCGGGCGGCAAACCGACCGGATTCAAACTCGCGCTCGGCCATCCGTGGGAATGGTTCGGCATCGCCAAGGCGATGACGGAGAGCGGGATTTATCCTGATTTTATCGTCGTCGACGGCGGCGAAGGCCGCACCGCTGGAGTTCACCGATCACGTCGGCGCGCCGTTGCGCGAGGCGCTGCTGCTCGTCCACAACACGCTGGTCGGGTTGAATTTGCGGAATAAAATCCGGTTGGGCGCGAGCGGCAAAGTCGTCACTGCATTCGATCTGGCGCGCACGTTTGCGCTCGGCGCAGACTGGTGCAACGCCGCGCGTGGCTTCATGTTCGCGCTCGGGTGTATCCAATCGCAAAACTGTCATACGGATCGCTGTCCGACGGGAGTCGCGACGCAAGACCCGTCCCGCTGGAAGAAGTTGGACGTGCCGGACAAAAGCGAACGCGTGCAAATGTTCCACGAGAACACGCTGAAAGCGCTGAAAGAACTAATGGCCGCGGCCGGCCTCGATCATCCCAATCAAATCGGACCGGAGCATGTGATTCGCCGCGTCTCGTCGACGGAAGTGCGATCCCTGTCGGCGTTGTACCAATTCGTCAAACCGGGTGAACTGATCGGCGGTGTTCCCGATCACGCCGTGTTCGAGGTGTTTTGGGATCTGGCGCGCTCGGACAGTTTTGCGCCGCCGAAGTCGGTACTGGAACTGCAACACACGAAAGGAAGGTAAAAAAAACCCCGCGCAGCTCGCATCCGCGCAGGGTTTAGGGAGTACGAATCCCTGAGACTGTTTTTTAAGCGGAGAGACGGGTCAGCGCTTCGTTGACGCGAGCCAAGCGTTGCTCGAGTGGGGTCAGCACGCGACCATCGTTCGCCGATGTGTGCGACCGGACTTCTTCGATCTGCATTTCAATACGGCCCATTTCGATCATCAGATCGTGGCGGAGGAACAGCGGGTTCAGACTTAGTGTATCGACGACTGCGAGCATGGCACTCTCCAAGTTTGCGATGTAGTTCTCATAATGCAGAGGCTGTGCCAAGGGTTCGTTTTCACTTCATCCAGTGGTATTTCCGTTGATTTCGTGGGGTGAGTGACGCGGCGGGACGAAAGTTGACGCACGTCGCACTTGCTAACCGGATCACATGACAAGATTCACACTTCAGTAACTCGAAGGTGCGTTATTATTCGCCGCGAAACGTCACCTGCCGTCGCGAACGCGCGATGTGACGCGGAATTTCGGTCACTGGCGCCCGGCATACGGTCCTCTTGGATTCCCCCTGTTCCTAAGACCGCCGGGCGCCAGCCTCATCTCGTAGAACATCCTTCTCACCCGCCTGCGCCTTAGCGCGGCATGCCTTTGTATAATGCGCGCCGCGAGCACGCTATGTCAGATACCAAACCTACCTACGATGTCATCATCATCGGCGGCGGCCACGCCGGCACCGAGGCGGCGCTTGCCGCCGCACGACTGGGCGCGCGCACGCTGCTGCTCACGCATAACATCGAGACGCTCGGTCAGATGAGCTGCAATCCGGCGATCGGCGGCATCGGCAAGGGTCATCTCGTCAGGGAAATCGATGCGCTCGGCGGCGTAATGGGTTGGGCTGCCGATCGCGCGGGAATCCAATGGCGCACGTTGAACGCGTCGAAAGGCCCGGCGGTGCGCGCCACGCGTTGCCAGGCGGACCGCACGCTTTATAAGGCCGCGATACGCCGACGACTGGAAAACCAGCCGAACCTGTCGATCTTCCAGCAAGCCGTCGACGATCTATCGTTGAGCGGCAACCGCGTGACGGGCGTTGTGACACAAATGGGCCTGCGCTTTCACGCGCCTGCCGTCGTGCTCACGGCCGGAACGTTTCTGGCCGGGAAAATCCACATCGGCTTCTCGAACTATTCGGGCGGCCGCGCCGGCGATCCACCCGCGTTGACACTTGCCGAACGCTTGCGAGAATTACCGCTGCGTGTTGATCGTCTTAAGACGGGCACGCCACCGCGCATCGACGGGCGCTCGATCGATTTCACGGATTTGCAGGAACAGCCCGGCGATGTGCCGGCACCTTGCTTCTCGTTCATGGGATCCCCCGCCGATCATCCGCGGCAGATCAGCTGCTGGATCACGCACACGAGCGAGCGCACACACGAGATCATTCGCGGGGCGCTCGATCGGTCGCCGTTGTATACCGGAAAGATCGAGGGCGTAGGCCCACGCTATTGTCCGTCGATCGAAGACAAAATCGTTCGCTTCGCCGACAAAGCGTCGCACCAGATTTTCATCGAGCCCGAAGGGCTGGAAACGACCGAAATTTATCCGAACGGGATTTCGACCTCGCTGCCGTATGACGTTCAGGTGGATCTGGTGCGATCGATCAAAGGTTTCGAGAACGCACACATCACGCGGCCGGGTTACGCGATCGAATACGATTATTTCGATCCGCGCGGTCTCAAGAATAGTCTTGAAACCAAGGCGATCGAAGGACTGTATTTCGCTGGGCAGATCAATGGCACCACCGGTTATGAAGAAGCGGCGGCGCAGGGTTTGATCGCCGGTCTCAACGCGGCCCGCGCCGTGGCCGGAAAAGAATCGTGGTCGCCGCGGCGCGATGAAGCGTACATCGGCGTGCTTATCGACGATCTGCTGACGAACGGAACCACCGAGCCCTACCGCATGTTTACGTCGCGGGCGGAATATCGATTGCACCTTCGCGAAGACAACGCGGACCTGCGCCTCACGCAGCAGGGATTCGAACTCGGCAGTGTCGACGCGGAACGTCACGCGCGATTCTTGCGCAAGCGCGACGGCGTCGCGCGCGAGACCGAGCGGTTGCGTGGCGTCTGGGCGGCGCCGGGAAATGCATTAGGTGGCGAAATCGAAACGCAGCTTGGTGTGACGCTTACTCGCGAGACGAACGCTCTCGATCTGCTGCGCCGTCCCGAACTTAACTATGGCGATTTGATGCGTGTTCCGCTGCTCGGTCCGGGCGTCGACGACGCGGGCGTCGCGGAGCAGGTGCAAATTTCGGCGAAATATTCAGGCTATCTCGATCGCCAAAATCTGGAGATCGACCGGCAACGCCGGCACGAAGAGACCGCCATTCCATCTCATTTCGATTATGCCGGCGTGCGAGGACTATCGGCCGAAGCGCTGCAAAAGCTGCAGCGTGTAAAACCGGAAACAATCGGCCAGGCGATGCGAATCGCCGGTATGACACCTGCGGCGATTTCGTTGCTTCTCGTGCATTTGAAGCGGCGCCGCGCCGCGTAAAGTCGGCAGCATCGACGCTGCCGACTGTGACAGCGATTAGTGCTGCTTCGGTACGCGAGCGCTCGCCATCGTGAATGCGCGCGTGGCATGATCGAATAGCGCCTTGGCTTCGTCGTCCGTGGCATCGGTCGTGTGGCCGTTGGCGATCTTGTCCTTCAGCACCAACTGACCGTCATCGTCCCAGCCTACACGCGTGGTTGCATAAGGGCGCGCATTCCCGCCGGTCGATTCTTCCTTTACAACGACCCACGGCTTGTCGTTCTGATAACCCATCTTGATGGACACACGGCCTTTGTCGTTGTCCAGGTCGGTGATTTCGCGAACGAAGCGGACTTTGCCGTTCGAAGCGAACGCGTCCCACGCGGTAGACGAATTGTCATCCGTCGATGTGCCACGGAAAGGCACCATCGTGCCGATCTGCGCAAACGCTTTGTTGTAAGCATCGAACAGTTTTTCGGCCGGTGTGGGTTCCGGAGCAACTGTGATCTGGATGTTCGACGACTGCGCCTTGTTGGTCAGTACCGGATATTGCAGAACGGGCAGATATCGGCGCGCACCATCGGTGAGCACGGCTTCGACGGAATACGTACGTTTCGGGTCGACTGCATGGGCGTCGATCGGCAGATTGAACGCAATCGGTGGATGATTCGCGTTCGGTATGACCGTCTGCGCCAACGGCGTTGATGTTTGGGTGACGTCGACGACGCGAATCTCGACTTTCGCCTCAGTGCTCAGTTCACGCGGTTCGCGCAGCATGATCGAGCCGCTAACGCTCGTCGGAATCGGCGCGGCGGCCGGCGGTGCCGCGGTCGGCGCCGGCGTCTTATTGCAGCCAGCGATCAAGAAAACCAGTAGAAACGTCCATAGCCCCAGATTTCGCATTCCAATCTCCAAAATTTACTCGCACAAAACTTTCGATCGATTATTACGACGGTAAATCACACCCAGCCGTCGCAGAGAGCTAACCATTCTAGCGAGTATCCAAGCGATTGGAAATACGAGTGATTTCGTACACTGTCCACGCGACAGCGAGACCTAAAGAACCTCAACGAATGAACCGAACTTAAGAATTTGTTAGGCCGCGCATCTCATGCGGGCACGAAGCCAAATCCCCAAAACGCTCACACGTGCTGCAGCATGGAAATATCGGCCACTTGCAAGAACAGCCGGCGCAATCCGCTGAGCAAAGCGATGCGATTGCGGCGTTTGGCCTCGTCGTCGACCATCACCATCACGCCGTCGAAAAATGCGTCGACCGGGGCGCGTAACGCCGCCAGCGCGCGCAGCGTTTCCACATACTTGCGCTGGTCGAGAAACGGCGCGATCGCGGCGCGAACGTCTTCAACGCGATCGTTTAGTTCGCGTTCTGCGCCCGCATCGAGCAACGTGGAGTCGACATTGATTCCAGCGGAGCCTGCCGCTTGCCGGAGAATATTTCCGATGCGCTTGTTCGCGGCTGCGAGCGCGGCCGCCTCGGGCAAGGTCGCGAAATCGGAGACGGCGCGCAGGCGCGCGTCGAAATCCGTCAAGGTTTCGGGATCGACAGCGCGCACCGCATCGAATTGATCGCTGCCGATATTTTTTTCCGCGTAATAACCGCGCAGACGTTCGTAGACGAAATCAAGCAACTCTTGTGTGAATTCTTGTTTAGCTTCGCTCGGCGCTTTTGCCGGCGCTTCATCTTTTTTCTTCGGTGGTGCGATAGACGGTAGCAATTCGATCGCCTCGCGCAAGACGGCCTGAAGATCGAGATCGAGATTTGCTTCGATCAATGTCCGTCCGAGTCCGAGTGCCGTGCGGCGCAAAGCGAACGGATCTTTGTTTCCCGAAGGTTTCATGCCGACCGCAAAAATTCCGGCGAGCGTGTCGACGCGTTCCGCGACGGAAAGCACTTGCGCAACCTTGCCGTGGGCGATTGCGTCGCCGGCAAAACGTGGACGATAAAACTCGTCGAGTGCGTTGGCGACGTCGGCGGTTTCGCCGTTTTTAGTCGCGTAGTAACGACCCATCACACCTTGCAGTTCCGGGAATTCGCCGACCATGCGGGTCATCAGATCGCATTTACTCAGCGCGGCAGCGCGTGTCGCGAGTGCGGCGTCGACGCCGAGCCGATTCGCAATGACGCGAGAAAGCTCCGCGACGCGTATACATTTATCCCACACGCTGCCGAGCTGTTGTTGATACGTGACTGATTTCAGCGATTCCTGATGCGATGACAACGGAGTTTTCAAATCCTCGTCGTAGAAAAACTTCGCGTCGGCGAAGCGAGGACGGATGACGCGTTCGTATCCTTTGCGAATTTCGGATGGGCCTTTCGATTCGATATTCGCCACGCCAATGAAATGTTCTGTCAGCTTTCCATTGGCGTCGAAAACAGGAACGAACTTCTGATTCGTTTCCATGGTTTGGATGAGCGCTTCCTGCGGAACCTCCAGAAATTCGCGTTCGAATTCACAAACTATCGCGACCGGCCATTCCGTGAGATTCGCGATCTCGTCGAGCAAGCTGTCGCGCAGATGTGGCTTTCCAATCGGGTTTCCCGCTTTTGCAACTTGCTCGCGCACGCGCGTGCGACGCTCCCGCGGATCGCAAAGCACGTTAGCGGATCGAAGTGCATCGACATACATATCGGGAGTTTTGATCTCAACAGGCTGCGGATGATGAAAACGATGGCCTCGCGAATCACGACCACTTTTTATCCCAAAAATCTCCGCGTCGATTACGTCGCCGCCATGCAGAACGACAAGCCAATGCATCGGCCGTACGAAAGCGAAATCGTGATCGCCCCAGCGCATCGGTTTCGGAATGGGTAACGCGGCGAGCGCATCTGCGATGATGGCTTGCATCAATGCCGCGATGGGTTTTCCCGCTTGCCGAGCGCGATGGACGAACCACGCGCCTTTTTCGGTCTGCAACTTGTCGAGTTGATCGACGGACACACCGCACGAAGCAGCGAATCCGAGCAACGCTTTCGTCGGCGCACCGCCAGCGTCCAAGCCCGCGCTGACGGCCGGACCGCGACGTTCGATATCCTGATCCGGTTGCGCCACTCCGACGTTCGGCACAATGACGGCAAGCCGGCGCGGCGAATTATACTTTTTAGCATTGGCGACATCGGCAACGATGCCGCGTTTGGTCAATCCGTCGCAGATGCCATCGGCAAATGCGTTCGTCAGTTCATCCAGCGCTTTCGGCGGTAGCTCTTCACATCCGATCTCGATCAACAGCGGCTTCGTGTCAGACATGGGCCGTTTCCTTGCGTTCGATCCATTTCTGCCGTTGCTCGACATACGACTCGGCCACCGCGCGAGCGATGGTTCGAACGCGAAGAATGTAACGCTGCCGTTCCGTCACGCTGATCGCGCGTCGCGCGTCGAGCAGATTGAAACTCGCCGATGCCTTGCAGACTTGATCGTACGCAGGCAACGGAAGTCCGCGCTCGACCAATTTTTTTGCCTCGCTCTCGCAGACATCGAACCAGCGCAGCAACTCCGGAACGTTTGCGTATTCGAAGTTATAGGCGCTCTGTTCGACTTCGTTTTGATGAAAGACATCGCCGTAAGTTACGGTGCCGTGCGGCGCTTGCGTCCATACCAGATCGAACACGTTGTCCACGTTCTGCAAATACATCGTGAGGCGTTCGAGCCCGTACGTGATTTCGCCCGTCACCGGCCGGCACTCGATGCCACCGGCCTGTTGGAAATACGTGAACTGCGTGACTTCCATTCCGTTCAGCCACACTTCCCAGCCGAGACCCCACGCACCGAGCGTCGGCGATTCCCAGTTATCCTCGACGAAACGCAGATCGTGCACGAGCGGATCGATGCCGAGAGCCTTCAGGGACCCGATATAAAGATCGAGAATATTGTCGGGATTCGGCTTCATCACGACTTGATACTGATAGTAGTGCTGCAGGCGATTCGGATTTTCGCCATAACGGCCGTCCGTGGGTCGGCGGCAGGGTTGAACGTACGCGGCGGCCCATGCTTCGGGGCCCAGCGCGCGAAGGAACGTTGCCGGGTGAAACGTGCCGGCGCCGACTTCCGTATCCAGCGGCTGGATCAACGCGCAACCCTGCGCCGCCCAATAGGTGTTGAGGCGCTGGATGACGTCTTGGAAACTCGGTCCTGACATAGAAATCACAGTTCGTGCCGAAAAGCGCGTTAGTATAGCGGCGCGCGCTGATTTTGATGATGCCGCGCCGCGTTTTCGCACGATCAATACGAGTATTTGGAAGGCTGGCGATGGCCACAGTTCCGCAACGACCCACCAGTGTCACGGCGATCGATCCGATCCAAGAACTTGCCTTGCACCGCAAGCTCGATCTCGATGCCGTTTTAGGCGCGCTGAAGCACGACGGCATGATCGAAGCTGCCGATGCGCTGAAGGTGCGTGCCGATGGGCGCAGTGCGCGCGGCAAGATGGAGTTGCATCCGATCGCGCTGATCGCCAATCAGAAGCTGCTCAATCCGCTCGACAAAAAACCGCTGAGCCTGGAAGTACTCACGTCGTGGCTGGCGGGTAAAGCAAAATTACCTTATCTAAAAATCGATCCGATGAAGATCGATGCCGGTGCCGTCACGCAGGTCATTTCACATGCGTATGCGCAGCGGTATCGCATCCTGCCGGTATCGGTCAGCCCGATTCAGGTCGTCATCGCGACCAGCGAACCGTTCGATACTCGCTGGCTCGCGGATCTCGGCCATATTCTTCGGCGCGATATTCAGCGCGTTGTCGTCAATCCGGTCGATCTCAATCGTTATCTCGTCGAATTTTACGGCGTTCAGCGCTCGATTCAAAAAGCCAAAGACCAGAAACTCGGCACCGAAGATTCGCGTGCGATTCTCAATTTCGAACAACTGCTCGAGCTGGGCAAGTCGGGGGAAATCGGAGCCGACGATCGGCATGTCGTCCATATTGTCGACTGGTTGCTGCAATACGCATTCGAGCAGCGCGCGTCGGATATTCATCTGGAGCCGCGACGCGATACGAGTCCGGTGCGTTTTCGCATCGACGGCATCATGCACAAAGTATTCGAATTCCCAACGCCCGTTATGACGGCGGTGACGGCGCGCGTGAAAATTCTCGGGCGCATGGATCTGGCGGAAAAGCGCCGGCCGCAAGACGGTCGCATCAAGACGCGTTCGCCGGAGGGCCGCGAAGTCGAATTGCGACTCTCGACGATGCCCACCGCATTCGGCGAAAAAATCGTGATGCGTATTTTCGATCCCGATATCGTCGTTAAGGAATTTCGACAGCTCGGTTTTTCGATGGACGAAGAACTGCTTTGGCGCAGTCTCGTCGAACGTCCGCACGGCATCGTGTTGGTGACCGGACCAACGGGTTCTGGCAAAACGACGACGTTGTATTCGACGCTGAAGCATCTGGCGACGCCGGATATCAACGTCTGCACCGTCGAAGATCCGATCGAAATGGTGTCGCCCGAATTCAATCAGATGCAAGTTCAGCAATCGATCGATCTGGATTTCGCGACCGGTGTGCGCACACTGATGCGACAAGATCCCGACATCATCATGGTCGGCGAAATTCGCGATCTCGAAACAGCACAGATGGCGATTCAAGCATCGCTGACAGGTCACTTGGTTTTGTCGACGTTGCACACGAACGATGCGCCCTCGGCGATCACGCGCATGCTCGATTTGGGCGCGCCGCATTATCTGATTCAGTCGACGCTCACGGGTGTCGTCGCGCAACGACTCGTGCGCACGTTGTGTCCGCACTGCAAAGTGGAAGCGGCAACCGATATTGTCGCGTGGGATGCGCTTGTACATCGATGGCGCCTCCCGCCGCCGCCAAAGGTGTACGCGCCGAAAGGCTGTCTAGAATGCCGCAACACCGGCTTCCTCGGCCGCACGGGCATTTACGAGATGATGAAAATCTCATCGCAGATACGGCACACGATTCAGGCGAATATGGACTTGGCGAAACTCACCGAGACGGCGCTGGCCGAAGGGATGCGACCACTACGTGTCAGTGCTGCGGCGCAAGTCGCACGAGGCGTGACGACGATTGCCGAAGTTGCGGGAATATTGCCGCCGGTCGATGGCTGAATTCAATCGGCCGGGGTCGGAATATTTCTCAAAAAAAGCGGCCGGTAGGGCACGTCGAGCTACAAATCAAAAAGCGGCCAACCGGCCGCTTTTTATATGCGCAATCCGCCCTAGCAAAAAGGCGTGGGCGAATCGTCGAGAAATCGTTACTTCTTCCCCTTACGCATGCCACCGGCTTTCGCCGAACCAAGATAGTTATTGATCGCTTCGTTCGTTACGTCGTACAGCGGACGGCCAGCGGTCGCAGCGGCGGCTTTCAGTGCGTCGCGCATTTTCTTCGACACGCGCAAGCTGGCGTCGCGGGTGTCATCATTCGTTTTCGCCATGATGGCTTCTCTCCTGTTTTTGATCGATGGTATTTGACCAACGGTGTTTTTTGGTCGGTGGAAAATGTTACAAAATGGACAAACAGTCTATGTCAGAATGCTGCAAAAGACAAATTGCAGCATTCGCTAAAAAGTGAATTCCGCACGAAAATTTTCGGAGCGCTGACCCGCGCCGTTCAGGTGCGCGGCGCGGCGTGCTTGGCGTCCGTTTCTTCGTTGCGATGCAGAAAAATTCTGACCGCGACTATCCCGATTTCATAGAGCAGGCACATGGGGATGGCGAGCATCAGCATCGACAAGACGTCCGGTGGCGCGACGACAGCCGCCACTACGAATGCACCAAGAATGACGTAGGGCCGCTGCTTCGATAACTGCGGCACGTTCACCCAACCCATGAGCGCAAGCAGGAAGACGACGACGGGCACTTCGAAACACAGACCGAACGCGAAGAACATCGTCAGGACAAAATCCAGGTAATGCCCGATGTCGGTCATCATCGCCACTCCGGTGGGCGTGACGCTGAGCAGAAAAGCGAACACCTTCGGCAGCACGACGTAATACGCCGACGCGCACCCGAGATAAAACATAAGCACGCTAGACACCAGCAATGGTACCGCCAGCTTCTTTTCGTGCCGATACAAACCGGGTGCGACGAAACGCCACAGTTGATACAAGACGATCGGCATCGCCAAAAACAGCGCGACGACGGCGGCGAGTTTCACCGGCGTCATGAACGGAGAGGCGACTTCGATCGCGACCATCTGCGATCCGTGCGGCAGCTTCTCCAACAAAGGTTTTGCGATGAAGGCGTAGAGCTTATCGGCGAATGGCAGTAAGCAAATGAGGATGAGAAGAACGCCAGCGATCGCTTTTAATAAGCGTCCGCGCAGTTCGACGAGATGTGAGATGAAGGTCTGTTCCTGACCTTCGCCGGCTTCAGCGTCGCTCATTGTCGGGAGGCGCGAGCGGCGGTGGTGGCGGCGAATGGTCTGCGACAGACGTTTCTGCGTGAATCGTCGCGTGCAATTTTTCGAACTCCGGCCGCGGATCCAATTCTTGCACCGTTCGTTTCATCGATTGCTTTAACTCTTCGGCGGCGAGTTCGCGTTCGATCTCGTCGCGCACGCTATTCCAGCTTTGTCGCGCCTTGCGTAACAGCGCGCCGGCCGTACGGGCAGCGCCCGGCAGACGTTCCGGACCCAGCACGAGCAGTGCGATCACCGCGATCAACGCCACTTCGCCGGTGCCGATATCGAACATGACGGTTTACGGTGTGTTGTTCGTTGAACCCGTTTCCGGTTTCGTGTCGGGCGGCGGCGGCGTGCTCTGCAGCGGATCGGCCTTCAATTGCGGCGACGACGGATCTTCGCTTTGGCCGTCGTGCATGCCTTTGCGGAAACCCTTGATCGCTGAGCCGAGATCTTCTCCGATATTGCGCAGCTTCTTCGTGCCGAAGATCAAAACGACGATCAGCAACAGGAGAATCAAATGACCGGGACTTAAGCCAAACATCGAAATAACTCCAGAATTCGGTTGCGTTCGCGTCGTCGACGGCGAACTTAGCGAGCAGTGTACTCCTCAAGGCGGTCGCGGAAGTCAACGACCGCATTGGGGACGTTGGTGACACCGCCTTCGAAGATTCGGCGCGGCGTTACGCCTTCCCCGTAAACCGACTGGTTCGCATCGTTATCGATGGCCATCACCGACCCGTCCAGCGCAACGCCGGCAAACAAGCCGCGCGAGCGCGAATACGAGTAGATCTCCGCTTTTAATTGAGCATCCGTGGCGGCCTGCGCGTTGCGGCCAACCGGTCCGGCTGCAACCGAGGCGTCGGCGCCCAGCGTGAACTTGCCGTGCACGATCGAATCGACGCCGCGTTGCGTGCGGAAAACGAGAACCACGTCCGTCGAACTCACCCCGGCCTGAAACCCGATACTGCCGCCCGACATACTGACGAAGCTCGGATTGCTCCATGTTCCATCCGGCGCCTTGATGGCGATCAATCCTTCACCGTGGCGCCCGCCGATAACGAAGCCGGCTTTGATCACATCCGGAATGACGGCGACCGCATACGCGTTGTGCAGCAGATCGGACGGCAGCCGTTTATCGGGCGCCATCATGATTTCTTTCAGCACCCGCACCGCGTTGTTGGCGCGCGAATTTTCTTCTTCACCGGCGACCGCGGAAAACGCGGCAGCTAGCGAAAAAAACAAAACGAAAATCGACAGCAAACGCCGCATAACAAATCCTTGAGTGGTGGCGCGCGCGATGCGCAGGCCAGATGACATCAGATGATCGGATAACGGCGACTGAACTGCGCACCCGCGGCGAGAATTAGAAAAGCGATCAGAAGTAGTAGCGACTGCCACGATAGCATGGGCAATGAAACAGTCGACGCTTGCGCGGCGCATGCACTCGGCAGGATCGCCAGTCCTTTCATGCCGATGAATTCCAGATCATCGACCGAATTACCGGATGCCGTGATGTTTCCCATATCCGTCAGCGCGCCCGAGGTGGGCGTGATCTGCGCGAGATCGTTCCACTGCGTGATGGTCGTGCCCGACGGCGGAGGATTGAAATCCAATACCGCGTGCAGATTGCCGGCCGCATCGAATGCGGCGCTGATCGTGGTGATGTACGGCGCGCTGCTTCCGAACGCCCCGACAAGCGTCGCGGCGCCTGTCGTCAGATCGATCGTGTAAAGATTGTTGTTGCCTTGGCTTCCGATCCCGTAAAGCACATTTCCACGGGCCGCCAAACCGGTGATCTTGGCGCCGATATTACCAACGAACGTTACCGACGCCGTACTCAAGTCGACTTGCCAAAATAGTCCGGTACCCGACGACATCCATAACCGGCCGTCGCAGGTGAACGCCATTGACAGATCGAGCTGCCCGGTGACGTTTCCGCCGGTCAGAGTGACCGCGCCGAGGTTTGTCGCCAAGCCGGTCGTCGGATTGATCTGGAGCAGTGTTTTGACGCTGTCGGTGTCTGAAATCCCGTACAGGTTGCCCGATGGACTAGCCGTGAGCCCTTCGATGTTGGCCAAGCGCGGCGTGCCGAGGACAGTGGCCCGCCCTATTTCCTGCGCCGTGAGCGTAGTGAAATCCACGCGATATAGCGTGTCGAATGCCTCGCTGTAGCCGATCACGTCGGCCGCAATTGCCCTGCCGCAGGCGACGGCGAGCACAAGCGCTGCGAATAAAACGCGCAGGGGCATGCGTAATTCTCGTTATCGTTATAGTAGTAATCGTCCGCCACACGGGCGAGGTGTAGCGGTTCGAGTCTATCAGCTTGTTTGTTATAAAACAAAGCCTTAGCGCCAGATGATAGACTGAAACCCTGCGCCGTCTCGAAATGACCAGATTTGTGGTCAATCGGCTCACGCAACCACAATCCATTGTGTTTGCACGCGCAATTATCCCCGTGACGGAAGCCCGGATGCAGAATTCGACGATGGAATCGCCCGCGCCCTCGACCCGACTAGGCGTGATGTTGGTCAACTTAGGCACCCCGTCGGCTCCGACAGCCGCCGCAGTCCGGAAGTACCTCGCCGAATTCTTGGGCGATCCCCGCGTGATCGACTATCCGCGCTGGCTATGGCTGCCCATTCTGTATGGAATCATTCTGCGCATCCGGCCACGCAGTTCGGCGGAGGCGTATTCGAAAATTTGGACGCCGCAGGGCTCGCCCCTTCTCGTCAATTCCCAGGATCTCGCCAACGCCGTGGCTGTCGCATGCGGCCCAACCATTCGCGTCGAATTGGCGATGTGTTACGGCGAGCCATCAATCGCTTCTGCGCTGAAACGTCTATGCGACGTCGGCATACGCCGCGTATTGATTGTGCCGTTGTATCCGCAATATTCCGCCACATCGACAGCAGCGGTGTTCGACGTCGTGCACCGCGCGGCCGCACGTACGCGGTGGGTTCCCGAACTGCGCAGCATCGCCGATTATCATGCCGTGCCGCTCTACATCGACGCGCTGGCCGCCAGCGTCAAGAATTTCTGGGGCGCAAATGGTAGAGCGGAGAAGTTAGTGTTGTCGTTCCACGGCATACCACAGCGCTATGTTCGTTCGGGCGATCCCTATGCAGATCAATGTATGGAAACCGCGGCGCTGTTGCGCGATCGATTGGGCTTGAGTGCGGACGAGCTGATCGTGACTTTTCAATCCCGCGTGGGTCGCGAAGCATGGTTGACACCTTATACAGACGAAACGCTGTCACAACTTCCGAAGCAGGGCGTTCGTCACATCCAGGTTTTATGTCCGGGCTTTGCCGTCGATTGTTTGGAAACGCTGGAAGAAATCGCCCTCCGCGGTAAAGAGCAATTCCTCGAAGGCGGTGGCGAACGACTCGACTACATTCCGGCACTGAATGCAGACGCTGATCATGTCCGCCTCATGCAGTCACTGATCAATCAGCACACGAGCGGATGGACGTAAAGCGTGCACTCGAAGTAACGATCCGGCTTCCACACATCACCCTAGCCGCGAAAGTGTGGGGAGACGAATCGTTGCCTCCACTATTGGCGTTGCATGGATGGTTGGACAATGCGGGATCGTTCGACCGTCTCGCGCCGTTGCTTTGTACACATTTCCACATTGTCGCCATCGACTTTCCGGGCCATGGTCGCTCGCAGTGGCGGCCGGCCGGCGTCTGGTATCACTACGTCGACTACGTGAGCGATGTCATCGCCACGATTCGCGAACTCGGATGGACTAAATTCAGCTTGCTCGGTCACTCGTTGGGCGGAACGGTGGCCAGCGTTTTCGCCGCGTGCCGGCCCGATCTGGTGGATCGATTGATTCTCATCGAAGCGCTTGGGCCCATCGCGGGCGAGACCAGCGCGATGCTGGCGCAGTTTCAACGCGGGATGGATCAACGCGAAACGTTCGATGAAAAATCGTTGCGGGTTTTCGCGGCAGAAGACGAAGCGATCTCCGCCCGGCGCAAGGTGAATAATTTTTCCGAAGATTCCGCGACTGCGATTGTGTCGCGGGGCATCAAACCGGTCGAGGGAGGTTTCAGCTGGTCGTCTGATCCACGCCTTACGCTGGCAACGCCGGTGCGACTTACCGAAGAACAAATACTCGCTATGCTGCAAGGTATTTCGGCAAAAACGCTCCTCGTGCTCGCGCAGCCGGAAGCGCCCTACTTACCTCGCGAAACGATGCAACGACGAATCGACCGTGTGGCGAACATTCAAGTACAACTACTGGCCGGCTGCCACCATTTGCATCTGGAAGACGCGGCGCCGATTGCCGCGTTGATTGAAGAATTCATCGCGGAAACTAGTCGCCGATGAGGCGCGACAATTCTGCTTTCAACGCATGGCCGCTGACTTTCAACCATTCGCGCTGGGTTTTCCAATCCGGATAGATCGAACCGACGAGCGCCCAGAATCGCGGCGAGTGATCGCGAATGCGCAAATGACAAAGTTCGTGCACCACGACATAACGCAGCGCATCGAGCGGCGCGAGCGCGAGTGCCAGATCGAGCGTGACCCAATCGCGCGTATCCAGACTTCCCCATAAACTTTTTAGCGGTTTGATGCGCACGCCATTCGGCGCGCGTCCGATTTCGTCGGAGTAACGCGCCAGATAACGCGACACGTCGCGCCGAATTTGCGATTGCAAATAGTCGCGCAAAAGATTGCGGGCGATCGGCAGGGCGGATTTCGTGTGCGGCTTCGACACGGTAAGGATGAGCCGATCGTCCTTGGACTCGACTTGCGGATAGGCGCCGTCGCGCCACGACAATCGCGTCGTCTCACCACGAAGAGGAATGAGCGTCGGCACACCGGGCTTCAGCGCCGGCGGACCGGATGGATCGAATTTCAATTCATCGAGTTTGCGTTCAAGCCAATTCGCGTGCTTACGCAGAAATGCGAAAACTTGCGCCGGATGCGTGCCGTGCGGGCACGAGACACGTGCGCCGCCGGAGGTGACCGTCAATCGGAGACGACGCGCGCGCGGATGCGCGGTGCGCAATACCTTGATCGTATCGCCGGCCGGTGTAGCCAATTCCAGATAATGATTTTCGCCAACGGCAGTCATCGTTCCATCCCGCCCCGGCTGTTGATTTACGTTTTATCGGTCGGTCGAGGCAAACCGAACCAGCTTTCGAATTTTGCGAACAGTGTCTCCAGCTCCAGCGTCATCAACGCGAAACGCGCGTCGAGTTCGGCTAGCGCAGATTCCGCCGAACGTTCGTCGAGCTCTTCCTGCACAACATCCAGAAACCGGAGTTTGCGAACGGTGAGGTCCTCTCCGAGCACGAAACTCACGCGATCTTCAAACGTAAGACCGAGCTGAAACACTTGCTTTCCCGACTTAAGATGCTCGCGCACCTCGTCGGTTTCAAGGTCCTGTCGCCGGCATCGAACGATGGCCCCGGACTCGACCGGATCGCGCAATTCGCACTCGTCCGTCAGCACCAAACCCTGGGGTAGCTTGCCATGTATCAACCAGTCCGTCATTAAGCCGCGCGGACTTTGTTCGGCCGCCATCGGGACAGCGGGGAATGTACCCAATGCGTGTCTCAGCTTCGTGACAGCATCTTCGGCGATCTTGCGACTCGCAGTATCGACGACAAGCCATCCATTTTCCATTGCAAAATAGAGATTTACCGACGATTGGCGGGTAAATGCGCGTGGCAGCAAATCGCTCAAAATGTCTTCTTTTAACTGCTTACGTTGTTTAGAGCCAGGCCGCTTGCCCTGTTTTGCCTCTATCTTCTGCAAAACTGCAGATAACTCCTGGTTCACGACCACATTCGGCAGCAAACGCTCGTCGCGGCCGACGCTTGCAAGCGCAAACGCTCCGACCCGATGAACCAGTGATTCTTCATCCAGTCCGTACGGCGAAACGAACCCGCTGGTGCTGAGCTCTTGCGGCCCGACTTTTCGAAGCCGATGCTCGTCGAGCTTGGTTTCGAGCGACTTCAGCGCACGGGCCGATTTTTCGGAAAAACGAAACAAAGAAAGATTGCGAAACCACATGATGAAAACCCCGAGAAAGAATGGCCGACAAGCCAAGGAGGAACCGAAGTTAGGCGGTCGCGTCGTCCAATACCGCAATACTGTCGCCGGAACCCGACAGCCAGTCCGATGATGTTGGTGGCGAGCCGGAATTGCGACTGCCCAGCGCGGCGAAATCGAATAAGTTCCGATCTGCCAACTGCGACGGCGCAACGGACGTGAGGGCGCGAAAGACATTTTCCGTTCGCCCCGGATGCGTTCGTTCCCACTCGACCAGCATTTGCTTGATCGCTTTTCGCTGCAACGCTTCCTGCGACCCGCACAGATTACACGGCATGATCGGGAACGCCTGCTGGTCGGCGTACTCGGCCAGGTCGGCTTCCTTGCAGTACGACAGCGGCCGGATCACGACATGCTTGCCGTCATCCGACAATAATTTCGGCGGCATCGCTTTCAGCGACGATTGGTAAAACAGGTTGAGGAACATCGTCTCGACGATGTCGTCGCGATGATGACCGAGCGCGATCTTGGTGAAACCGTTTTGCTCGGCATGGTGGTAGAGGGCGCCACGGCGCAGACGCGAACAGAGTCCGCACATCGTTTTGCCTTTGGGCACAACGCGCTTTACAACGCTGTATGTGTCCTGCTCGATGATCTCGAACGGCATGCCGATCGAACGCAGATAGTTCGGCAACACGGCCGCGTCGTAACCGGGCTGCTTCTGATCGAGATGGACGGCCACGAGTTCGAATTCGACGGGCGCTTTCGCCTGAAGCTGGCGCAACATCGATAGCAGCGTGTAAGAATCTTTCCCGCCGGACAAACACACCATGACGCGATCGCCGCGTTCGATCATGTTGAAGTCGGCAATCGCCTGCCCGACGAGTCTGCGCAACCGCTTGGCGAGCTTGTTGGTTTCCGTTTGGTGTTTCCGAAACGCGGCGGTAGTCATAACATAAGCGCAAAATCGATCTGCATATTCTACGGCGTATCGCAATGTCGCGCGGCACCCGGCAGCGCGCTAGACTCGCCTGTCACTGGGAGCGGCGCGGTGGGCGAAGACTTCGCGGGAATTTCAAAACATTTGGTCGAACTGCGCATCGAGCACCGCGATCTCGACACAGCAATCGCGCGGATGAGCAGCACGCCCGGTTGCGACGAACTGCAATTACGGCGTCTCAAGAAACGTAAATTGCTGCTGAAAGATACGATTGCCAAGCTGGAAAGTCAGCTTATTCCGGATCTCGACGCGTAGCGCTCACTCGTCCGCTTTCTCGGCATCCAATTTTTCGGCCGCGTCGGATTTTTCGGCCAGCGATTCACGTCGTTCCGGCGTCAGCTTCAAAATGCCATGACGAATCTCGCGGCTCAGGATGACTTTCGCGTCACGCGCGACATCCTCGAGAGCGCTATCAAAATCGAGCTTGCCGGACGCGTCCGGCCAAATGACGCGGCGCTCACGCAGTTGTTGGATGAAACCGCGGAACAGCGACTTGTCGAAAAATTCCGGCGCGTTTAACTCGTGCAACAGCGTTAGCCGCTGCGCTGTCAGCGCGCACAAATTTTCGAGTTCGCCCGAACTGAGCGTGCGCGGCCCGTTGCGGACGAGCGCAGCGATGGCGATGTAGTAACGCTCGAACGCCTGCAACATGCTGTGGGCGATCAGGCGCAGCTGATAAGAGCCGTCGCTCTGACCCGGCCCGCGCCGCAAGATGCGACCATCACCAGCGGAATCCAACAATCCCTGTTTCTCGAAAAATGCGAGCGTCGCTTCGATTTGCGCGGCAAATCCATCTTCATCCCACGGCAAAAACAATTCGGATTGAATGAATGGATACACCAAGCGGCCGAGTCTTACGATCGAGCCGCGCGCCATGCGCCGATTGTTGAGGAAGCAACACGCGATCCAGGCTGCTGTCGCGGTCAGATGCAGCACGTTGTTTCGAAAATAGGACAGCAACACGCTGTTGTCGCCTTCGCACGCGATCAGATCTCCCAACGGATGCGCGATGCGTTTTATCCACTCCATCTTTTCGCCGTAAGCGATGACCTCAGCGCCGCTTAGCGACGTAATCGTCAGACGATCGGAATACGGCAGCTCCGTAAACAGCGCGCGATTGAGTTCGATCTGCGCGAGCAGGTCGGTTTCCGTCATCGCATGCTTCGGCGTCGATAACAATGCGAGCGCGAGCAGATTGATCGGATTTACGTCTGCCGCGCGATTAATATTGATCTGGATGTGATCGGCCAAGGTGTCCACGGCTGAACTGAACCAAGCCGGCTTTTCGTCGGGACTCTCGATGGCGGCGCGCCACGTCGGCTCGATCTTCGTGAGCAATTGATCGAGAACGATCGGCTCACCGAAATTCACAACCACTTTGCCGTAGTGTTTGCGCAAAATGCCGAACGCGCGGAGCAATCCAAAAATCGATTCTTTTTCTTTCGGCTTGCCCGAGAGTTCGCCGATGTACGAATTGCCCTCGATCAACTTTTCGTAACCGATGTAAATCGGTTGAAACATCACGGGCCGGCGCGATTCGCGCAGATAACTTTTCAGCGTCATCGCCAACATGCCAGCGCGCGGCTGCAGCAGACGACCCGTGCGCGAGCGCCCGCCTTCGATGAAATATTCCATCGATGCGCCGCGCGCGAACAACTGCGCGACGTATTCGCTGAAAACGGTCGAATACAACGCATTCGCTTTGAAACTTCGACGCAAGAAAAACGCGCCGCCGCGTCTGAGCATCGGACCGAGTATCGGCAAATTGAGATTCACGCCCGCCGCGATATGCGGAACGACAACGCCGTTTCGATACAGCAGCCAGGACATCAACAAATAATCGATGTGACTGCGATGACACGGAACATAAATGATCTCGTGTCCCGGCGCCGCCGCACGCATCTTCTCGAAATGATGCATATGCACGCCGTCGTAAATCTTGTTCCAGAAACCGATAAGCAAGAAAGATACGGATCGGACGAAGGGATGCGAAACGTCCGCCGCGATTTCCCATGCGTACTCGCGCGCCCGCGCACGCGCTTTGTCGAGCGTAATATTTTCTTTCGCGGCGACGGTGTCGATCGCATCACGGACGGTCGCCGCATTCATTACCGCGTCGATCAATGTGCGACGATGCGAAAGATCAGGCCCAATGACGATCGCGCGAATACGCTGAAAGTGCACGCGCAGAACTCGCCCGATCTTGCGAACGGTCGCCGGTGCATTGCGCTCATCCGCGATGACTTGGCGCAAAGAAATCGGCGGCGAAAATTGAACGATCGTGCTGCGTCCGTTCATCAGGATCGCGAGCAAACGCCGGAATCGACCGACGACCACCCAGTTTTCCGAAAACAGTACGCTGAACCATCCGGTCTCTTTGTCCGGCGCGCGGCCGACGAAAATCGACACGGGGACGAGTTGCAAATCGCTATCCGGATTCGCGCGCAACGTATCCAATAATTGCGCGAGCGTGGCGGAGTGAGTCAACGATTTTCGCCGACGGATCATCCACGCCGCGCGCCGCGACAGCGCGAACATCGATCGCTTCTTGCGTAGATTTCCGACGTGCAGTGGCCGCAATGGCTCCGGCAACCCGGCTTCGCGACAAGCTTGTTCGAGAATCAGCGTGTCGGACATGCCATAACGTTCCGTCACGTAGCAAACGGGAACGTTCGGATCGAGCGTTATTTGGATCGCTGAGGCGTCGCGCCGAATGCGCACCCACGGTTCGAGCATGGCGCCGAACGCGCGCGACCACCACGGTGCCTGCGAAGGCGGCGCGGCAGGAACATTGGAAACAGGAGAGTCCATGCGGCAATTGTACGTAAGCCGCGAGTGATAAAAGAGTTACGCGCCCGCGGCGGCGAAGTCACCGCACGCCGACGACGGGTGCGGTGAATCGCATAACCTTGTTTTGAAAGGAATTACTTGCCCGCAGGCGGTGCTGAGGGCGCGGTCGCTGCGGCAGCCTGTTCCTGCTGGCGCTTGTTCCATTGATCGATCGCCTGCTTGCTGTACCACTTGCCGTCCATCTTCACCAGATCGCTATCGGTCGAGAACGGTTGATCGAAGGCGACGTAGCTGATTTTCACCTTGGCCGTATCGCCCGTGACGACAGGAGAATCGACCTTTACGGAATCCAGCGCTTTATCGACGTTGAGCCCGTACGCAAGAAATACCTGTTTCACACCGCCGACGATGATGCCGGCCTTCTGCATGCCTTGGTCATACGTGAGCGCACGCGCTTCATCGATCGTCTTCAGATTCAAATCGCGCGCGGTTTTGCAGATCGCGGCGATGGCACCTTTCACCAGCGTCGGATCGGTGAACTTCGTCGTCTGCGCCCAATTGCCGACAGCGTCGAGCAACTGCTGCGCCTGCTGCTTCTGCGGATCGGACAATTCTTTGCTCTGCGCAATCGCGCTCTGCGCAAAACCGCGACCCATCGCGATCATCATCGGCATCTGCTGCGCGGATTTCTGATCGAACTCTTTCAGCTGCGGTTCGATCTGCGCATACAGCTTGGCTTCCGCATCGGGCGCCGTCAGTTTGGTCATCGTGTCGGCAAACTGTTTGCGATCCTCGTCGGTGACGGGATCCTTGTTCATTTCCTTAGTCCAGTCGGACTTCATCTTGGCCAGCTCGGGCGCCGGCAACGTGATTTCGAACAGTGAGCCAATATTGTTTTGGCGCACCGCTTTCACGGCGGCGATGATGGTGCCGTCCGGCGAGCTGGTGGCGGCGGCGACGGCAGCCGGCGTGGTCGGAGCGGATGAATTCTGCTGGCTGCATCCAAAGCCGACAACGGCCAAAGCAGCAAGAAAAGCGACGCGAAAGAGCGAGGTCTGCATAACGTCCCCAATATGGTTGAGCGCGGTGGTTGAATCGTGCGGAACGGCCACTGTAGTGACGCCCCCAAACGTTGGCAAGCGCGAATTGGCGCTTGGTTAAGTTGGGTTTAGACGATCAGTCGCTGAGGAAGTCCGCCAGCCGCGCCAGATGGCTGCTGGCCGATTCGCGCGCAGCTTCGGCATCCTGTTCGGCGTCGCGACCATCCCAATGCAGATCGTCTTGCGGCAACTCCGCCAGAAACCGGCTGGGTTCATTGCTGATGATCGCGCCGTAGCGTTTTGATCGTGTCGCGTACGACAAGCACAAGCGTTCCCGCGCACGCGTGATGCCGACATAGAAAAGCCGACGTTCTTCATCGAGCCGTCCTTCTTCGATGCCACCGGCGTGCGGCAGTAAACCATCCTCCGCGCCGGCGATATAGACGAATCGGAATTCGAGTCCCTTCGCGGCATGCAACGTCATTAGGCGAACGGCATTGGCGTCGTCGTCACGATCACTGTGCGACAGCAGCGCAAGCGCCGCCGCAAGATCGCCGATGCGCGAATCGTTTTTCTGCATCGCGCGAAACCAGTCGGAAAGTTCGCGCAAATTTTCCAGGCGACGTTGACTGGCCGCCTCACCTTTTGCTTCGGCGCTTACGTGCTCGGCGTAACGCGTGCGGCGAATGAGCTCGTCGACCAAATCCGCCGGCGGCAACGCACGTTTGCCCAGTTCATCGATGAGCGCGACGAATTCCGCGAGCGCCGACGCCGGTCGCGGCGGCAACTGCGATAAAACGGCATCGCTGTGCGCCGCACGCAACATCGACGTATGTTTTGATTGCGCCAGCTCGCCGAGTTTCTCCAACGTCACGGCGCCAATTTCGCGCCGCGGAACATTCACAACGCGCAAAAACGCCGCATCGTCATCCGGATTGACCAGCAGACGCAGATACGCAAGCACATCTTTTACTTCGGCGCGATCGAGAAACGCCGTGCCGCCTGTGATCGCATAGGGAATGCGCGCAAGTCGCAGCGCTTTCTCGAACGAGCGCGACTGATGATTGCCGCGATACAAAATCGCAAATTCGCTCCACGGCGCTTTCGAGGTTTGCTGTTTGTTCGCGATATCGCCCGCGACGCGTTCGGCTTCGTGATCGCCATCGCGACACGCGAGAACGCGAATCGGCACACCTTCCGCATGATCGCTCCACAAACGTTTTTCGTGCGAGTGCGGATTGTGTTTGATCAACGCGTTCGCGGAACGAAGAATGCGTCCGCTGCAGCGATAATTCTGTTCGAGCTTGATGACTTTCAGCGTCGGATAATCGCGCGCGAGTTCGTCGAGATTGCCCGGATTCGCGCCGCGCCATGCGTAAATCGATTGATCGTCGTCGCCGACGGCGGTGAACGCACCGCGATCGCCGGCCAGCTGTTTCAACAATCGATATTGCGCCGCGTTCGTGTCCTGATATTCGTCGACGAGCACGTAACGCAATCGTTCCTGCCACGCCGCGCGCACGTCATCGTCGCTTTCAAGCAACTGCAGCGGCAAACGAATGAGGTCGTCGAAATCGACGGCGTTGTACGCCCACAATCGCGTTTGGTAAGCCGCATAGATACTCGCCGCCTCGCGCTCACGTGTTGCTCGCGCCGTTTCCTGCGCTTGCTCGGGCGTGAGTCCGTTGTTCTTCGCCGTCGAAATGAGGTGGCGCAGCGCGTTGAGTTGATCGGGTTTCGTCGCGGCCGGGACGAGATCCTTCACCATCCCGAAACTGTCGTCGGCATCGATCACTGAGAATCCGCGTTTGAGATTCAAACGCGCATGTTCGATCTGCAAAAATTTCAGGCCGAGCGCATGAAATGTCGAGATCGCCACTTCATCGGCCGCCGCGCCTTTTATCAATCGCTTCGCACGTTCGCGCATTTCGCGCGCCGCCTTATTGGTGAACGTGATCGCGGCGATTTTGTTCGGCGCCAGATTTTTCCGCGTGATGAGATACGCGATTTTTTCCGTAATGACGCGCGTTTTGCCGGAACCGGCGCCGGCAAGGACGAGTAAGGGAGCGTCGCAATACTCGATGGCGGCGCGTTGTTGCGGATTCAACGTCATGAGGGCGCGCATTGTGCCCGCTGGATGAAGCGATCCGCCAGTTAAATCGCAATATCGCCGCTGCACTCGCCGTCCGTGGTGATGCACAGATGCGGCAATCCCAACTCCGATAACCACGATTTTCCGCGCTCGACGCCGAACAGCATCGCGAGCGTCGATGCGGCACCGGCGACGAGGCACGTTTCGCCCACGACGCTCACGCTGGCGAAACTTTCGATCGGATAACCGCAGCGCGGATCGACGATGTGCGAATAGCGTTTGCCGTTGACGATCAACGCGCGTTCGTAATCACCACTCGTCGCGAGTCCGCCACTCGGCAACTCGATGTGCGCCGATGCTTTGCCTTCCGCACGCGGCGCTTTGATGCCGACGATCCACGGTTCGCCATTTTCGTGCGGGCCGATCAGCGCCAGATCGCCGCCCAGATCGACCACGCCGGATGTCACGCCCGCATCGCGACAGGCTTGTGCGCAACGATCCGCCGCATACTCTTTGACGAGTCCGCCGAAATCCAGATGCATGCCGGCCGTCGTTACGCGAAGCATCGGCCTCATCCATTCGACACGATGCCAGCCTGTAACTCGCAACGCCGCGTCGATTTCTTTTTTGGACGGGACGCGGTCATTCTGTGCATCCCACAATCGCGTCAGTTTGCCGGCGGTGATGTCGAAGAGTCCGTCGCTTTGCCGGTGCAGTTCGGCGGCGAAATCGAGCAGATTCGCGGTTTCGTCATCGACAGCCATCGAGACATCAACGTTTCGCGCGAGATCGGCGAGCAAACTGTCGGCGCGGTAGTGCGAATATTTGCGGTCGAGCCGATCGACTTCATTCAGCGTCGCCGCATACGCGCGGTTTGCGGTCGCTTCGGCGCAGCCTTCGACGTGCAACGCGCAAGGACATCCCATCGTGGAAAATTCGAAACGCATCGACACCACCGCCGCTCGCGCGACAACGCTAGTCGAAATGGTAATCCACTCCGGCGAAGATACGCGTGTAACTCACGATGCCGGGATTCGGCAGATCGGCGCCGCCGATCGCGTAACTCGTGCTGGCGTGATAGCGCTCGGCGCCCGCGACCAATTCCCAATGTCCGAACTGTTTCCGCACGCTCATGTTCGCGGCGATGGAGCCGAAGGCACCGAGTCGATAATCGCTCGAATAAACGCTTGCCGCGTCCTCCGACGCAAAAAACGGCGCGTAGAAACGCGCGCTGTCTTGCGAGTAAAAACGCACGCCGGGATCAACTGCCAGCCGCTGCCCACGCTTTGATACCAAGCGAAATCGAGGGTCAACGATGTTTGTCCCCAACTATTTACCGCGACGCGTGAGTCAGCATGCAGCGCTGCGTTTGAATTCACCGCATAGCGATAACGAATGAGCCATGCCGCTTCGGAGCGTCGATCCGGTCGCGTGTCGGGCAACTGAACATCACCGACGGTCGCTAATTTGTAAGGGTCGGACAAATAGCCGCTTTGATAATTGAGCTGAACGCCGCTCTCGATCACGGACGACTTGTTGAGTACCCAGCTCAAACTGCCGAATGCCGACAACGTATTTTTCTCCGCGTGCGTGATGCGATCGAAAATCAGCGCATCGGTCGGTTCGATGATGTCGTGCGACACGCTTGCGCCGAAGCCGAGTGTCAGCGCCGTGTCGATCGGCAGCGTGTGCTCGGCGCCGATGGCGGTCGCGTGATAATCGCGTTCGGCGGAATACGATGCGTCCACCGTCGTCGTCGAATTGCCGCCGGCGTCGTGCGTCAGCGATGCGTCGATGGCGCTGCGATGATCGCGAATCGTGGCACCGCTCAGCACTTGGATCGGTTTGTTGTTCGGCCCCGGAATCGAATACCACGGCGACGATCCGCTCATCACTTCGTGGGTGGCGTTGATGTTCAGCGTGTTGCGGTCGCCGACGCTCGATGAAAAGTCCAATTGTTGCGTATCGACGTGATAGCGCTTCGGATCGCCGATGGTCGCCGTGCCGGAAAACGCGTCTTCGTCGTATACATTGAAGCGATAACCGATCGTCGGCGCTGAACTCGTTTCGTCCGCGTGCGCTTTTTGTCCACCGAGCGCCGCCGATGCGGCCAACAATAATGTCAACGATGATGAAGGGCGTTTCGGATGCATCAATTGCAACCGCAGCCGCCGCCGGCGGCGCCGATGCCGCCGCTCGTGCCTTCTTTGCTGAAATGCGCATGATCGTCCGCGGCCGCCTGCAACGGATCGGGGTCCCAGCGCATATCCCAGCGCGCGAGGTTGCCCCGTTCCCACGGTTGCACCGGCGTAGTCGCGCAGCCTGTCATCATCGATAGAGCCGGCAAAATAAACAGCGCGCGTAGATCAAGACGCATCGGCCGGCTTCCCGATCAGCTTGCTGATCTCGCCGCGCAGGACATTGATGTCTTTCGGATCGAATCCGACGTGCCGATCGCGAACCATGCCCTCGCGATCGATCAAGTACGACGACGGCATTCCATTGATGCCGAATGCTTTCGGAATGTCGCCTTGTGGATTTTGCACCGTTGTATACTTCACGGGATGTTCGGCCAGGAATTTCTTCGCGTCCTCGGCGTTTTCATCCACATTGATCGCCACGACGACAAAATCCGACGCAGGGAATTCGCCGGACAACTTGCTGTACAGCGGCAACGACTGGCGACAGGGACTGCACCACGACGCCCAGAAATCCACGAACACGACTTTGCCGCGGTAATCGGAAAGCTGAATCTGTTTGTTGTCGAACGTGGGTGCGTTGAAACCCGGCGCGGGCGCACCGGGTTCCACCGCTATCGCGGCAAGCGACACGGAGACGTTCAAACCGATCGCCAAGATAATTGTTTCAGCGCGCATCAGTTGGTACACGTCAAGCCGTTGACGCCGATGATCTTGGTAAGCGGCAACGGCGCCACACTGGCCGGATAGGACGCCACTTTCGGAATCCAGCTGACGGTCGCGTGCGTGCAGTCGGTTTGCGTGAACGTGAGCGAGCCCCAGTCGATCGAAGTGAGATCGCTGTGGTTGAAAAGCGGCGGAAATTTCGCGCCGATCTGCTGTTGCATTTCGATCGTGGCGGAATTGCCCGTCGTGTCGTAGGTGCCGGAGCCTGCCATCCACGCTTGCGCCGTTCCGTCCGGCGTGTAGACGAACCAATACGCGATGAAAAGATTGGGCGGCGCGACTTGAATGAGGAAACCGTGGCCGGATTCGTCCGGGTCGTACCACGATCCGCTGGTGGCGCCGGTGATTGGCGCTACCGGCGGCGCCGTTGCTGCGTTTACCGTCACGACGCCGGCCATTCCCGTGCCATTCGCGGAACCATGAATATTGCAGTAAAAGCCGAACGTGCCTGACGTCGGAAATGCTTGCGTAAATGTCCATGTATCGGACGACGCGTCACCATTCGTAAACGATCCGTCGCTGGCGACGACGTTATGAAAACCGCCGCCGTTGACGAAGGTGACCGTATCGCCGGCATTGATCGTCAACTTGCTCGGCGTAAACACATTGGCGCTGCCCCCGGCGGTCACGGTGTGATCCGCCGCGAAGGCGGAAGTGCTGAGCAGGAAAAGGAAAACCAAAACGTTGCGAGAAGAGATAACCATGCGCAGAAGCTCCGATTGCGTTGACCGAACGACGAACGACGCAAACAAAGCATCGATGCCGCTGTGCAACGATCATAAGAAGGAGCCGCGCGTCGCGTCGTCGGCTTTTAGGCATGAACGCGACCCGCCGAAAGTCAGTGCGGCGACACCTGCCGTCGCGATGAAATAAACTGCGCTGCGCGAGGATGTCGAGGTCGGAATGGCGAAACTGTATTTCTATTATTCGGCGATGAACGCCGGCAAGACGACGACGCTGCTGCAGAGCGCGCACAACTATCGCGAGCGCGGCATGCGCACGCTGATCCTCACGCCGCTACTCGACAATCGTCATGGGGAAGGGGTCGTCGCTTCGCGGATCGGATTGAAAGCGAACGCGCTGACGTTCTCGCGCGATGAGAATTTGCGCGCGATCGTAACGGCCGATATTTTTCACAATGGCGCGCTGCATTGCGTACTCGTCGATGAGGCGCAGTTCCTGACGCGCACTCAGGTATGGCAATTGAGCGATATCGTCGACGAGCTTCGTGTTCCCGTACTCGCCTACGGTTTGCGTACGGATTTCCGCGGTGAGCTGTTCGATGGCAGTAAGTACTTGCTCGCCTGGGCCGACGACATCATCGAGATCAAGACGATCTGCCACACCGGAAAAAAGGCGACGATGGTCGTGCGCGTGGACGATCACGGCCGCGTCGTCACCGACGGGCCTCAAGTCGAAATCGGCGGCAACGAGCGTTATGTGTCGGTGAGCCGCTCAGAGTTCAAGAAAATCACCGCCGGCGTCGGTCACATCGAATTGCAGCAAACCATGTTGCCGCTACCTGAATCCGAATCGGAATCGAAAAGCTAACGCTGACAACGCGGGCAGAAGAATGTGCTGCGTTGTCCGAGTGTGATCACGCGAATCGGTGTGCCGCACACTTTGCACGGTTCGCCGCCGCGTCCGTACACGAACAATTCGCGTTCGAAATAGCCGGGCACGCCGTCGGGGCTGATGAAATCGCGCAGTGTCGTGCCGCCGCGTCGGATGGCGTACGCGAGGATACGTTTCACTTCGTCGGCCAGACGTTCGTAGCGCGCGCGCGAAACCATTCCAGCCGCGCGTCGCGGATGAATGCCCGCTGCGAACAATGCTTCCGATGCGTAAATATTTCCCACGCCGACCACGACGTTTTGATCCATCAGGAAAATTTTTACCGCACCAGACCGCCCTCGCGAGCGTCGCCAAAGATATTCGCCGTCGAATGTTTCGCTCAGCGGTTCCGGTCCGAGATTCGCGAGAATCTCCAGCGTCTCGCCCGGCGCCTGCCAAAGCAAACTTCCGAATCGGCGCGGATCAGTGAAACGCAGGACTTTTCCGGAATCCAAGCGCCAGTCGAAGTGATCGTGCACACCGATCGGCGCGTCGGGATTCAGCACGCGCAACGATCCCGACATGCCTAGGTGCATCACCGCAGTTCCCACGTCTGTGTGTGCGAGCAGATATTTTGCGCGTCGCTCCACACGTTCAATGATTTGTCCCGGCAATTTTTTGCGAACGATCGGCGGAACGGGCCAGCGCAATTTATGCTGCCGGATGATCACGTCCACGACGCGTCGACCTTCGAGATACGGGGCGATGCCGCGTCGTGTCGTTTCGACCTCGGGCAATTCGGGCATCGTCAGTCGACCTTGCCGAGCAGTGTTTGCGCCTGCGATTCGACGACGAGGTAGTCAAGATGAATATCCCCGCGTCGAACGACGTAATGCTCATTCTCGCGATGGATCGAAAACTCCTGTTTCGTTCCATCGGCGAATTCCACCGTCGCGGACACTGCGTTCGCATTCGTCTCACCCGCCGGCTGCATTTGCGCGGCGACTAATTTTTTCCAAGCATCCGCGAGATCCGCGCGCGGCGGTTTTCCGTCAACGCTGACGTCGACGATAACCTTATCCGCATCGATCACGTGCCGATCGATTTCCGTTTCCGGCGATTCGAGCAAGCGTGCACCGAAACGGTCGGGCACGCGAAAAACCTCGGTACCGACGCGCGCATAGCGATCGTGCTCGATTGGATCTTCGTCGCCGAATTCGATTTGCGCGGTGTCGACGTTCATCGTGATGCGCGGTGGATCGAGCCCGAGCTTCGCGAGCTCGTACGCGCCGGAATCCAATTTTTTACGTACGGGCGCCTTCGCGACGGCGGCCAGCCGCGAAACAGCCGCGTCATCGGCGCGCACGGAATAAGGTTCGAGCATCCACCAACCGTTCGCGCGATGTTCGAAACGTCGCGTCGGGCAATTGGCGCACCGAACGTCCAGGGATTTCGCCACGGCGGGATCGATTGATGTCAGTGGCATCGGCAGAAATGTTTGCTCGCGCGCCAACTCGAACTTCATGCCCGCGCCGAGCACGGCGACGACGGCGACCAGCAGCAGAATGTTTCGTGTCGATTTGCGCATCGGAATCTAGGCGCGTCGACGACGCCACCAAATGGCGCCGCCGCATATGAGAAGTAACGCCGGCAATCCGAGAAGGAAAATCAGGCTGATCGCACTCAGTTCGCGCTGCGTCATCGTCAGTTGCCGATCCGGCGCGCCTTTGTCGGGAATATCGACCAGTTCATCGTCCTGCAACAGCCAATCGAAAACGCGCTGGCCGAACTCGCGATTGCCGCCGTTGCCGAGAAACGCGTTCGACAAAAAATCTGCATCGCCGATGACGACGACGCGTTGCTCGCGTTTCGTCGGCGTGGGCGACAACCGCGTCAACGAAAGACCGATATTCAACGGGCCGGGAAATTCGCCTTTGTTTTCGTCGAAGCTGATTGTTGTCTTGTCGCCTTGTTTCGGAATGGCGCCGGTTTCCGTCCAGGATTTGGCCGTCGTCGTCAGCAGCGCGCCGATATTCCATTGCGGCTGCACGACTTTCGCCAGCGCGACCGATTGCGGAAACAACGTCGTCAACGCGAAATCGCGCGTGATCGGATTTTGTGGATAAGTGGAAATAGCGATAAAACTTGGATCGCCGATCCCAAACTCGGCGCCGGCGCCATCGACCGCAACACCCGGCAACGCGCGCACCGACAGCGCCTTGAACAACGGATCGAGTCCAACTTTTTCGCCGGGCTCCGTCAGCCAAAGCAGATTGCCGCCGCGTTCGACGAAGTCGACGAGTTCTTTGACGAGCGCTTCGGCCAACGGCACGCTCGGTGCGGCGATGACCAATGCGTCGACGTTTTCGGGCACGTGCATGTCGCTCGTCAACGTCAATGAGATCGCTCGCACGCCCTGTGCTTTCAACAACGCGCCGAAGTTTCCGTAATCGCCATTGCCAGCGCTGTCGGGTTTGCGTTCGCCGTCGCCGGCGAGAAATGCGACGAGGCGTTCATGCTCGCGCGCCAGGCGCAGCAGCGCGTTATCGAGTTCGCGTTCGGTCAGCACTTTCAGCTGTTCGCTGCGGCCTTTGTAGCGAATGACGAGTTCGCCGTTGACCTGGATGCCCGCTTCGCGTGTCGCTGCGGGATCGGTGTCCGGATCGATGAACGTAAGCGCGATATCGGATTTGACGCGTTGATATCGAAGCACGAAATCGGCTATCGCACCGCGCAATTGATTGTCGGGCGGCGCATACGAGACGATCGACACCGGTGCGTCGAGCCGCTCGAGTAGCGTCTGCGTTCGCGTATCGAGACTCGCACGTTGCGCAAAACTGAAATCGTGCTGCCAGCCGAACCGCGTGCTGAAAAACGCGACCATCACGGCGGCGGCCAGCAGCAACGCGGCGAATAGCCAGTCGAGAAGTCGCTCGCCCATATCAGCCGCGCGTGCGCAACGCACCGACGCGCCGCGTGGCGAGCGTCAGCGCAACGAGTGCAATCAGCAAAAAGTATACAATGTCGACGGTCGCGACGATGCCGTGGAGAAACGGCTCCAGATGCGTGGGTAGCGCCAGATAGTCGACGAATGTCGTGCTGATCCCTTCGTAACGCGCTCCGGCATCGACCATCCACAACACGAGACTCACGATCAGCGCGATGGCGGCCGCGAGCGCAGCCGATTGCGTCAACGCAGAGCTCATGACCGCGATCGCGGTTAACGCGGCCGCAAAAAGAATCAGGCCGACCGTGGCTGCCAAGATGCGGCCGAGATCGAGCGATGTCGCAACCGTCAAACTCAGCGGCATCGTCATCGCGAGCAAAACGAACACGATCACAAAGGTGAGCAAGCCGAGATATTTTCCAAGAACGATGCGCGCATCGCCGATTCCGGACACCTGCAACAAAGTCAGGCTTCCATTTTGCCGATCGGCCGCAATAGCACGCATGCCGAGCAACGGCACGATGACGAGCATCAAGCTCGCGATCGCACGCAACAACGGCAAGACGACGAGATCGGTGACGCCGGGTGCGTCGGCCATTCCCGCAATTTTTGGCATCAGCGCGAAAAACGCGCCCAGTGCGACGAGAAAAAAATAGGCAAGCACGGAAAGCACGGCGGCGAGCAGCACCCATGCAAGCGGCGTGAGAAAGAAACGGCGCAGTTCGTTGCGCGCGACGACGGCGCTCATGCGGCCGCCGCCGTTTCGTCAGCGCTGGCGATGCGCAGGAAAACCTGCTCGAGATTGGTTTGCTGCGCGCGAAGTTCCAGCAAACCCCAGCCGTGACGGACCACTGCGTCCGCGAGCGCATCGGCGCGCGCGTCCGGTTTCAATTTCACTCGCCAAATGCCATCGGCGAATTGCGTCGATTCGACGCCTTCGATCGACATCCACGCTTGCACTGCCGGCGTTTTGGAAAGGCGGACTTCAAAGGTAGGATCGTCCGACATCATCTGCACCGGCCCGTCGTAGCGCAGTCGGCCGCGATGCAGGATCGCGACGCAATCGCAACATTGATTGACGTCGGTGATCAGATGCGTCGAAAGAATCACCGCGCGATCTTTGCCGAGTTCGCGGATCAGCGACCGAATATTCGCCGATTGGAGTGGATCGAGTCCCGACGCGGGTTCGTCCAAGACGATCAAGCCGGGATCGTGCACAATCGCTTGCGCGATGCCCGCGCGCTGCTGAAATCCTTTCGATAAATTGCCGAGTAGGCGATGCCGGACGTCGCCCAGTCCGCAGCGCTCGATCGCCGAATCGACGGCGGTACGTAATGGTTTTCCGGAAATTCTGCGTAGGCGAGCGCAGAACGTCAGATATTCTTCGACCCGCAATTCCGCGTAGAGCGGCGGCTGCTCCGGCAAATAGCCGATAACCGAGGCCGCCGCGCGCGGATTCTCACGCAGGTCAGAGCCCGATACGAAGACCCTGCCGCTGCTCGGCGCAAGGACGCCGCAGACCATCTTCAACGTCGTGGATTTGCCGGCGCCATTGACGCCCAAAAGCCCTAAGACCGTGCCGCGATCGAGTTGCAAATCGAGTTTCTCAACGACAAGACGTCCAGCTAACCGGCGGCTAACATTTTCCAGACGCAAGAGCGTTTCGGCGACCATGCAAATTCCATTGAACTGGCGTGATTGTTGCTGGTCGGTTGATCCGGGGCAAGGGCATCCGCATATCATTCAAACGCGCCGGATTTTGGGATGCCTCACTGGCGAGCGCGGGGCGGCTCACGTATAGTCCATTTTCCTTTCTCGGTATCACTCCATGCTTGAATTTATCCTGAATTTTCTCAACGAGGGCTTGGTCCACGCATCGTGGTTGGCCAAAGTCATTTATTTCCTGGTCGTCACGCAGCTGACTATTTTCGCCGTGACGCTCTACCTGCATCGAAGCCAAGCCCATCGCGGTGTGGACTTCCATCCGGTGCTGGCGCATTTCTTCCGTTTCTGGTCGTGGATCAGCACGGGCATGGTCACCAAAGAATGGGTGGCGGTGCATCGCAAGCATCACGCCAAGTGCGAGACCGAAGAAGATCCGCACAGCCCGAAGGTGTTCGGCATCAAGACCGTTCTGTTGCAAGGCGTCGATCTGTATCGGGTTGCATCGAACGACGAAGTCTCCACCGAGAAATACGGCAAAGGTACGCCGACAGATTGGATCGAGCGTCATCTGTACGCCGCGCATCCGTATGCGGGTCCGACGATGATGTTCATCGTCAACATCCTGCTGTTCGGCATTTGGGGCGTGGCGATTTCCGCGATGCAGATGATCTGGATTCCCTTCTGGGCCGCGGGCGTCGTCAATGGCTTGGGCCATTGGTGGGGTTATCGCAATTTCGAAACGGCCGACATGGCGACGAATCTCACGCCGTGGGGTTTCTTCATCGGCGGCGAAGAATTGCACAACAATCATCACGCGTTCCCGAGCTCGGCGAAGTTCGCGTTGCGTAAATTCGAATTCGATATCGGTTGGGCGATCATTCGCGTCTGCGAGACGTTGCGCGTGGCGAAAGTGCTGCGCGTTGCGCCGTCGCTCGATGTGCGTCCGAATATTACGTTGCCCGATTCCGAGACGTTGAAAGCATTGCTCACGCATCGCTTCCAGGTGATGACGGATTATTTCAAAGGCGTCATCGCGCCGACGCTGCACGAAGAAGCCGTGCACGCGGGCGAAAGCATCAAGGCGTTGCCCCGCGCATTGCGCAAAGCGCTCGCGAACGGCGGCCGCTGGCTCGATGAGCATTCGCGTGAACGTTTGCAGGAGATCGTGAAGCAGCGCCCGTTGCTGTCGACCGTTTGCGAGTTCCGGACGCGTCTTGCCAGCGTGCTGGAACGCGGCAATGGCGGCGCGGAAGCGATGTTGTCAGGCTTGCAGGAGTGGTGTCACGCGGCCGAAGCGACCGGTATCCGCACGTTGCAGGATTTCGCAGCGCGCCTTCGTGGATATTCGCTGGTGCCGGTCACCGCCTAATTTCTTCGTCAAATAAAAAAGGCGGTGCGAAAGCGCCGCCTTTTTATTTGCGAAAATCGAAATCAGCGCCGATAGACCCAATGTCGGCAAATCAAGAAACTCGTCACTCCAAGCACAATCTCGATCAGTGGCTTTGCCCACCATGTGTGTTTGAGTCCCGCGCGATGGCCGATGACGGTCAACGCTGCCGTGCTGATGATCGTCATCACCATCCAAAGCAGAAGGTATCGCATCAGTCGTCGTCGAAAGTGCGGTTGATCGTGATGGGCAAATGTCACGCGTCCATTGAGCCAGAAGCCGAGCACGGCACCGGCCACACGACCGCACACGTTCGCCGGCGGCGTCGGAACGCCGAGCTTCGTCAGCCCGATGTATACCGCCGAATCGAGCGCTACTTGAATCGCACCCACGACAGAAAAACTGGCGCCGTCGCGAACGATTTTCATGGCCAGAATTTCTCCAGTGCGAAATCGCGTGCGTGCACGAGATCCACCGACGCCTTGGCGCGCGCCGGCAATTGCCAAAGTTGATCCGAACCGATCTCGCGAACCATTTTGGCATCGCCCAGCGCTTTCGCCAGCGCCGTTGCATCTAAATCCTTGCGCAGGACGACCACAAATTGCGCGTTCGTCCGGTCAAAAATTTCGCGCCACGACGTTCCACTGGCATCGGTCTCGGCGAGCAGACGCGCGTGTTCGAGTTCCGGATCGTAGTGCGAGACCGTGAATCCGCGGCCCGCCATCTCGGCCGCGAAGGGCTCATCCTGCGAGGAAAATAAAATGACCGCCTCCGGATTTTCGTCTCGGGCGATTCTGACGAGGCTGCGAGCCGGAGCATAACGCTCCGTTTCGGCGAGCGAGTCGCGATGAATCAGTCGATGCTTAACGCCGCCGACGTGCAGTGTCCAGTTAGCGGTGCTTTGATAGGCAAGATTGAGAACGATCAGCGAAGAGAAAAGAATGATTGAAGCGCGCGTCGGAACGCACGCGGCGACCGTCACGACCGTTGCAGGAACGAGAAGTGTCAGCGCGGGAAAGGCATAGCGCAAATAATGTACCGTCGAAATGGCGACGAAGACCGCACATATTCCGCATGCGGCAAGCCAGCGTGTCGAGCGCGCGAACAAAGCGACGATGGCCGCGCCGCTCAATCCCACCATCAAAAAGCCGGCCGCACCATCCCAGCCTTCGAAGTACTGGGCCGTATGAAACGTGAGATCCCAAGGGATCGATAAACCGACCGGCGCGGCCCATCGCGAATCGCTCATCACGTCTGCCGCGACCTGCGTATGAAACAAGCCACTGAAAAGTGGAAAGAACGGATCGCCCGTGATAACCAAGGCGTATAAATAACTCGATCCGCAGACGAGCAGCATGATGATGACGCCGACTGCAGCGAATCGCGCAGTCGTGCGGGTGCGACACCCATACCAAACGGCGAGTGGCGCGATGATGGCGATGAATCCGGTCTTGAGCGCGAGTAAAAACCCGGCGATGATCGCGAACGTAATGACATCTCGAAAATTCGGTGGGCGTTGCGATTGCAGAACGCTCATAGCCAACGCCAGCGTCGCGGCCGTCGCTGGAAGTTCCGCCTGCATGCCGCCGACGAGCGATGCGGTCAGTGGCTGACTGGCTACGAGCGCGACCGCGAAGTACCGCGCACTGGCGGGCGCGCTCGAATGAGCCGTGAGATTCCACGTTAGAACGGCGATGAGCGAAAGCCACAGCGCGTCGACCGCCCCACGCGATTCCGCGCCGGCAAGAAGCTGCGCGATGGCTTGCACGATATCGCCGGACCACGGCGCCACCGCCCAAACCTGCGATTGCACATCCATGCGGTAGTAATGCAACTCTGCGAGTTGCGCGGGCAATCCCAGATGGTAGGCAAGATCGTCGAACTGGACCGTGGGCAACCAGCACGCTGTCGACGCTAGCCCGACGGCCAGCACGGCGCAGACGAAAAGGCGCGGCGACTCGCGTGCCGCGGTTTGCCACGCGGTGGCGAAGTCGACGCATGCGCCGACTATCCGGCGGCGCTGACTTATCGCGATAGTTATAAAAAGCAAGAAGTATACAAAGCGATAATGTAGCGGAAATGGCAATAGCCAGCCCGCGATTCCGGAAATCAAACTCACGCCAACAATCAACGATAGCGCGTGGCTACGAGCGCCCGCCGCCGCATAACCAATCGACAAGGCCGCCGTGCCGAACAACACAACGCCAAGAAACGGCAGAATGCCGACGAACCAGACCGCTGCGATACCGAACAGGCATGCTATCGACGTCGCTAACGTGACGCGAAAGAGTCGACTGGCGATAAAACCGACAGCGACGGCAATCGCGGAAATCGTCAGCGTTTCGAGAGCGCGTGCAGCAGGCAGCGATCGCAACATTCGCTCGGTGACGAATCCCATGCCAAGGGCTACCGGTCCCAGCCAGACAACTGCTGCGCGCCAGTCAGAAACGATTGAGCGGAGTTTCATCATCCGGCGATTCGATTGGACGTGATTCGACAACTACGCAACGAATGGGAATCCACGAAAAAAACAACCCGCCGGTAAGGCGGGTCGGAGTGTCGCATAGACTTGGACAGGTGCGCGCTTACTTGATCTTCGCTTCCTTGTAGATCACGTGCTTGCGGGCGACCGGATCGTATTTCTTGATTTCCATCTTGTCCGGCGTGGTCTTCTTGTTTTTGTCGGTCGTGTAGAAATGACCGGTGTCGGCCGAAGACACGAGACGGATTTTGTCGCGCTTGGATGCCATGTCAGTTCTCCTTAGACCTTCTCGCCACGACCGCGCAGCTCAGCGAGGACTGCTTCGATGCCGTTCTTGTCGATGGTACGCAGTGCGTTGGTGGAAACCCGAAGCTTCACCCAACGGTTTTCGCTCGGCACCCAGAAACGGCGCTCGTGCAGGTTCGGCAGCCAGCGGCGCCGGGTTTTATTGTTGGCATGTGACACGCTGTTGCCCGATTGCGCGCGCTTGCCGGTTACTTGGCAGACCTTCGCCATACGTACCTCGTCTTAGATTTTGCCGCCCTTAGCCAGGGCAGTTGCGGCCCGGCGGATGCCGGAGATGCGCTCCGATGCTCGGAGCGAGCCGCTTATTACAACAGAATCAGGCATTTGCCGCAAGACCGGCGAATGAAATTTGAATGTCACGCCGGCGGCTCGGCGGCGCTTAAATTTCTTCGACGGCGGTTCTTTTCGAGCGTCGAATCAGCCATGACACACCGCGCAGATCGGAAATCCCGACGAGCGCGCGATTGAGGTTGTTGTACTTGGATGTTCCGCTGCCGCGCGGCCGATGGTTGACGGGCACACTCTTCACCTGCCAACCCGCACGCTGCATCAGCGCGGGCAGATAGCGATGCATGTGATCGAAATACGGCAACTCGAGAAATGCGGCGCGCTCGAAAAGCTTGATGCCACAACCCGTGTCGGGCGTCTCGTCGCGCAACAATCGGCTACGGATCGCATTGGCGAAGCGTGACGCCCAGCGCTTGCTACCGGTATCTTTCCGATCGACGCGCCAGCCGGCATAAAGCTTGATCGCGTCGGGCGACGCATCGCGCATCGCCAGCAGTTTGGAGATATCGGCCGGATCGTTTTGTCCGTCGCCATCCAACGTGGCGATCCAACTGCCGCGCGCTGCTTTGACGCCCGATCGGACGGCGGTGCTTTGCCCGCTCTGCACCAAATGCCGCACCACGCGCAGTTCGGGGAATTGCGACTTGGCGGTTTTCAATATGGTCAACGTGTCGTCGCGGCTCGAATCGTCCACGTAAACGATTTCAAAGTCCGATTTGCCGCGCAGTGCCGCGGTTATCTCAGTCAGCAGTGGGACAACATTGCCGCTTTCGTTGTGCACAGGCACGACGACCGATAAATCGGGCATTACGTCGGGTTCCGGATTAAGAGGGTCGGGGATTATCGCGCGTTTCGGCGTTTACAGATACGGAAGTACGACGGATTACGTAAAGTCGTCATACTTTTTCGCCAAAGTAGGTGCGGCACCACGACACGACATCGGGCATGCCGGCGTCGATCGTCGTCTTCGGATCGAATCCGAACGCGCGATGCGCAAGCGCGACGTCCGCGCTGGTTTGCAGCATATCGCCGGGTTGCATCGGTTTGTCGACGCGAATCGCCGCGCGGCCGGCCGCACGTTCATCCACGAGATGCGGCGGCAGCGTAACCGCTATGCGCTGCGCGGCTCGGCGATCACCCAGGCGTGGGACCGGCTCGACCGGGCTTCGTCCACATTGGTCGGTCTGGCCGGTCGGTTGCACGGGGCGGGCGAGGAGGCGTTGCTCGAGGCGGCGACGGCCGAGCATTGGCTGCGCG
>CAZZWP010000012.1:43081-45126 GCA_964657965.1 uncultured Rudaea sp. | reverse complement strand
GAGGCCGTCGCGCTGCCGTTGCCGCTCACCGACGCGTCGATCACGCTCACCAGTATAAAAGTGGACGGCGCCGCCAACGACGGCGTCGTTCGAGCCACCGACGGCAACCAGTGGATCGGCGTGACACGCGGCGTGCATCGAGTCGACATCACGTACATCGCTTACGCCGACAAAGTTTCGCTGAAGTTTCCGCTGCTTCCCGGGCGCGTGCAATTCAACGGTACTGGCTGGGAAAGTTCCGGCATCAACGACAACCGACTGCTCGCCGACACGTTGAATCTCACACGCGCGCATGCGAACGCCAACGACAAGATCGTTGCCGGCGCGCAGCAGTTTCCGCCGTACGTGAATGTCGTCCGCAATTTGGTTTTGGGTTTGAAGTGGACGACACAAACGGATATCGTGCGGCTGGCCCCCGATCACGGCGGCATGACGGTCTCGATTCCGCAAATCGCAGGCGAACACGCGACGTCGGCCAACGCGAAGACTGATGCCAATAATGTTCTAGCGACGATCGCCGATGGCAGCGACCGGACGAATTGGCAAAGCGTACTCGACAAAAGCGACGTGCTGACGCTGACCGCTCCGCCGTTGAGCGAACGGTCGGAAGTGTGGCGCATCGTGGTGAGCCCAACCTGGCACGCCGAATTCTCCGGCGTGCCAGAGACGGTTTCCATTGATAGCGGTGAAAAAAACAAATACCGGAATTTTGAATTCCATCCGCTGCCCGGCGAAACGTTGACGGTAAAGGTGACGCGTCCGACGCCGGTGCAAGGCGACACGCAAGCGATCGACTCCGTCTCGCTCGACAGCCAGTTCGGTCAGCACGCGGCGACCCACACGCTCACATTTCACTTGCGCGCGAGTCAGGGTGGCGAACATCCCATCGAATTGCCGAAAGGCGTGGATGTCATCAGCGTGGTGCGCGACGGCCAAGTGTTGAACGTGCGGCCGCTCGACGGGAAAGCCAGCCTGCCTGTCTCGCCAGGCCAGCACGACTTCGCGATCGTGTTTCGCGAGAACGCGGACTTGGGCACGCGCGCAACGACGCCGCTTGTGTCACTCGGCATTGCCGCCGCGAACATCACGCTGTCGACGTCGTTGCCGGACGATCGATGGCTGCTCGCAACCTGGGGCCCGCGCGTCGGCCCGGCGGTGTTGTACTGGGGCGAATTGCTGGTGATGATTCTTGTTGCCTATGCATTGTCACGCACACGCCGAACGAAACTACGGTTCATCGACTGGTTATTGCTCGGCATCGGTTTCTCTACGTTTTCCTGGACGGCGCTGATCGTCGTCGTCGCCTGGCTATTCGCGTTCGACTGGCGTAGTCGCGCTACGCTGAGGTCGGATCGGACTTTCAATCTCGCTCAGTTCGGCCTCGCGGCACTTACCGTGATTGCGTTGCTGTGCCTGATTTCGGCGATTCCGCAGGGATTGCTCGGTCAACCCGATATGCATGTGACCGGCTACGGATCATCGGCCCACGCGCTGCAATGGTTCAACGATCGGAGCGCGGATGCATTGCCGCAAGCCGCGGCGATCTCGGTACCGTTGTGGGTTTACAAAGTACTGATGCTGCTTTGGGCGTTGTGGCTGGCCAACGCACTCATCGGATGGCTACGCAATGCGTTCGCCGCGTGGACAATGGATGGCTATTGGCGCGCGAACAAGAAAATTGCATCGCCGGAGCCGCCCGCTGTTCCCCCGACCGGCGACGCATGAGCACGGTGCGATCGCTGCTCGCTTCGCATGACGCGCCGGCGAGCGACGATGCGCGGCGAGAAGCGGAAATCCTTCTGGCGTACGCGTTAGGCACGTCGCGTGCGTGGCTCTACGCGCACGGCGACGATGAAGTTTCCGGCGACACGGCCGACACGTTTCGATCGCTGTTGAATCAGCGAATCACGGGTGTTCCCGTCGCTTACCTCGTCGGCCACCGCGAATTCTGGACGCTCGACCTCGTCGTCACACCGGCGGTGCTCATTCCCCGGCCCGAGACCGAGCTGCTCGTCGATGCCGTGCTGCCCACTCTGCGCGCGTCG
>CAZZWP010000012.1:0-43071 GCA_964657965.1 uncultured Rudaea sp. | reverse complement strand
TGGCGCTGCGACATATTCCACAAAGCATAAAAGTGGACATTGTCGATCTCGGCACGGGTTCGGGTGCCATCGCGCTTTCCATCGCGCGCGAACGTCCACTCGCACGCGTGATCGCTACCGATAGGAGCGAGGGCGCGTTGTCGGTCGCCAAATCGAATGCCGCGCGACACGATATCTCTAACGTCGAATTTATCCGCAGCGATTGGTTCGAATCGTTGGATCGCACGGCGTTCGACGTCATCGTCAGCAATCCGCCGTACATCGCATCGGACGACGGCCACCTCAGGCAAGGCGATTTACGATTCGAGCCGCAAACCGCACTCGTATCCGGATCCGATGGGTTGGATTCGATTCGCGACATCATAAAAGATGCGGCGGAACATCTGAAACCGGACGGGTGCATCATTATCGAGCACGGGTTTGATCAAGGCGCTGCGGTACGCGAACTATTCGCACAAAGTGGATTTGTGGACATTTCCACATTGCGCGACGCCGAATCCCGTGAGCGCGTGACGAGCGCTCGCAAACCCGGTTAGACGGCGCTGCGCACTTCCGGCATGCGATCGGCCGAAAATTGCGGCCAGCGCCTGGTGATCGCCGTGCGAATGCCAGGGGCATCGATGCCCGCTTCCGCGAGTAATTGTTCGCGGCTGGCGTGTTCGAGGAAACGATCGGGTAAACCAAGCTGCAGCACGGGAATCTGAAGATTTTTCGATTCCAGAAATTCCACCACTGCACTACCCGCGCCGCCGCTGAGGGCATTGTCTTCCACGGTGACGATGGCGGCATGCGTGCGCGCGAGTTCGAGAATCAACGATTCGTCCAGTGGTTTGACGAAACGCATGTTGACGACGGTCGCGCCCATTTCCGCGCCCACGCTCAACGCATCAGCCAGCGGACTGCCGAAGGCCAGTATCGCGACGCGGGAGCCGCGCGCGCGGACTTCGCCTTTTCCGATCGGCAATATCGTGAGTTCCTGCTCGATTTTGGCGCCGGTTCCTGTGCCGCGCGGGTACCGGACGGCCGCGGGGCCGTCGTAACGGAATGCGGTCGTGAGCAGTTGGCGGCATTCGTTTTCGTCGGAAGGTGCGGCGACGACCATGTTGGGAATGCAACGCAGGAAACTCAGATCGAAACTGCCCGCGTGCGTTGCGCCGTCGGGTCCGACCACGCCACCGCGGTCGATGGCGAACGTGACATCGAGATTCTGGATCGCGACATCGTGAATCAGTTGATCGTATCCGCGTTGGAGAAACGTGGAATAGATCGCGACGACGGGTTTAGCGCCTTCGCAGGCCATGCCGGCGGCCAGCGTGACCGCGTGTTGTTCCGCGATGCCGACATCGAAATAGCGCTGCGGAAATTCTTTGGAGAATCGGACGAGTCCCGAGCCTTCGCGCATCGCCGGCGTGATGGCGTAAAGACGCTCGTCGGCCGCCGCCATATCACACAGCCAATCGCCGAAGACATCGGTGTAATTAAGTTTGCCGCCCGCTTTTTTCGCGAGGCCTTTGACCGGATCGAACGGACCGACCGCGTGATATTCGATTTGCTCGCGCTCGGCCGGTGCGTAGCCTTTGCCCTTGGTCGTGATGATGTGGAGCAGTTGCGGACCTTTCAGTTCTTTCAGCGTTTTCATCGAATGCAGCAGCAACGGTATGTCGTGACCATCGATCGGTCCGAAATAATGAAAGCCCAGCTCCTCGAATAATGTGCTCGGTACGAACATGCCTTTGGCGTGTTCTTCCCAACGTTTGAGGAATCGGTAAAGAAATCCGCCGCGTTTCAAGCGGCGCTTGGCGCCTTCGCGCATCGCGTTGAGCGTGCGACTGGTCATCAATCGCGCGAGCATCTTGGGCAGCGCGCCGACGTTTTCGCTGATCGACATCTGGTTGTCGTTGAGGATGACGAGCATGTCCGGATTGATATCGCCGCCGTGATGCAGCGCTTCGTAGGCCATGCCGCCGGTCAACCCGCCGTCGCCGATGACGGCGACGATCTTGCGCGCGTCACCTTTGCGCTGCGCCGCCAGCGCCATGCCGAGCGCGGCGGAAATCGAAGTGGACGAATGGCCGACCCCGAACGTGTCGTATTCGCTCTCGTCGCGTTTTGGAAACGGAGCGAGGCCATCCTTTTTCTTGATCGTCGAAATGCGATCGCGACGGCCGGTGAGAATTTTGTGCGGGTAACATTGATGGCCGACGTCCCACACGAGGCGATCGTTTGGCGTGTCGTACAAATAATGCAGCGCGACCGTCAGTTCAACGACGCCTAGCCCCGCGCCGAAATGTCCGCCGGCACCGGCGACGGATTCGATCAGATAGTCGCGCAGTTCGCGCGCGACATCCGGTAATTCGCGCTCGTCGAATTGGCGCAAGTCGGTCGGTGAGTCGATGCGGGAAAGGCGCGGATAGCGCTGGCGATCAATCATCAGAACGGAATCATAAGGCGGCGGTTGAACGGAAAGGCTATTTTCAGCCTTGAACGTGGCCTCGGCAAGGATGCCGTGGGGCGCAGATGTGAAATCGCTAAGCCGCGCGCCGTTGTTTGGGCAGGTGGCCCTTCAAAAACTCCATTTGATCGGCCAGGATATTGCGATTGGAAAGAATCAAGTGTTCGACCCAGCTTGGCCGATAAGGAACCGCAAGCAGCGGCATGGAGGCTTGTTGCGGCGTGCGGCAACCTTTGTGAACGTTGCATGCGAGACAGGCAGTGACGCAGTTTTCCCACGCGTCCTGCCCGCCTTTCGATAGTGGGATGACGTGATCCCGGGTCAAATCGCCGCGGCTGTAATGCTCGCCGCAGTACAAACACAGCATACGGTCGCGCGCGAACAGCGCCGCGTTAGTCAATGCGGGCGCGGGATCGAGAAGGGTAGGGCGGGCATGGCCGCGACTGGCGACGATCGGATGCAGGTCGATGAGGCTTTGCAGACCGCTTTCGCGATTCATGCCGCCGTGGATGGTGAGACAGGGATCGCCGAGTGTCCAGGCAACCGCGCCGCGCACGTATAGACAAACCGCGTCCTGCCACGACATCCAGTCCAGGATGCGTCCGCTGGAATCCAGCGACAGGACGCGCGTGCTATGGATATCGCTGCTAGTTCGACCATCTACCAGCATGTGCCCCTCCAAGATCAAATCGAAGACAGTGCGGTTGAACCCAGTGCGGCCGGAGCATAGAACATTTGTGTGAATTTTGCGCGCAGGCGCTTAAACCGTGGCGCGATAACGTTCGCGGTCACAGTGGCGGCGGAGTCGATGGATTGGGCAATGAAAGCATGACGACCGGAATAGTGGCGCGATTGAACGACGCGCCGCCGGCGTAGCTTACGTTGATCGTCGCGGTGATCGGCGCGAATCCATTCCCCGGGTTGGGCGTGCCGAACTTGAGCTGCATCGTTCCGACATCATCGGCCGTCAACGACGTCGGCGGTGTGCATGTCCGGCAATACCCATTGTTCACTTGCTTGAGCGGCAGATTCACGGAATTGCCGACCATCGTCCCGGAACCCGACAGCCAGTTGGTCAAGTTATCCGGACCCGGCAAATAGATGAGCACGTTGATGAACGGTGCGCCGCCCGTCGTCGACACGATATCGACCAGCTCGAATCCCCAGCCCGAATCGCTCGGTGCGTAATAGACACCATTGTAGTCGGGCGTCACATCTTCACTCGTGGGCACGATCGGTTCGACGCACCAGTCGGCCGACTCATTTCCAATCGTCCACGACATGACGGCGAGCTGCGCCGCGCCCGTGCGATCGACGTTGCGGCACGCGGGTGACGCGTCGGCTTGATTGAAATCGACGACGACACGACCGGCGATCGTCGTGTCCTGCGCATGGCTGACGATCGACGTAGGCGTCGTGGTGTAGGTCACGCGAACGAGCGTGCTGCCGTCCGGAAACAACGTCGGAACGAATACGCCATCGACCAAGTGACCGCTGGCCTGATACCACTCGCGCTTGCCGTTGTCGTCATAGGTATAAAACAACATGCCGTACACATCGCCGTGCACGCTGTCGCGGGCGATGAGCCGAAAATCGAAACCGTGGCCGCTGCGGGTTCGGTCATACCACGCACTCGGCATCGGTGTGGCGAACGTGGGCGATGTCGCTTGCGCGTTCGACCATCCCAGCGGCGCGAGCATCGGAACAGCCAATCCCATCGAACGCAGGTTCGCGGATGAGTAGAACGCGTTCATCATGTCGCCCGCTTGCACGGTGTGCGACAACGAGGACGAGGGTTGCGTGCTGCACGTCGTGGCTTTCGTTTCGTCGCACGGCGCGTACAGACTGGGAAAATTATCGGGAGGCGGCGATCCCGAATGAATATTGATGCTCGAATTGGCGGCGGTCGCATCCGACCACCGAATACCAGTGAACAATCCCGGATCGTATTCGCCGGCCGACGACACGGTCGGGCCGGAAACCATGGCAGTGGCTCTGTCCACATCGCGACTGCCGGTCACTTCGTAGCCTAAGAAAGGCTGATACGTCTCGGTTGTGCTGTCCACGATCGCGACGCTGTCGTCAAAAATGTCATCGTAGGGGCCGACCGACAGATCGTCATAGGCGATCGTGCTGCCATCCGCGGAAATGCCGGCCTTCGCGCCTAGCGTTCCCTGCGTGGGATCGGTGTTGACGAGACCGATGAATCCCAAACCGTGCGTCATTTCGTGCATCGCGACGCTGACGAAATCCACTTCGTGCAGTCCGTTCGTATCGGGCGTATAGCCTAAATAAAATTGCTCGCCGTCGAGGACGTCGGCGTTACCGAAGTCTTCATTGAACACGGCTTCGATCGCGGCGTTGCTGACGTCGTCGCATGGGCCGCCACTCGACCCACAGAGAGTCGAACCATCCAGCCGCGCCATGAGAGCGGATGGATACCACGTATATTTTTTCGGCAGGAAATTGCTCGATGCCAGTGAATTGCTCGATGCATCTTCTGTGTCGTAGGAGAAATTCGATGGGCCGGCGTGCGCCAAGACGGCGGAATTTTTGTCGCCGCCCAAATGCGCGCCGCAGGCGTGAACGATCAGCGGCACTTGGATCCCAAGCTGCGTCACAAGTTGTTGTGAGGCGTATGTCAACGCATTCTTACGCTGATCGCCGAGCGTCGTTCCCGGATTGCCGCCGACGGGCGTCGCGGCGGTGGGGTCGGTCCAGAAGCTGTCGTCGCAATCGTTCGTGGGATCGTTGGCATCGGTGCTCGGATGTTCAAAGTCCAGTGTGATGCTGCCGACGGGTGGCGTCGTCGAGACCGTGGCGCTGAGCGTGCCGGTGCCGGTGCCGGTCAAGGCGCCGTTGATGACGGTGATGTACCAACGTCCTGCCTGCAGCGGAAAGCGGTTGTCCGGCAAAACGGTAAGCGATTCGACCGATGTCGAACTCAGCGAACGATAATGCGCATAGTGGTTGAGCATGACTTCATCGACGGTGGGAAACGATGCCGTCGTGACCTGTTCCGGAAACGGCGTTCCGTAACGGACCAACAAATCGAGATCGCCGCCGGATCCATTCAACGAGATGGTCAGCGCTTTGGCGGATGCGTCGACATCGATGTAATAGTTCGACGTAACTTCGCCGGTCGCAAGGGACAGTGATGCCTGCTGTCCTGACGTCAGCGCGGTATCCGCCGCAACAACCCGGGCGACGCTTGCGATGACTAGACCGACGATCGCGAAGGGAACGTTTGAACGGATCATGGCTGTTGATTCGGATTGAGTTGCGGACTGCGCGATTGTTGCGGCGTCGCATGCGCTTTCGGGTTTGGCCTGTCGTTGCAGCTCAGCGCGAGACTGCCGTCCGGCATTCGCGTCGCACGCGTTTCGGAAATCAGCGGAGCGGCGATGCGGCGACTGGCCACTTGATGTGTTGCGGCGGTTTGCGTTGACGAAGTATTAGTGTCCGCGGCCATCGCATCGGCTGCGATCATCGACAAGCAAAGAATGGAAGCCAGTTTGGTGTGCATTGATGTGGGTCCGGTGGCTGCTCGTAAATCCAGGTGCAACGAATCATACGTCGCTAAAATCAGATTTTCGCGGACGATAAAAGAATCCGATGGTCACTGGCCGATATCAGCCGGCTCTGCCGCAGCGCGTGTTGTAGAAACCGCTCGGCTTCGGTAACAGCCGCCAGCCGTGACATGCCTTTCGCAAGATTCGCCGCGATCGCCGACGCCAACACACAACCAGTGCCCCGCACGCGAAGCGGAAGTCGTTGGTGAGAAAAGTTATGCGTTCCGTCGGAATCGATAAAGTGATCGGTAATGGACCGTCCGCGGGCATGTCCGCCCTTCAACAGCACCGACGCCGTCCCTAATTCCAGCAACGCGAGCACAGCTTTTTCGGGTTTGATAGTGCGTCCCAACAGAGCAGCCGCTTCCGGCCGGTTGGGCGTGATGATTTCCGCAAGCGGGATTAGCCGTTCGCGCAAAATTTTGATTGCGGAAAGCGGCAGCAGAGGCGTGCCGCTGGAGGACGCTAAAACTGGATCGAGGACGATATTTTTTACCGCATGCTTTTCGAAAATTCCGGCGACGACACGAATCGCTGCCGCAGAACCTAGCATTCCGATCTTCACTGCACCGATATCGACTTCTTCAAAAGTGGACTCGATCTGATCACGTAAATGGGATGCAGATACACAGTGAATCGACCGCACGCGCTGCGAATTCTGCGCAGTGGTCGCCGTGATCGCGCTCAGGCCGTGAACGCCCAATGCGGCAAACGTGCGCAAGTCCACCTGGATGCCGGCGCCGCCGCTCGAATCGGAACCGGCGATTGCGAGAACGCACGGCAATTTTTCGGACGAAAATGAAAACGCTTTCAATTTGTTGCTTTCTCGCTACAGGTTCGAGCCCAGAAATTATCGATTGTAAAATTTCGGAGCAAAAACGGTGCGTTTCAGGACAGTTACATCGTCGTTGTGTATTGACCAAATGTCGTTTTTTTGCCAAGCTACACGCGGAGACAACTCTCCTAACGCATTCAGGGCTATGCGTCGGTCAACAGCGAAAGTAGCAAAATTTGCGGGAGCGCTTGGACTTGTCCTTGCGCTCCCTCTTTCTTTTGCCGCGCAACCGGATGCGGCGACAAACGCGCACGCCTCGTTTTTAGATTTCGCGAATTCCGAAAGTGTAATCGATGCCTGGCGCAATTATGCGCTCGCCGATCTCAGCAGCGGTTTTTCATGGGCCAGCACGCAATCCATCGCGCTGACGGCACCGTCGTTGTTCGATCGCAGCAATGCGCGGATTGTCGAACCTGCATCGCATTTCTCGTCGTCGATCGCTCCATCGTCATCACTGCAAGTCACGTACTTGAAGACGAACGTCTCCGATACGCCGCTGTTTGTAGCGCCGCAGGGGCCGCAACTCTTGCAGGACTACACACCGGGTCTTCAGCGCTACATCGTCGCGCCGACGCTCTCGCAGAAGTGGGGCGACAACAGCGCGCTGAGTTTTTCCGCGATATTCGCTTACGAGCGTTTCGCGGGTCTCGGGCTAGGAACGGATAGCGTTTCCGTGCAGGACAGCGCTTTCGGTCCACCGCAACCGTACGGCATTCGCGACAGTTCCGGCACTTACGGCGTCGGCATGCGCGCGGATTTCACCAGCGCTCTGACGGAGCGGCTGACGTGGCAGGTCGGTTATCAGTCGCGCGTTAACATGGATTCGTTCAACAATTATCGTGGCGTGTATTCCGAGCCGGGCAGCTTCGATATTCCTGCCAGCGCCAATCTCGGTATCGGGTATTCGCTCACGTCCGATCTCAAGCTCGATGCCGGCGTCGAACGCGTGATGTACAACTCGATCGCGCCGTTCACCAGCGATGCGTTGCCCACGCGCTTCCTCGCCTTGTTGGGTAGCGAAATCAGCCCGTCGTTCGCGTGGCAGAATCTTGATGTGTACTCTGTCGGTTGGACGTACAGCGATCCCATGCATAGCGTGTGGTCGCTTCACTACAGCACGCGGGAACAGCCGCTGCCCACCTCGCGACTGCTGCAGTCGGCACTGCAACCGTATTTGTCGTCGCACGATATCGAGTTCGGTTTTTCGCACGCCTTTACCGAGAATTCCAATTTCCGCTTCGCGGCGACATATGCGCCGACAGAATTCGTGCTTGGATTGCCCACTAGCTTCAGTCTTCGGAACGGAAGCGACGGCAATCAGATCGAATACGAAGCGATGTGGACAACGCGCTTCTAAGAAGCGCAGGCCTGAAAGGGGAGTCGGAAAACGGGAGCTTCGGCTCCCGTTTTCTTTATTGCCGTTGCGTTTAGAGCATCTCCGACGCGTAGTCGGCCAATCGCGAGCGCTCGCCGCGACGCAACGTGATATGCGCGGAATGTTCCCAGCCTTTGAAGCGATCGACGGCGTAGGTGAGACCCGACGTCGTTTCGGTCAAATACGGCGTGTCGATCTGCTCGACGTTACCGAGACAGATCATCTTGCTGCCCGGCCCAGCACGCGTCAGCAGCGTCTTCATCTGCTTCGGCGTCAGATTCTGCGCTTCGTCGATGATGACGTAGCGGCTGAGGAACGTACGGCCGCGCATGAAGTTGAGCGAGCGAATCTTGATGCGGGACGCGAGCAAGTCGTTCGTCGCCTGACGTCCCCAACCACCGCCTTCTTGCGGTGTCGCGAGCACTTCGAGATTGTCTGTCAGCGCGCCCATCCATGGCGTCATCTTTTCTTCTTCGGTGCCGGGGAGGAAGCCGATGTCCTCGCCGACGGAAACCGTGGCACGCGTCATGATGATTTCGCGATAGCGCTGCGAATCCATCGTCTGCGCCAAGCCGGCGGCGAGCGCGAGCAAGGTCTTGCCCGTGCCGGCCGTGCCGAGCAGCGTGACGAAATCGACATCCGGATCCATCAACGCATTCATCGCGAAATTCTGTTCGCGATTGCGCGCCGCGATTCCCCAGACGGTGTGCGAACTGTGGCGGTAATCGTCCACAATCTGCAGCGTGACGAGTTTGTCCCGGATGCTCAGCACGCGCAGTTCAACGTCGTTTTCTTCGGGTAAATAAAGAAACTGATGCGCGTGCCAGTCTTCGTCCTTGCGCATTTTCACTTCGTAAAACGTATGGCCCCGCTCAGACCACGAGCGCACCTCCGGATGACGTTCCCAAAAATCTTTGGGAAGCTCCGCATGGCCGGTAAACAGCAAACTGAAATCGTCGAGGGCGCGGTCGTTTTCGTAATCTTCGGCGGTGATGCCGTAAATGGACGCCTTGATGCGAAGGTTGATGTCCTTCGAGACGAGAACGACCGGCACGTCCGGCTTTTGTTCGCGCAACACCAACACCGACGCAAGAATGAGGTTATCCGGCAATACACGCTTTTTGCCGCCGGCGCCGTTTGTTTCGATATTCTGAGTTTGGAAGTAAAGACGTCCAACTTCCGCTTTGCGATCGAGTTGCAAACCCTGCGGCAGGCGCAGTTCGAGTCCCTCGTCGATATGACGTTGTCCGGTGCGCTCGATCAGCTCATTGATGAAGCGACTGACTTGCCGCGCATTGCGCGAAACTTCCGACATGCCTTTTTTTGCCGCGTCGAGTTCCTCCAGCACGGTCATCGGCAGAAAGACATCATGTTCTTCGAATCGGAACAACGCGGTGGGATCGTGCATCAAGACATTGGTGTCGAGCACGTAGATGCGCTTGCCTTTAGTCATTCGGAATCACCAATCCTTGAGTGGGAAAATTGCGCGGGAAAACTACTGGATTTCTTCATTTCGATGAGGCCTTCACGGCCTCCAATACCACATCCGCATGACCGGCTACTTTCACGTTGCGCCATTCGTGGAGAAGGCGGCCATCCGGTCCGATCAAAAAGGTGCTGCGCACGACACCGATGAACTTGCGGCCGTACAAGGTTTTCTCGTGGATGACGTCGAAGGCTTTGCACCAGATTTCGTCGGGATCAGCAATGAGCGCGAACGCGATCGATTCTTTCGTTTTGAACTTCTCGTGCGATGCGAGCGTATCGCGCGAAACGCCCAGCACCACCGCGTTCGCTTTCTTGAACGCTGCGGCGCGATCGCGAAAATCCCGCGCCTCTTTGGTGCAGCCCGGCGTGCTGTCTTTCGGATAAAAATAGACCACGACGAATTGGTCGCGCAGATCGCGCAGCGCAATCGGACCTGCCGTGCTGTCGCCGCGAAGGGCGGGGACGAGATTGCCGATTTTCAGCATCAGTATTTCATCGGATCCATGATCGCATCGAGATTCAATCCATCGCAGAACTCGAGGAAATCGTCGCGCAACCCGGCGATGTGCGTATTGGCCGGAATGCCGATGCTGATTTGCGCCGAAAACATATCGGCACCGGTTTGCATGGCGCGATAACGCGTCGATTGCAATTGCTCGATCGCGATGCCGTGTTTCTGCATGAATTCCGCGATTTGAAAAAGTATCCCGGGCTTGTCCGCGGCGACGACTTCCACAACATAAGGAAGCAAGTTCGGTTGCGCGGGTTTTGAATTGGTGCGGAAGTGCACCAGGCGCATCTGTTCTTCGCGCTCGATCCGGCCCAGCGCCGATTCAAGCTTCGCGATCGCATCCCACGGACCCACGGCAAGCACCAGCACCGACACATCGCTGCCGATGGCCGCGACCCGCGTCTCGAAGATGTTGCACCCGCTATCGGCGATGCGTTTGGCCAACGCCGATAACGGCGAGCGTCCTTGCGGCGCAAACGCGTTGATCAGCAGGTAATTTTCGTTGGCCGTCGGGCGTAAGGCGGTATCGGTCAAAGCGTGCGATTCCGAAAGATGTGCGGCGTGCGCCGTCGTCCTTGAACACGCCGGTGCCGGTGCAGAATACTTGCCACGTCCGCGACCCGCAAGTAACATCGCGAGCCGCCCAGACAGCGGATTTTCCGCGGCGGATTTCCCTTTGAACAAGCTCACCGGCAGTATCTGCGCGCTCGCAACCCCGTTCAACGGCGATGCGCTGGATTTGCCTGCGTTCGCGGCGTTACTCGATTACCAGATCGCTTCCGGAACGCAAGGTTTGGTCGTGGCCGGCTCGACCGGTGAAGCGCATGCGCTGGACGACAGCGAATACGACCGTTTGATTTCGTTCGCAGTAGAACATGTCGCGAAGCGCGTACCCGTTCTCGTCGGCACGGGAACGGCGAACACGCGCAAAACAATTGCGACGACGAGACGCGCGCGTGATCTCGGCGCGGATGCGGCACTGGTCGTCACGCCGTATTACGTGCGCCCGACGCAAGAAGGATTGCGCCGGCATTTCAGCGAGGTCGCGGAACAATCCGATTTTCCAATCGTTCTTTACAATGTTCCTGCGCGCACCGGCTGCGATTTGCTACCGGAGACCGTGTCGAAACTGGCCGCGCATCCTCGCATCATCGGCGTAAAAGAAGCGCGTGGCGACGCGGAACGCGTTAACGCACTTCTCATCATCAACAATCCAGATTTCAAAATTCTGAGCGGCGACGATCCGACGTGCGTGGACGCGATGCTTGCTGGGGCGGACGGCGTAATTTCAGTCGCGGCCAATGCGGCACCCGCAGCGATACGCGCCCTCTGCGACGCCGCGTTGGCCGGCGATCGCAAACGCGCGCTCGCCGCAAACGAACGGCTTGCGCCTCTTTACGCGGTCCTCGGCGCCGAACCTAACCCGATTCCGGTAAAATGGTGCCTCCACGAATTAGGACTTGGTTCCGCCGATCCGCGATTGCCGTTACTGCCGTTGACTGCGGCACATCGTGCTCGCGCGACACAAGTGTTGCGCGACTTGGGCCTTACGGTTCAGCCGCGGCACAGCAGCGCTGCCTAAACTCGCCCGTTTACGCGATAAACTTAAACATTCATCACCTCAGGATTCGCCGTGATTCGCACTTATGTCCGCAGTACCGTTTCGGTCCTCGCCGTTGCAACCGTGCTCAGCGGGTGCAGCTTGTTTCATCATCACGACAATTATTATTCGAATGCGGTGGAGTCGCGTCCGCTCGAGGTGCCGCCCGATCTCGAAGCGCCGCCTGCCGCGAATGAGCTGAACGTACCGCCAGGTGGCGGCGCGACTGCCACTTCCGCAGCGCCCGCCGCGGTAAGTTCCACGCAAGCGATGACATCGCCGCCATCGGGCGTCGTCGCAGCGTCGAGCGTCGCGCTAACCGGCGCAGGGCTTCATGTGGCCGATAGCGTCGATCATACGTACGAACGCGTCGGTGTCGCGCTCGATCGCGCGCAACTCGGCACTGTCAGTGAACGCGACGCGACCGGTCATAGCTACACGTTGGAAGTGAGTGGTCTGCGCGCGACGACAACGTCCGCCGAACCCGCGCCGGAACATCATTGGTATACGCGAATTCTTCACCCATTCGGCGGCAGCGGTGGTTCGTCCGCGTCGAACTCGCAACCCGTCAGCGGGCGCTTGACCGTCAAGGTGATTGGCGATGGTGACGGATCGCGCGTCGACGTCGAAGGTTCGTCGAATGACAGTTCATCGACGGAAGCGGCGCGCCGTGTGCTCGATGCGCTGCGCGACCGGTTGAGCTGAGCCTATAGTCAACAACGACGGCGCGATTCAATCGTGCCATCTAGCGCTCCAACAACGGCAGCTTGTCGGCGCGACCGTCCCATTCTTTCGCGTCGGCTGGCGCATCTTTCTGCTCCGTCAGCACCGGCCATTCTTTCGATAGTTCGGCGTTGAGCTGGATGAAGTGTTCTTGTCCGGCGGGAACGTCGTCTTCCGGAAAAATCGCGTTCGCTGGACATTCCGGTTCGCACAGGGTGCAATCGATGCATTCTTCTGGATCGATCACGAGAAAATTCGGCCCCTCGTGGAAGCAGTCGACCGGACAGACTTCTACGCAGTCCGTGTATTTACATTTGATGCAATTTTCTGTGACGACGAAAGGCATGACGTAGACCGGCAGCGATGTATACAATGTTGCACATGGCGCTCCCTACGAGGTTCGAACTCGTGTTCCCGCCTTGAGAGGGCGGTGTCCTAGGCCGCTAGACGAAGGGAGCATGATTGGGCAAAACGCGAGCGGGCGTTAGTATAGCGGTTTAATCGCAACGGACAATTGCTCACAGCCTCACGGCTGACGACATGGAATGAACGAAATAGTCACCACAACGGAACTCTCTGGCGTGCACGCGGAATTGCGAGTCATACCGCGCAGCGAACACGGCATCTCGCGCAAAAGCATTTCGAACGGCGCACTGCGTGTGCTCTATCGTTTGCATGAAGCCGGCTACGCGGCGTTTCTCGTCGGTGGCGCCGTGCGCGATCTGCTGCTCGGCGGTCATCCCAAAGATTTCGACATCGCCACCAACGCGACGCCGGAAGACGTCAAAAGCCTGTTCCGCAACTGCCGATTGATCGGACGCCGTTTCCGTCTCGCGCATGTGGTGTTCGGTCAGGAAATCGTCGAAGTCGCCACGTTTCGCGGCAGCGCGGACGATGGCAGCGGCGATCGGCACCTGATCGACGGTCGCATCGTTCGCGACAATGTATACGGAACGATCGAAGAAGACGCCGTGCGCCGCGACTTCACCGTCAACGCGCTCTACTACAACATCGCTGATTATTCGGTGCGCGATTATGTCGGCGGTTACGAAGACGTGCGCGCCAAAGTGCTGCGCCTGATCGGCGATCCGTGGCAACGTTATCGCGAAGATCCCGTGCGCATGCTGCGCGCGGTCCGACTATCCGCGAAACTGCATTTCCAAATATCGCCCGAGGCGCGTGAGCCGTTCGACGAACTCGGCGAACTTTTGCTGCACGCGCCACCCGCGCGATTATTCGACGAAACCTTGAAAATGTTTCTCGCCGGTAACGGTCTGAAAAGTTTTCACGCACTCGAAAAAGCAGGTTTGCTGATCGACGTTTTTCCGCTGACGGCGCGCGCGTTGGCTTTTCGCGGCGGCGAAAAATTCCGCACGATGGTCGAAGCCGGACTTCGCGGCACGGACGAACGCATTGCTGCCGACAAATCGGTGACGCCCGCATTTCTGTTCGCAATTCTTTTGTGGGGCGCGGTGCGCGCACAAGTCGAGCGCGAAACCGCGCGGGGTGTCGATGCGTCGCTCGCCTGGCAACGCGTGAGCCAACATGTGATCACGGAACAAGCCAAGCAGGTCGCCATTCCGAGGCGATTCGGCATCGTCATGCAGGAAATCTGGATTTTGCAGCCTCGGCTCGAACATCGCGTGAAAAAGCGCGTGTTCCGGACCTTGGCACACCCACGGTTTCGCGCGGCATACGATTTTTTGCTGCTGCGTGCCGAGGAGAGTCCCGACGTTGCGGAACTTGGGGCATGGTGGACACGGGCACAATCGATGTCGCACGAGGAACTTGCCGCGGAGCTCACGCCCCCCGCAACGCCGGCACCTACCGTCGCGCCATCGGGCGAAGAAAATCCGAACCCGCCTGCACAAAAAAAACGCCGCCGCCGCAAGCCGGCGCCGCCGGCATCCGAATAACGCCAGCGCAATGCAAATCGCCTACATCGGTCTCGGCAGCAATCTCGCCGATCCGCTCGAGCAACTTCGTTCCGCGATGCGAGTGATCGAATCGATGCCGTCCACACGCGTCGTGCGTCACTCGCATTTTTATCGAACGCCGCCGTGGGGGAAAACCGATCAGCCGGAATTTATCAACGCCGTCGCTGCGATTGAAACGGAATTGACGGCGCGTGATCTACTCGAGGAACTCCTCGCGATCGAACGTCGCGCCGGCCGGCAACGAGTCGGCGAGCGTTGGGGCCCGCGTGTGCTCGATCTCGACATTCTTCTGTATGGGCAAGAGATCATCGACGAGCCGGCGCTGCATATACCTCATCCGCACATACGCAATCGCGCTTTCGTCATCGTGCCGCTGGCTGAAATAGCGCCGAGTCTTGAGATTCCGACACTCGGTCGAATCGCGGACCTGATCCGTCACGTCGATGCATCGGCGTGTATCCCACTTGAGTCCGGTATGCTCGCCACAAAATAATGCGAGACCAGTCGGAAACGTTCATGTACGCGAACAGCAAGACAACCAGCGCGAACTCGCCGACTACGATTCCGCGGCTGCGTGAAATGAAAGCCAAGTCCGAGAAGATCGTCGCGCTGACGGCGTACGACGCGAGCTTCGCCGCCGCTTGCGATGCGGCGGGAGTCGATATCGTTCTTGTCGGGGATTCGCTGGGCATGGTCGTGCAGGGTCATTCGAGTACATTGCCGGTATCCATCGACGATATGGTTTATCACACGGCCGCCGCAGCGCGCGGGATAAGCAACGCGTTCCTGGTTGCCGATCTGCCGTTCATGAGTTTTCGCAGCGCGGAAGTCGCGCTCACGTCATCGGCGCGACTGATGGCCGAAGGCGGTGCGGCGATGGTGAAGTTGGAAGGCGCCGATTACGTGCTCGACGTGATCGATGCACTCGCGCGTCGATCCGTGCCCGTTTGCGCGCACCTCGGTTTGACACCGCAATCCGTGCACAAGTTGGGCGGCTATCGCGTGCAAGGAAAAACCAAAGCCGCCGGCGAGCATCTTTTCGCCGATGCGAAAGCAGTGGAAGCGGCCGGCGCGGATTTGCTGGTGCTCGAATGCGTTCCGGCCGCGCTGGCCAAACGCATCAGCGCTGAACTCTCGATACCAACGATCGGCATTGGCGCGGGCGTGGATTGCGATGGCCAAGTGCTCGTGATCTACGACATGCTCGGCATCACGCCCGGTAAACGTCCGCGCTTCAGCAAAAATTTTCTTACCCATAGCGATTCTGTTGTCGATGCGATTCGCGCATACGCATCTGCCGTGCGGAAACGGGAATTTCCCGCCGTCGAGCATTCGTTCTAAGCGATGGAAACCGTCAAACGCAGCGACGCGTTGCGCGCGCAGATTTCGAAATGGAAACGCGCGGGCGAACGCATCGGGTTCGTTCCCACGATGGGAAATTTACACAATGGGCACTTTTCCCTTATTTCAATGGCACGGGAAAATGCGGATCGTGTCGTCGCCAGCGTGTTCGTCAATCCGACGCAGTTTGGGCCGCACGAAGATTTCGCCAGTTATCCGCGCACGCTTGCCGATGACACGATCGGGCTCGAAAAAGCCGGCTGCGACGTGTTGTTCGCGCCTGATGTCGAGGACATGTATCCGTTCGGCGCAGCAAACATGGTGCGCGTCGATGTGCCGGGATTGAGCGAGATTCTCGATGGCGCGATGCGGCCGGGTCACTTTTCCGGCGTCGCGACGGTGGTTACCAAGCTATTCAATCTCGTCGCGCCGGATGTGGCCGTGTTCGGACAAAAAGATTATCAGCAGCTTCTTGTCATTCGTCGTATGAGCGCCGATCTGCGGATGCCAATCGACATCATCGGCGCGCCCACGGTACGTGAACCCAATGGATTGGCGATGAGCTCACGCAATCAATATTTGACATCGGAAGAGCGCGAACGCGCGAGCACGATTTTTCGAACGTTGAACGAAATGCGCACGGCGATTGTGGCGGGCAAATCCTTGGCGGATGTGGAAAGCGACGCGAACCAGGCGCTCGAAGCGGCCGGAATGACGCCCGATTACGCCGTCGTGCGTCGGCAAGAAGATCTTGGGACGCCAGGTCCACATGAACGTAATTTTGTCGCGTTGATCGCGGCGAGACTCGGCAAGGCCCGCCTGATCGACAACCTGCTGTTCGACGTGTGATTTAAGTAGCATTTTCCGAAGCGCTGTGGTAGTGTTGCCACTGCCTTCGGTGTTTTCGCAACACATGTTGTTGCACCGTGGGAGCAGGGCGCATCGTTTTGGTAATCGTCACTCCGAATTACACCCTCGCTTCGCAGCGAGGGTTTTTTTTGCCTTGAAAATGCTTGTAAGCGCGCTTATGTCCGGTAGCGCGAGACGTTTGTATTGATGATGGCCCGGCTAACACGCGATAATTGCGGTGCGCCAGACCTTCGTCTGGCGTTTTGTTGTGAAAATGCGACACATCCGAACTTTGATTGAAGCCGCCATGCAACTGAATCTGCTCAAAGCCAAACTCCATCGTGTGCGTGTGACGCATGCCGAACTTCATTACGAAGGCTCGTGCGCCATCGACGGCCGCTTGCTCGATATTTCGGGCATCCGCGAGTACGAACAGATTCACATCTACAACGTCAATAACGGCCAACGTTTCGTCACGTATGCCATTCGCGCAGACGAAGGCTCTGGCATCATTTCGATCAACGGTGCCGCTGCGCATCGCGCGTCGCCAGGCGACATCATCATCATTTGCGCCTACGCTCAATTAAGCGAAGCCGAAGCGGCGCAATTCAAACCGACGCTGGTCTACGTCGACGACAAAAATCGTTTGAGTCATACGAAGAACTCGATCCCGAAGCAGGCCGCCTAGCGCTCGTCTGTTAGTCGGTTTTCGATTTATCCGCTTGCTCTTCCAGCGCCCAATGCACGTGCTCCCGCACGACGTCAGAATGATGACCGGTGCGCGACGCGAGGGCGGCGACGATTTCGTCCCCGTGCGCCGCGTTACCCAATGCAACGGCGATATTCCGCAACCAGGATTCATGGCCGATGCGTCGAATCGCCGAGCCCTCCGTGAATCTCAGAAATTCTTCTTCGCCCCACGCAAATAATTTTACGAGCGAAGCGCTGTCCAGTCCGTGCCGCGTTTCGAAATCGGGCTCGGCCGTTTTTTTGGCGAATTTATTCCACGGACAAACGAGCTGACAATCGTCGCAACCATAAATTCGGTTGCCGATCGGACGACGCAATTCCATAGGAATGCTGCCGTGCAATTCGATGGTCAAATACGCGATGCAGCGCCGCGCATCGAGCTGTTGTGGTCCGACGATCGCCTGGGTGGGGCATATCTCGATACAACGTTCGCACGTGCCGCAGTGATCGGTCGCGGCTACGTCGGTCGTCAACGGCAAATCGGTGTACAACTCGCCGAGAAAGAACCACGAACCGGCGTCTTTGTTGATCAGATTGGTGTGTTTGCCGATCCAGCCGAGTCCGGCATTTCTCGCCAACGCCTTTTCGAGCACGGGCGCCGAATCGACAAATGCGCGATACCCGAAAGGTCCGACGGCGACTTCGATGCGTTCGGCAAGTTTCTGCAGACGCGTTCGCATCACCTTGTGATAATCACGACCGAGCGCATAACGCGATACGTAGCCGAGCGAGCCATCCTCGAGAACTTCCCAAGGATCGCGCGCATGCGGCGGATCGTAGTCCATACGCGCGGAAATCACGCGGAGCGTTCCCGCATGCAGTTGTTCCGGACGGCTGCGTTTCGTGCCGTGGCGTTGCATGTAATCCATTTTGCCGTGCCGCCCGGCGGCGAGCCAATTCATGAGATGCGTTTCGTCGTCACCCAGCTCGGTCGCGCTGATGCCTAGCTGCTGGAAACCCAATTCCATGCCCCAGCGTTTCACATCGTCGGCAAGTTGCGTGTAGTCCACCATCGCGCCAGTATAATTCGTGCGGATGAGTGTCTCGCTTTACACCGCCGCGCAAACGCGCGAACTCGATCGAACCGCGATCTCGGCGTTGGGCATTGCCGGATTCGTTCTCATGCAGCGCGCCGCGGCCGCGGCGTGGCGCGTCCTTAAAAAGCGCTGGCCGACCGCGCGACGCATCGTCGTCATGTGCGGGCCGGGCAATAACGGCGGCGACGGCTATCTGTTGGCGCGAACCGCGAAAGATGCCGGTCTCGATGCCCGCGTCATCGCGTTAGCGAAGCCGAAGGAAACCTCACCGGATGCGCTGCGCGCGTACGACGAGTGGATCGCCGGCGACGGAAAAATCGCGACGTCCACCGACCCGATTCCCGAGGCGGACGTTTACGTCGACGCGCTGTTCGGCACCGGCGCACAACGGCCGACGGAAGGATTCGCGCGCGCGCTGATCGATCACGTCAATCGTTATCCGGCGCGTGTGTTGTCGCTGGATATTCCATCCGGCATCGATTCGGATACGGGTAACGTTTTGCGCGCCGCCGTGCGCGCGACCGCGACAGTCAGTTTCGTCGCGCACAAGCGCGGATTGTTCACGAGCGACGCGCTCGATCATCGCGGCGAGCTCGTCCTCGACACGCTCGGCTTGCCGGATGAGTTATATGAGCGATTCGACGCCGATGCGGAATTACTCGACATGGCGCACATGGCGCGCTGGTTGCCGCCGCGCGCGCGCAACGCGCACAAGGGTAAATTCGGCCACGTTCTCGCCGTCGGCGGCGATTACGGAACCTGTGGCGCTATTCGGATGGCGGGCGAAGCCGCGATGCGAATTGGATCAGGCCTGACCAGCATCGCGACGCGATCCGAAAACATTTCGGCAATTAATGCCGGACGCCCCGAGTTGATGGCGCACGCCGTTGCCGACGCCGCATCAATGCAAGCGTTATTGCAAAGCGCGAGCGTCGTCGCCGTTGGACCGGGCCTCGGCCAAAGCAGTTGGAGTCGTTCGTTGTTGACCGCGGCGGTCGCTGCCAACCGACCGACCGTACTCGACGCCGATGCGCTGAATATTCTGTCGCAAAAATACTTTCCCCTGCCGCAGGTCAGCGTTTTGACGCCGCACCCGGGTGAGGCTGCGCGCCTGCTCGGTTGCGACGTCGCCGCGATCGAAGGCGATCGTTTCAAGGCGGTGCGATCGATCGTAGAACGGTATCGCGCCGTGGTCGTCCTCAAGGGCGGCGGAAGCCTTATCGCGCATCCGGCGGGTGCAGTCGCGGTGTGCCCGTGGGGAAATCCCGGCATGGCCAGTGGCGGCATGGGCGATGTGCTCACCGGCGTCATCGCGGGCTTGCTCGCGCAAGGGTTGAACGCGTGGCGCGCCGCGAGGCTCGGCGTCGGACTGCATGCTCAAGCCGCCGATGCCGCCGCGGGCGATGGCGAAGCCGGCATGATCGCCAGCGATCTTTTTCCACATTTACACAAATTGCGAAACGCACGTGCGCGCCATGAGTAACAAAACCCTCGACGCAAACGGCGTCGACGAAGCGTCGCTCGTTTCCTATGCGGAACAGTTGTCGCACAGGGTGCTCTCGGGCGGAGTGATCTACTTGGTTGGACCGCTTGGTGCCGGCAAGACGACGTTCGCTCGCGCGTTGTTGACGTCGCTCGGCGTCGGCAGCCGCGTGAAAAGTCCCACGTATAGTTTGATCGAGTCCTACAACGTCGGCGCGCTCGGCATTCAGCACATCGACCTGTATCGAATTGCAGATCCGGAAGAAATCGAATGGCTCGGTCTACGCGATTTCGCGGAGCCGCAGCTGTGGCTGATCGAATGGCCGGAGCGTGCCGCTGGCGAGATTCCCCCGCCGGATTTGATCGTGAATCTGGCACACAAAGGCGCCGTCAGAGACCTGCAGTTATCGGCGAGGACAGCGAAGGCCCATTGCTGGCTCGAGTCGCTATCCAATGTTGGCGATACAGCAGCTTAGGGCGAATTCCTGATTTCTGATTGACATAAATCGCATAAATTTGCGATTTTTATGAAGAAAAGCTTGAATTTGCCGGTGATTCCAGCTAAATACCGCGTTATGAGGGGATCCTTTGGCCATCGATGTATCCAGTTTGCAGGCGTGTGTCTGCTGACGACGGCTCTGTCGGCTACCGCCGCGGAAGTCCGCTCGATGCGCGTTTCGCAAACCGCCGACGGCACCCGAATCACGTTCGACATCAGCGCGCCTGTCGATTACAAATTATTCGAAATCGCAAATCCGGATCGCATCGTGCTCGATTTGCATGGCACGACATTCGTACCCGGTTTCGTGTCGCCGGCCGCCGATGGTTTGTTGAAATCCGTTCGCACCGGTCAGCGCGACAAAGGCGATTCGCGCGTCGTGCTCGATCTCGAGACGAGCGTGCGCCCAAAAAGTTTTCTGATGCCGCCGGAACACGGCGACTACAAACTCGTTGTGGATTTGTATAAAAAGGGAAAATCCGGCAATCAGGTCGTGAAGAGCGCGAAGGCGATCGAAATCAAACCGCGCGCCGTCGTCGTTGCCATTGATGCGGGTCATGGCGGTGTCGATCCGGGGGCGACCGGCAGCGGTGGCACGCACGAAAAAGACATCACGCTCGCGGTCGCGCTGGATCTGAAACGGATCATCGACAAACAGCCGGGCATGAGCGCCGTGCTGACGCGCGACGCAGATTTCTTTATTCCGCTGCAGGAACGCTTTCAGAAAGCCCGCGCGGCAAAAGCGGATCTGTTCGTTTCGATTCATGCCGACGCCTACAACAGCGGCGACGCGCGCGGATCGTCGGTGTGGATGCTGTCGTCACGCGGCGCGAGCAGCGAGGCGGCGCGTTGGCTCGCCGATCGCGAAAATCGCGCCGATCTCGTCGGCGGCGTTTCGCTCGGCAGCAAGGACAACACATTGGCGGCCGTGCTTCTCGATCTGTCGCAAGGCGCGACGCTGGAAGCCAGCGGTGTCGTCGCCGATCAAGTGTTGCGCTCGTTGTCGAAGATTGGTCCGACCCATCGCGGTTATGTCGAGAAAGCGAACTTCGTCGTGCTGCGCTCGCCGGATGTTCCGTCGATTCTCGTGGAAACCGCGTTCATCACCAATCCGACCGAAGAGCGCAAACTCACCAATGCAGCGCAGCGCGAAAAACTGGCCAACGCCATTGTCGATGGCGTGCGCGGTTACTTCCGCAGCGCCCCGCCGCCAGGAAGCTGGTTTGCCGTGAATGCGCGCAAGGAAAAGCCGCATCTGGCGTCGCGTCAGTCTGGCGCTGACGATGATGATGCCGCGTCGTTGAACGAAGAAACGGTCGCACGCACGCCCCATTCCTGATCGCGCCGACGATTCGCTATGATGCGCGACGCATCTACGAATCGTCATGCCGCGCATCCGTCAGCTTTCTCCCGAACTCATCAATCAGATCGCCGCCGGCGAGGTCGTCGAACGCCCGTCGTCCGTGGTTAAGGAACTGATCGAAAATAGCTTGGATGCCGGCGCGACGCGTGTGGAAATCGACATTGAAGACGGCGGCGCCCGACTTATCCGCGTGCGCGATGATGGCGTCGGTATCGGCGCCGACGAATTGCCGTTGGCGATCGCGCCGCACGCGACGAGCAAGATCGGATCGCTCGATGATCTCGAACGCGTTCTCACGCTGGGTTTTCGCGGCGAAGCCCTGGCATCCATCGCATCGATATCGCGATTCTCGCTGACGTCGCGATCCGCCGACGGGACCGAAGCATGGCGGATCAGCAGCGAGAACGGACAAATCGGCGCGGCGCGTCCGGCACAACATCCGCGCGGCAGCACTGTCGAAGTGCGCGACATCTTCCACAACATTCCTGCGCGCCGAAAATTTTTGCGCGCGGAGCGCACCGAATTCGGCCATATCGACGAGTTGATCAAAGCGATTGCACTGGCGCAACCGAGCGTCGAATTTCGGTTGACGAACAATACGAAACCATCGCGATTCTTGCGTCCTGCCGCGAGCGACGCTGATCTTTCCGGACGCGTCGCCGAAATTCTCGGCAACGAATTTCCGTCACGCAGTCTGCGCATCGATCACCAAGGCGCGAGCCTGCGGCTGTCGGGTTGGGTTGGCTTGCCGACGGCCTCGCGCGCGCAAGCCGATCAGCAATATTTTTACGTGAACGGACGTCTCGTTCGCGATCGCGTCGTCACGCACGCCGTTCGACAAGCATATGCGGACGTGCTTTTCCACGGACGTCATCCCGCTTACGTTTTGTTTCTCGACGTCGCACCGGAAACGGTAGACGTGAATGTGCATCCGGCGAAATCCGAAGTCCGTTTTCGCGAAAGCCGATTGGTGCATGATTTTCTCTATCGAACATTGAACGAGGCGCTGGCCGAAACGCGCGCGGGCACGACGACCATCCCAGCCGCGAATTCCCCCACGGTCGGAAACGACTATTGGAATCAGCAAAACCGTCTTTCGCTGGGCGTTCGCGAGCCGGTTAACAGCTATGCCGCGTTGTTCGCGCCCGCGCCTGTCGCGTCGATATCGTCCTTTGTCGAGACGCATGCGGAATCAGCGGATGCTACCGACGTTCCGCCGCTCGGATTCGCGCTCGCGCAACTCGGTGGTGTTTACGTGCTTGCGGAAAATTTGCAGGGATTGATTCTCGTCGATATGCACGCCGCGCACGAACGTATCACCTACGAAAAATTGAAGAATGCGCAAACGGCCGATGGAATACGATCGCAATTGTTGTTGGTGCCGTTGCCGCTGGCGGTCAGCGAGCACGAAGCCGCATGCGCCGACGAAAATGCCGACGCGCTGGCTGCGCTAGGTTTCGATATCGTTCGCAGCGGCCGTCAAAGCGTTACGGTAAAACGTTATCCCGGATTATTAGAGGGCGCCGATGTCAGTTCGCTGGTGCGCGATGTGCTCGCCGACCTGCGCACGCACGGTAATTCGCGACGGCTCGAAGAAGCTCAGAACGAAATCTTGTCGACGATGGCATGTCACGGGTCGGTGCGCGCGAATCGACGCTTGACCTTGCCGGAAATGAACGCATTGTTACGCGAGATGGAAACAACCGAGCGTTCCGGGCAGTGCAATCACGGTCGCCCGACATGGGTCCAGTTGTCGATGACGGAATTCGACCGCATGTTCATGCGTGGTCGCTGAATTCGGTCGGCTTTAGAGGAATTTGATATGCACTTTTCAGGATGGATCATCGGTGCGGCGTTGGCTGCGGGCGTTGGCGCGACAACGTCGGGTGTCGATAGCGGCGATGGGTATCGCAAGCAAGTCGAAGCGGTGCGACAGCAACGCGTAGCCCGCCTCACCGCGCCCAAAGGATGGCTGACATTGGTCGGGCTCGATTGGCTCAAAGAAGGCAAGAACACAGTCGGTTCGGCGAAAGACAACAACATCGTCATCGCCAGGGCGCCCGCGCATTTGGGCACCATCATGCTGGCGAAAAGCAAGGCGACGATCATGCTCGACGCAACAGCCGATGCGTCGATCGACGGCGCAAAGAAAGCGTCCGCTGCGTTGGTCGATGACAGCCACGAAAACCCGACGACCGTCGCTTTTGGCGCGGTGAGTTTCTATCTGGTCGAACGCAACGGTCAATTCGGTTTGCGCGTGAAGGACAGGGATGCGCCGACACGCACGAATTTCCTCGGTCTCGATTATTTCGATATCGATCCGAGCTGGCGTATTGAAGCCGCGTGGGAAGCGTACGATCCGCCGCGCGAAGTCGAAGAACCGAACATTCTTGGGAAAATGGACAAAGTCGTCGTGCCGGGCGCTGCCGTATTCACGCGTGAGGGCAAAACCTATCGTCTCGAGCCCGTTATCGAAACGCCGGGCGACAAAAATCTTTTTCTCGTCTTCGCTGATAAAACCAGCGGAAAAGAAACCTACGGTGCGGCTCGATTCCTGTATACCGAACCGCCGAAAGACGGCAAAGTGATCATCGATTTCAACACCGCTTACAATCCGCCTTGCGCATTCACACCGTACGCGACATGTCCGTTGCCCACGGCGCAAAATCGCCTCGCGACGCGCGTGACGGCCGGCGAGAAAAAATATCGAGGCGAACATGAAGAACCGCCCAAGGTTGGAGCGCGGTGAAGCGTTCTAGATCACGAACCAATGCGCAGAGGTTGAGATCGAATTTGCCGTTATCGAGAGATTGCCCAGCCTCTGTTCAGGTTCATTCGGGTTAGATCGCAACCTCGCAGGTTTTATCGAGTGCGGAGTGGCCCCGCGGGCGGCGGTCGGTTAAGATGACGCGCTTTTTCGTGGACTGCTGGGGCGCCAAGTCCCACGAACCATTTTCCCTGTTTTTGGAGGTTTGCATGATTTTGTGTCGGTCTATTCTCGCGGCTGCGCTGCTGTCGGCAGCAACCGCTTTCGCCCAGAGCGGTGCGGGTTCCGCTGCAGGTGCCAGCGCATCGGCGCAGGGACAAGCGCAGCAACAACAAACGCCGCCTGCGCCATTGACGCCCGCGGACAAGCCGAATTTGTCGTACGCCATCGGTTATCAGATCGGAAACGATTTTCAGGAACGCAAACTCGATATCGATATCAACACCGTCATCAAGGCGATGCAGGACGGATTCGCCAAGCGTCCTTCGACATTGACCGAAGAGCAAATGCGCGATCTGCTTTCTCGCATGCAGTATCAGCTGTATTCGAAGGCCAAAGGCGAATTCGACAAGCTCGCGACGGAAAACAAAGGCAAGAGCAGCCGCTTCATGGCCGACAACAAGGCCAAGAAGGGCATCATCGCGCTGCCGTCCGGCGTGCAGTACCGCATCATCGAAGACGGCACCGGCACCAAGCATCCGACGGCGCAGAGCGAAGTCACCGTGCACTATCGCGGCTCGCTCTCGAACGGTTTGGAGTTCGACAGTTCCTTCGCGCGCGGCGAACCGGTCAAGTTCAAGGTCGGCGACGTGATCAAAGGCTGGCAGGAAGTTCTGCCGCTGATGCGCGTCGGTGATCATTGGCAAGTGTTCGTGCCGCCCGAGCTCGCTTACGGCGAACGCGGTCAACCGCCGCGCATCGGACCGAACGAAGCGCTCGTGTTCGAACTCAAGCTCATCGACGTCAAGTAATCGGACCTCAGGTTGGATCGAAACGCCGCGCATGTCGCGGCGTTTTGTTTTGGACGTCTATTTAGCCTCGTTGAAGCCCACGCCCATCGCCTGCAATTCTTCGAGCGCACGTTCCATATCGACTTTGATGCGATTGAGCAGTTTGCGCGCGGATTCGTTGCTGGTCGTCAGATTGATCGCGCTACTGATGTCTGCGCCGCTCGATGCGATCAGCGCGGCGTCCGCATCCGGAATGAATTGCGCGAGATAGACATAACCGCGCGCAAGGCTTTCCTTGATCGCGGTCTGTTCAGGCTCCAGATTTTCAAGCAGCATCAGAATAGCGTTTCGGATTTGCGCCTTCGAATGCGGCAACAGCGACTCCGGCAAGCCGTGCAGACCCGGTTGAACTTGGGCAAGCACTTTTCCGTAATCGGTCAACACTTTGGTCGCCAATGCCAGCATGAACTTAAAGTTTTACCCCAATATCAGATGCTAATCTATCAAGATTGTTGAAGAATTCCTAACTTTCTAATGTCGTTTCCGGTCTCCAAAGCTACGTTAAGTCCGTGCATCGGCATTTGCCGGCTCGGTGTCGACGGCTTGTGCGAGGGTTGCCTGCGAACGGGCGACGAGATCGCGCGCTGGATGTCGCTGAGCGACGCCGAACGAGCGCATCTCATGCTCGACGTCCTGCCAAAGCGCGGCGCCGCGGGCCACGACGCGTGAGCACGGCGAGCGCCGATCTGCGTCGACGATTGCATCGGGCGGTTCGTTCACTCGATGACGTACCGACATCGCCCGGTTGGAATCACGTCGAGGTCCAAGACATTCTTCCGGAACCGCCGTTACGTGCGGCCGCCGTGCTTGTCGGCATCGTCGAGCGCACCAGTGGATTGACCGTGTTGCTGACCCAACGTACGGAACACCTCACGCAACACGCCGGACAAATCAGTTTTCCGGGTGGCGCGACGGATCCCGACGATCCCGACAGCATCGCCACCGCATTGCGTGAAACGCGCGAAGAAATCGGCGTTGGCGTCGAGTCGATAACGCCCTTCGGATATCTCGATTGCTTCGAAACGGTCAGTGGGTTCAGCGTCATTCCGGTCGTCGCAGAAATCGATCCGTCGTATATCGCCACACCCGAACCGCGCGAGGTCGCTGCGGTGTTTGAAGTTCCGCTCGCCTTCTTCATGGACGAGAACAATCTTCGGCGGCGGCGGATGGAATATCGCGGACGCGCCCGCGATATTCTCGAATTTCATTTTGGCGAAAAAAATATCTGGGGCGCGACGGCTGCGATGTTGCTGAGTTTGGTGCGTCGGTTGGAGGCTGTGAAATGAAGTATTCAACGCTGATTTCCGCTCAGCAGTTGCGCGACTTCGATCCGCGCGATGTCGTGATTGTCGATTGCCGATTCGAATTGTCGGATGTCGAGCGCGGTGCGCGCGATTATGCGCAGGCGCATGTTCCCGGCGCCGTGTATGCGGATTTGAATCGCGATCTCTCCGATTTATCGAAGACCGACGTCGGTCGCCATCCGCTGCCCGATGCCGATCGATTTGCAAATGTGCTGCGTGCCTGGAATTGGAACCCGCAGACATTTGTCGTCGCCTACGACGATGCTGGCGGTGCGCTCGCGGCCGCGCGGCTGTGGTGGATGTTGCGATTGGCCGGAAGTGACCGCGTCGCCGTCCTCGACGGCGGAATTTCCGCGTGGACGAAGGCAGGTTTAGCGCTCGACGCGAATGTGCCGAATCATGATCGATCGGCGGCCGAGATCACTTTCGACGATTCGCAAATCGTGATGACCGACGACCTACAACGGTTGTCCGCTGGCCCGCGAACGCTGTTGCTGGACGCTCGCGGTGCACCGCGATATCGCGGCGATGTCGAACCGATCGATCGCGTGGCCGGTCACGTCCCTGGTGCGCGAAATCGTCCGTTTTCAGACAACCTCGATGCAAACGGACAATTCAAGCAAGCCGCGCAATTGCGATCCGAATTCGACGTCATTCTCGGCGCGCACGCACCGCGCGACGTCGTTCACATGTGCGGCTCCGGCGTCACCGCATGTCATAACTTGCTCGCGATGGAACACGCGGGTCTGCACGGCTCACGAATCTATGCGCCATCGTGGAGCGGGTGGATAGCCGATCCGGGCCGCGCGGTTGCCCTCGGCGAAAACTGATTACCGTTTGAGTTTCGCCACGAGCGCTTTCAATGAGGCTTGGGTTTCGCTGCCGAACCATGAATCGGCGAATTCATCGAGCGCGAAATTAGAAGGATTGTCGAATACCGCCGCCAGGTCGCGACGCGCCAGTTGACGCGTCCCGAGCATAGCCAGCGGCGGCAGCTTCATTAGTTCGCGCAGCCATTCGAGCGCACGCGAAACGACGCGTTCCGTATCGGCCAATTCGTCCACGAAGCCGATGGCGAGCGCCTGCTCCGAGTCGATCATCGAGCCGGACACCATCAAACGCTCCGCGCGATAGGCGCCGACTAACCTTTGCAAACCGGCCTGAATCGGCACAGGAACCGAGAGCCCGACCTGCACTTCGTTCAGTCCGATGCGAAAGGGCTTTGTTGAATCCGAATTGCGGGCCATCACGCGGTAATCGCAGAAAATTGCCATCACCGCGCCACCGGCGGGACTGTGTCCGGTAATCGCGGCGACGACGGGAATCGCCGATGTCGCAATCGCGCCGCAAAGCCCAAAGAATTCCGTGAAGAAAGCGATCAACTCTTTACGGCTGAGCTGCAAGAGAACAGGAACATCCAGGCCTGCCGAGAACATCCCGGTCTTTCCGGACAGAACGATTCCGCGTGCACCCAAGGCGGGTGCGGATTCGATCGCCGTGCGCATTTGATGGATCAACTGCGGATCGAGCGCGTTGACGGGAGGTCGGGCCAGTCGCAGTTCGACAATGGCCTCGTAGCGGTGGGTTTCAAGCATGATTGTTCTCGCTAAGTTTCAAATTACGGCATCGAATTATTTTTACGAAATTATTTATAAGATTCGTTCCATTTGTACTGCGCCGTGTAAGTCAATTTTGTGTCCGCGTTGGCAGGAACGTCGATTTTAAAATCGACCGTATCCGCGTTGCGCTTTTCGTATTTCGACGACGACTGCGTGATGCTCCATTGCGTCCAGCGATAAAGGTGCTCGCGGATCGTCACGGTTTGCTGATGGGCGCTTCGGTTGACGACGCGGATCGCAAAACTTTCGCTGATCGTGCGCGTCTCTTTGTCGAATTGGAAATCGGTTTGCATGCGCTCGCCGCGCATGTCGAACGCTTCGCCGAGATCGATCGACACCGGCTCGTTGCGCGGTGTGTGTTCAATCGCATCTTCACCGACGAATTCGGGCGTTCCATCGCTCGCGTCCTGAATTACGCGGATGCGTCCGGCCGGAAGCGGGCGATCGACACGCAGCGCCAGTGTCGATTTCACCGGCAGCCGTTCATCCGCGCCGTACTCGCGCTGAACATTCGGCGCCATGCCCTGATTCGCCCGCAGCGAGCTGCCCTCGAAAACGTATTGACGCTGACACGGCAGCGATTGGCCCGGAAATAGTGCGACACGCAGCAAGCCGCCGTTGCTTAGATCGATCGGCCCGTCGATCGTGTATTCGTGATAGTCGCCGACATTGCCCGAATCCTCGGCGCTGCCGGCCGCACTTCGCGCCTTCATCATCATCGGGCGCGGCCGCGAATTCTGTGCGACGCGATGCGGTTCGCCCGCGATCAGCTTGACTTTCGATCCGCGAAAATCGCTTCCGCTGCGGTTGGCAATTTGTGCCCACGCGGCGAAGTTCATCGAGCAATCGCCGCTCGACGCCAGCCATGCACTGTATTCCGCGCGCCAGCCGAGCCCGTGCGCCGGATAAATGATTTCGAACATTTGCGATCCGGCTTTTTTGGACGCCGCATCCCATCGCAGCGATGGCGTCGCCGATAAATCCTTCGGTAAATCCGAGAACGACACGCGGCTGAATTCGGTGATCGTCGTCACGCGTCCATCCGATTGCCGAATCGTCAATCCACCGACATTCGAAAGGAGAGTTCCCGTAAGCGTCGTCGCATTCGTGTTCGATTCGCCAGTCGTTACCTCGATCGTGTGTCCTAGATGGCGTTGGACGAGACTATCCAACGAAATCGGATCGCTATCGAAACGCTGACTGAGAATTTCGACGCCGTCATCGGGCATGGCTCGAATGCTGATTGCCGACGGATCGAGCAGCCGCGCGACATCGCGAACCTGCAAACTGTTTGTTCCCGCCACGAGATCGAATTGACGCCGATCGCGCACAACGGCGTAGCCGCTCGTGGTGTCGTTATCATCGGGTGTGGTGGAGAACAAGGCGTCGCTATTGCTGCTGGCACCGTTGTAGATGCTGATCGCGAATCGCTCCGTCTGCGGCTCGGCCGATGTGGCGCTGTATGGCGCGACAAGCAACATTCCGACGAGGAGCGTAAAGCGCATAATGGCGTTCCATGCACATCCAACTGGCGACAATCATAAGGCAAACGCAATGATCACGAACACACGGCGAATTTCACTGATGACGCTCGCGCTACTGCTCGGCGGTATGGCGAGCGAAGCGATGGCGGCGGGGCATCTTGTCGTGGAAAGCGGATGGATTCGCAGCGCACCACCGGGCGCCACGATGCTCGCGGGTTACGGCACGTTGCATAATATCGGCGATGCGCCTGTTGTCGTTACCGGCGTCGAAAGCGCGGATTTCGGCAGCGCGTCACTGCACAAGAGCCAGAACAACAATGGCGTCGAACACATGCAACCGCTCGGTGATTTGCAAATCGCACCCGGCGCGCGCGTCGCGTTCGCGCCGGGCGGCAATCACATCATGCTGATGCAGCCGAAAAAAGAATTGCGCAACGACGATTCCGTGCCGATCCACATTGTCACGAAAGGCGGCGATAGCATCGTCGGCATTTTCGTCGTGCGCGACGACGCGCCGAAACCGTAAACGTCACGCCGCTTCTTTGCGCTTGCCGTTGCCGAGCACGCGGGCGAGGAAACGTCCCGTGTGCGATTGGCGATCTTTCGCGATCTGTTCCGGCGTTCCGCGCGCGATGATCTGACCACCGCGATCGCCGCCTTCAGGACCGAGATCGATGACCCAGTCGGCCGTCTTGATGACGTCGAGATTGTGCTCGATCACCACGACCGTATTGCCGTCATCGCGCAGACGATGCAGGACTTTCAGCAACTGCTCGATATCGTAGAAATGCAAACCGGTCGTCGGCTCGTCGAGAATGTAGAGCGTGCGTCCGGTGTCACGCTTCGACAATTCGCGCGACAGCTTCACGCGCTGCGCTTCGCCGCCGGAAAGCGTCGTCGCGCTCTGACCGAGCTTGATGTATGACAAACCGACATCGACCAGCGTTTCGAGCTTTCGCGCGAGCGCCGGAATTTTGTCGAACAGTTTGAGTGCGTCTTCCACCGTCATTTCCAGGACGTCGGAAATCGTGTGGCCTTTGTAGTGAATTTCCAGCGTCTCGCGGTTGTAGCGCTTCCCGTGACAGACGTCGCACGCAACGTAGACGTCCGGCAGAAAGTGCATTTCGACTTTGATCAAGCCATCGCCTTCGCACGCTTCGCAACGGCCGCCTTTCACGTTGAACGAGAAACGTCCCGGCTGATAGCCGCGTGCGCGTGATTCGGGAACCTGCGAGAACAATTCGCGCAGCGGCGTGAAGAGGCCCGTGTACGTCGCCGGATTCGAGCGCGGCGTGCGGCCAATCGGCGACTGATCGATGTCGACGACTTTGTCGAACAAATCCAGACCTTCCACTTTCGCGAATGGCGCCGGTTTTTCATTCGCGCCGTTCAATTCCGCCGCAGTGTGACGGAACAGCGTGTCGTTGATCAGCGTCGATTTGCCAGAACCCGAAACGCCCGTGACGGCGATAAACAATCCCGCCGGAATTTCCAGATCGACGTCTTTCAGATTGTTGCCCGATGCGCCGAGAACTTTGAGCAGACGATCCGGATCCGGCGCATGACGTTTCTTCGGAACTTCGATGCCGCGTTTTCCGGAGAGATATTGACCAGTCAGCGATCGCGGCGCCGCCAGGATATTCTTGAGCTTGCCTTGCGCGACGACTTCGCCGCCGTGCACGCCCGCGCCAGGACCGATGTCGACGACATGATCGGCCATGCGAATCGCGTCTTCGTCATGTTCGACGACGATCACTGTGTTGCCGAGATCGCGCAGCCGCGTCAATGTTCCGAGCAGTCTTTCGTTGTCGCGCTGATGCAAACCAATCGACGGCTCGTCGAGCACGTACATCACGCCGACGAGTCCCGCGCCGATCTGGCTGGCAAGACGAATGCGTTGCGCTTCGCCGCCGGACAAGGACTCGGCCTGGCGATCAAGCGTCAGATAATCGAGTCCGACGTCGACGAGAAAACGCAAACGTTCGCGAATTTCCTTCACGATCTTGCCCGCAATTTCGCCGCGCCACCCGGCGAGTTTGAGGCCGTGGAAAAACTGCAATGTCTGATCGATAGGCAACGCCGTAAGCGCCGGCAAATTCGCGTCGGCGACGAACACGTTGCGCGCGCTGCGATTCAACCGCTCGCCGTGACAATCCGGACACGGCCGTTCGGTGATGAACTTCGCCAGTTCTTCGCGAACGGCGGGCGATTCCGTTTCGCGATAACGGCGTTCGAGATTCGGCACGATGCCTTCGAAGCGATGCTTGCGCGCGACACTTCCGCCATTCTCGGTGAGATAACGGAAGCTGATGATTTCGTCGCCGGAACCGGACAAAATCGCATGGCGAATCGCTTCGGGCAATTGTTCCCACGGCGTATCGATATCGAATTTGTAATGACGTGCCAGCGACAGGATCAGCTGGAAGTAATACATGTTGCGACGATCCCAACCGCGCACCGCACCGGCGGCGAGGCTCAAGTTCGGATGCACGACGACGCGGCCCGGATCGAAGACTTGCGTGACGCCGAGGCCATCGCACGTTCCGCATGCACCGACGGGCGAGTTGAACGAGAACAAGCGCGGTTCGAGTTCGGGCAGCGAGTAGTCGCACAACGGGCACGAAAAGCGCGACGAGAATAACGTCGGCGCCGCTTTGTCATCGTCCATATCGACGAGCAACACCACGCCGTCGCCGAGACGCAATGCCGTCTCGAACGATTCGGCCAGACGCTGCTTGATATCTTCTGCGGGACGGAATCGGTCGATGACCGCTTCGATCGTGTGTTTCTGGCGCAGCGTCAGCGGCGGAACGGCGTCGAGTTCGTATAACGTGCCGTCGACGCGCGCGCGCACGAAACCCTGCGCGCGCAATTGCTCGAAAACTTGCAGATGTTCGCCTTTGCGCTCGCGGATCACGGGCGAAAGCAGCATGAAACGTTTTTCCGGATCCAACGCGAGCGCGGCGTCGACCATCTGACTGACCGTCTGCGCCTGCAATGGAATGTGGTGATCGGGACAACGCGGCGTGCCCACGCGCGCGAAGAGCAGACGCAGGTAATCGTAGATTTCAGTGATCGTGCCGACCGTCGAACGCGGATTATGCGACGTCGATTTCTGCTCGATCGAAATGGCCGGGCTCAACCCCTCGATGTGATCGACATCGGGTTTTTCCATGACCGACAGGAATTGCCGCGCATACGCGGACAGCGATTCGACGTAGCGGCGCTGACCTTCTGCGTAAATCGTATCGAAGGCCAGCGATGATTTTCCGGAGCCGGACAAGCCCGTGATCACGATCAGGCTGTCGCGCGGCAGATCGAGATCGATGTTCTTCAGATTGTGCGTGCGTGCGCCGCGTATGCGAATGAAATCCATCATTTCTTTCTTGAACCCGGTCGCGGAAAAAAAGACAAGTGAACACTATAGCGCGCCGGTCAAGTACCGGCACGCGTGCAGTTTGCAAGGATTGAGCGAAGCGGTCTCGTTACTTGAGACTGGCGATATCGATCACGAAACGGTAACGAACGTCGCCTTTGACCATCCGTTCGTATGCTTCATTGATATGGTCGATCGGGATCAATTCAATATCGGACGCCACGCCGTGCTCCGCGCAGAAATCCAGCATTTCCTGCGTCTCTTTGATACCGCCGATCAATGAGCCGGCCAGCTTGCGGCGGCCCATGATGAGCGGACCTGCCGACAGCGGCGTCGGATCGGGCAACCCGACGAGGCACATCGTACCGTCGCGTTTTAGAAGCTGCAGATAGGCGTTGTAATCATGCTGCGCGGAAACGGTGTCGAGAATGAAATCGAATTTGCCGGCATTTTTCGTGAACGCATCCGGATCTTTCGTGGCGATGAAATCGTCGGCGCCCAGTTTTCGTGCGTCGTCGCGCTTGCTCGGCGAGTGGCTGAGCACCGTCACGTGCGCGCCCATCGCGTGCGCGAGCTTCACGCCCATATGGCCGAGACCACCCAATCCGACGATCGCAACCTGGTCACCCTTCTTGACCCCGAAGTGGCGCAGCGGCGAGTACGTCGTGATGCCTGCGCACAACAGCGGCGCGGCGCGATCGAGCGGAATGCCTTCCGGAATGCGCAACACGTAATCTTCGTTGACCGTCACGCGAGTCGAGTAACCGCCGTAGGTCGGCTTGGATTTGTTCAATCCATTCGCATCGCGTTCGTAGCCGTTATAAGTGACGCTCATGCCGTTCGCGCAGAATTGTTCTTCGCCCGACTTGCACGCTTCGCACACGCGGCACGAGTCGACAAAACAGCCGATGCCGACGACGTCGCCTTGCTTCCATTTCTTGACGGCGCTACCCACCTTCGAGACTTTGCCGACGATTTCATGGCCCGGCACCATCGGGAAGATCGAATTGCCCCATTCGTCGCGGGCCTGGTGAATGTCGGAATGGCAGACGCCGCAATACGCGATGTCGATGAGAACGTCGTGCGGCCCAGGTTCGCGCCGGTCGATCGAAAACGGGGCGAGTTTCGACTTGGCGTCGACAGCGGCGTAGGCGGGAGTAGCTAACATCGGAAAAACTCCTGTGAAAACAGATGGGTCCAAGCAATCGCCCCCTTGGGATGTTTGCTCGGCGTCGCTAATTCAAGGCGGCGAGGCTAAATAACGGCATGAAGCAAATTTGGTTTGACCGAACGCCGCCGTATTCGCTAAAATGCACGGCTATCTCGTTGATTTTGCGCAACACGCTTCACAACACCGTTATCAGAATAACTACAGAGGAAGGCAAGACATGTACGCAATCATCAAAACGGGCGGTCGCCAGTTCCGCGTAGTGGAGGGTGAAACCCTTCGCGTGGAAAAGCTGGAAGGCGATGTCGGCTCGGCGGTCAAGTTCGAAGAAATTCTTATGGTGGGCGAAGGCGACAGCATCAACATCGGTGCGCCGCTCGTCTCCGGCGCCAGCGTCGCGGCCACGATCAAATCGCATGGCCGCGCCGACAAGATCCGCATCATCAAATTTCGCCGCCGCAAGCATCACATGAAGCAGATGGGCCATCGTCAGCACTATACCGAGATCGAAATCACCGGTATTTCTCACGAGAAGAAATCTGCGAAGCACGAAAAAGCGGCGGACAAGGAGTAATCGACCATGGCACACAAAAAAGCTGGCGGCAGTACCCGTAACGGCCGCGACTCGAACCCGAAATACCTCGGCATCAAGATCTACGGCGGACAAGCCGTGGAAGCCGGCAACATCATCGTGCGTCAACGCGGTACTCAGTTTCATCCGGGTACGGGTGTGGGCCTCGGCCGCGATCACACGTTGTTCGCGCTGGTGAACGGCAAAGTGGAATTCAGCGTGAAAGGCGGAGCCAACCGCCGCACGGTGAGCGTCGCCAAGGCGTAAATCTTCCACGCCATAAGTTCGACAGAGCCCCGCCCCGCGCGGGGCTTTTCGTTAGCGACAATCTATTTTGCGAGTTTGTATACTTTCGCTCGTTCTATCACTGAGCATCTGAAATGAAATTCGTCGACGAAGCCGAAATCACCGTCCATGCCGGCAACGGCGGCAACGGCTGCGTGAGTTTCCGACGCGAGAAATCCATTCCGCTCGGCGGTCCGGACGGTGGCAACGGCGGTGACGGCGGCGACGTATGGCTGGTCGCCGACGAAGGGCTCAACACGCTCGTCGATTTCCGTCACGAGCGCACATTCCGCGCGCAACGCGGCGAAAATGGCATGGGACGTCAGATGGCGGGCAAGAACGGCGAGGATTGCGTGATCCGCGTGCCGGTCGGAACATCCGTCATCAACGTCGATACCGACGAAACGATCGGCGACCTGATCCGGCACGGCGAACGATTGAAAGTTGCCGTCGGCGGTCATGGCGGCGCGGGCAACACGGTATTCAAAAGTTCGGTGAATCGCTCGCCGCGCAAAGCCACGCCGGGCACGGAAGGCGAAGTCCGTGAATTGCGGATGGAGCTGAAGGTGCTGGCGGACGTCGGCCTGCTCGGTTTCCCGAATGCGGGAAAATCCACATTTATACGCGCCGTGTCGGCGGCAACGCCGCGCGTCGCCGATTATCCGTTCACGACGTTGCAGCCGCATCTCGGTGTCGTTCGCATCGGGACGGATCAGAGTTTCGTCATCGCCGACATTCCGGGCCTGATCGAGGGCGCGGCGGATGGCGCCGGTCTCGGCATCCAATTTCTGAAGCACGTGTCGCGCACGCGATTGTTGCTGCATCTCGTCGACATGGCCCCGCTCGACGATGAAACCGATCCCGTCGAACAAGTTCACGCGATCGAAGCCGAGCTTGAGAAATTCGATCCGGAATTGCTCACGCGTCCGCGCTGGCTCGTCTTCAACAAGATGGACTTGATGGCCGAAGACGAACGTCAGAAGCGCGCCAAAGCGCTCGTACGCAAACTCAAATGGAAAGCGCCGTGGTTCGTCGTCTCGGCCATCGCGCGCGAAGGAACGTGGGACGTCTGCCTGAAGATTCAGGATTTCTTCGATCGCATCAAGGCCGAGGCGGCCGAATCGTTGCGCAGCGAAGACGCGTGATGCGGTCGAGCGTCGGCGCAATAAAAAAGCCGGCGTGCGCCGGCTTTTTCGCCAAACGAAAACCGATGGCCTCAGCCGAGCGCCTTGATGTGCGCGCTGAGACGGCTCTTATGACGCGACGCCTTATTCTTATGGATCAGACCGCGGCTGGAATAGCGATCCATGATCGGTTCGGCCGACTTGTAGGCCGCTTGCGCCGCCGTCTTGTCTTTCGCTTCGATCGCATTGACGACCTTTTTGATCGCCGTACGCAGCATCGAGCGCGAGCTGGCATTGCGTGCGTTGCGCTTCACCGCCTGACGTGCGCGCTTTTTGGCGGATTTGATATTGGCCAAGATAAAACTCCAGAAATACGTGGAAAAGGTGGGGAATCGGGGGATGCAAAAAGGGCGCTAATTGTAAGGATTGCGCGGGTTTGCGTCAATCGAAATGGCGGATTTGTCGGCGCCGGCACCCCCCGATGAAGGCTCCGACCCTCTTTCGCTCGATGATGTCGTTCAGCGCGATGACGTTCATTTCGCGCTTGCTGGGCCTCGTGCGCGAGATGACGATCGCCTCCGCGTTCGGCGCGAATTCGACGACGGACGCGTTCTGGGTCGCCTTCCGCATTCCGAATTTCATGCGCCGTCTGTTCGCGGAAGGATCGTTCTCCACCGCGTTCGTTCCTGTTTTCACCGAAGTTAAAGAAACGCGCGATCACGCTGAATTGAAATCGTTGGTCTCGCGCGTTTCCGGCACGCTCGGTGGCATCCTTCTGATCGTCACGGCCATCGGCGTACTCGGCTCCGATTGGTTCACGGCGGGCTTTTCACCTGGCGCAATTGACGATCCACAAAAGTTCGCGCTGACGTCGAATTTGTTACGCGTGACGTTCCCGTTCTTGCTGTTCGTATCGCTTACTGCGCTCGCGGGCGGCGTACTCAACAGTTTTCACCGTTTCGCGCTGCCGGCAATCACGCCCGTCATTTTGAATCTCTGCATGATCGCCGGTGCACTATGGATCGCGCCGCGCATGGATGTTCCGATCATGGCGCTCGGCTGGTCGATTTTCGTCGCCGGAATTCTGCAATTGCTGCTGCAATTTCCCACGCTGGCCAAACTCGATCTGCTCGCCTGGCCGCGTTGGGGTTGGAAAAATCCGGATGTCCAACGAATTCTGAAACTCATGGTGCCGACATTGTTCGGATCATCCATCGCGCAGATCAATTTATTGCTCGATACCGTAATCGCCTCGTTTCTCATTTCCGGATCGCAGACATGGCTCGCGCAAACCGATCGATTGCTCGAATTTCCGCTCGGCGTTTTTGGTGTCGCGCTGGGAACGGTAATTTTGCCGAGTCTTTCGCGCCATCACGTCAGCACCGATCGCGAAGGATTTTCCAAAGCGCTCGACTGGGGCTTGCGAACCGCGCTGCTGATTTCCGTGCCGGCGATGATCGGTCTCGTCATCCTGGCCAAACCGATGCTCGCGACTCTTTTGCAACACGGCCAATTCACCGCGCACGACACCGACATGGCCGCGCTGTCCTTGTCGGCGTTGAGCCTTGGATTGCCGGCGTTCGCGCTCGTCAAAGTCGTCGGTCCGGCGTTTTACGCGCGACAAGATACGAAGACACCGGTACGCGCCGGCGTCGCGGCGATGATTGCAAACATGGCGTTGAATCTCATTTTCGTCGGACTGCTTTTTACGCTGTGGCGCCAGCGCGGCGACGCGTCGGATGGAATCTTCGCCGAGATCGCGCGCGTGCCCGGATTGCACATGGGGTTGGCGCTGGCCAGCGCGCTGGCGAGTTATCTCAATCTCGCCCTGTTGTGGCGCTCGCTCAAACGCGAAGGCATTTTCGTCCGTCAGTCCGGATGGGCGACGCACTGGTTTCGCTTAGGCATCGCGTGCGCGGCCTTGATCGTCGTCCTCGCCGCCGGAATGTATGTCTGGCCGGATTGGACGATTTGGCCGACATGGTCGCGCGTATTGCATTTGCTGGCGCTGATCGGTGTCGCCGGCTCGGTCTACATCGGTGCATTGTTCTTGGCGGGTTTCCGAATGCGTGATTTAAGAGCCCACTGATCGCTATACTCTCGTGATGAATCGGCTTTTCCGGGACGTCGCCGGGCCCTGCCTTGCGTCGCGCGGCAGTGTGGTCTGCATCGGCGCATTCGATGGTGTGCATCGCGGTCACCGCGCCGTGATCGATCGCGTTGTCGCGCGGGCGAGAAATCTCGACGCGATGCCGGTCGCCGTGACATTCGCGCCGATTCCGCGCGCTTATTTCGGTGCAGGCGTGGCGCAATTGACGTCGGCGCGCGAGAAAGTCGAGTTATTGATGAAAGCCGGCATCGAGCGCGTCTTGTTGTTGCGTTTCGATGCGCGTCTGGCGGCGATGAGCGCGGAATCCTTCATCGAACAGATCGTCGTTCGACGATTGGCCGCGAAGGATGTGTTTGTCGGCGATGCGTTTCGTTTTGGGCATGGCCGCGCGGGCGACCTGGCGATGTTGCAACGGCTCGGCGCCGATAATGGATTTCATGCGCATGCCGTCGAACATTTTTTTGTCGATGGCGAACGCGTATCGAGCTCACGAATCCGCACCTTGCTCGCCGCGAGTGAATTCATGCACGCAGCGCGTTTGCTGGGACGACGTTTTGAGATCGGTGGACATGTTGTCTACGGTCAGCAGCTCGGTCGCAAGCTGGGTTATCCGACGGCGAATCTGCGGCTGGGTTCGCGCGTGTCGCCGGTCGGCGGCGTGTTCGCCGTGCAAGTATACGGTGTGCATTCCGGCGCGCTTCCGGGCGTGGCCAGCCTCGGCGTTAGACCGACAGTGAACGGAAAAGAGCCGCTGCTCGAAGCGCATCTGTTCGACTTCGACGGCGATCTGTACGGAAAAAAGATACAAGTGGAATTTGTGGAAAAGTTACGCGACGAGGAAAAATTCGACAGCCTCGACGCGATGGTGCAACAGATCGATCGCGACGCCGACCAGGCGCGCATCATTTTAGGCTGCGCGAATGCGACAGCCGGAGCCACGACGTGACCATCGATTACAAAAATACGATCAATCTGCCGCAAACTGATTTCGCGATGAAGGCCGATCTCGCCAAGCGAGAACCGGCCATGCTCGCGGCGTGGGAAAAAGCCGATCGATACGGCGAAATCCAGAAACGCACGGCGCATCGCGAACACGCGTTCATTCTTCACGATGGCCCGCCGTATGCGAACGGCGCGATTCATCTCGGCCACGCCGTCAACAAAATTCTGAAAGATATTGTCGTCAAATCGAAATTGATGGCGGGTTTGCGTTCACCCTACGTGCCGGGTTGGGATTGCCATGGGCTTCCGATTGAAGTCGCCGTCGAAAAGAAAGTCGGCAAAGTCGGCGTAAAAGTCGACGCAGCGGAATTCCGCAAACTCTGCCGCGAATACGCGGCGAAGCAAATCGATTTGCAGCGCGCGGATTTCAAACGTCTCGGTGTACTCGCCGATTGGAGCAATCCGTATCTGACGATGAATTTCAAGTTCGAAGCCGACGAGATTCGGGCGCTGGCGAAAGTCTATGAGCGCGGCCATATCTCACGCGGTTTCAAGCCCGTGCATTGGTGTTTCGATTGCGGCTCCGCATTGGCCGAAGCGGAGATCGAATATCACGACAAACAATCGCCGGCGATCGATGTTGCGTACGATGCCGTCGATCCGAAGACGATCGCCTCGAAGTTCGGCGTTGAGTTGAAGGATGGCGACAGCGTTGCCGTGCCGATCTGGACGACGACGCCATGGACGCTGCCCGCGAGCATGGCGGTCTCTCTCGGCCCCGATCTTGATTATTCGCTCATCGAGGGCCCAGCGCGCGGTGAGCATCGTTTGTACTTGCTAGTCGCCACTGATCTGGCATCGAAAGTCGCCACTCGATACGGAAAATTTTCGAACGTTTCGGAAAACGAATTGGTACCCGCGTCGACGAAAACGGTCGCGGGAAGCGAATTCGAAAACCAAGAATTGCGGCATCCTTTTTACGAGCGCCTCGTTCCCATCATTCTCGGTGATCACGTCTCCGCCGAAGAAGGAACAGGCGCAGTACATACCGCGCCGGGCCATGGCGCCGACGACTTCGTTGTGGGCAAGCGTTATGGTCTGCAAGTTCTCAATCCCGTCGGACCGAATGGCGTCTATTTGCCGGACACCGAAATCTTCGGCGGCCAATACATCTGGAAAGCCAATCCCGCCATTATCGAATTGCTGCGTGACCGCGGCGTACTGCTATCGGCGGAAGAAATCACGCACAGCTATCCGCATTGCTGGCGCCATCGCACGCCCGTGATTTTTCGCGCGACGCCGCAATGGTTCATCGGCATGGAAGAGAAAAATCTGCGGGTCGATGCGTTGAAAGCGATCCGCGAAGACGTCGATTGGTATCCGGCCTGGGGTGAAGAACGCATCTACGGCATGATCGAAGGACGTCCCGACTGGTGTATTTCGCGCCAGCGCACGTGGGGCGTTCCGATCGCGCTATTTGTGCACAAATCCACAAGTGAACCGCATCCGCGTTCGGTCGAGTTGATGGAGCTGGTCGCGCAACGCGTCGAGCGCGAAGGCGCCGACGCGTGGTACGCGATCGATACACGAGAGCTGCTCGGCGACGACGCGGAACATTACGAAAAGGTCCGCGATATTCTCGATGTCTGGTTCGATTCCGGCGTCACGCATTTTTGCGTGCTCGATCAACGGCCGAATCTCGCCCGAAAGGCCGGCGACAAAGTGATGTATTTGGAAGGCTCCGATCAGCATCGCGGATGGTTTCACTCGTCGCTGCTGACGTCGGTCGCCATGCATGGACACGCGCCCTACGACGAAGTCTTAACTCACGGATTCACCGTCGATGCGCAAGGCCGAAAGATGTCGAAATCGCTCGGCAACGGCATCGAGCCACAAGACGTGATGAAAAATTACGGCGCGGATATTTTGCGTCTATGGATTGCGTCCGCTGACTATCGCAACGAAATGGCGCTGTCCGACGAAATCCTGAAACGCGTCGCCGACGCATATCGCCGCATCCGCAATACGGCACGTTTTCTTCTCGGCAATCTGCACGGATTCGATCCCGCGCAACATCTCGTCGCCGTCGACGACAGCTTGTTGCTCGATCAATGGGCCGTGCAGCAAGCGTACGACACGCAGCAGTCGGTGATCGCCGCCTACTCGAAATATGACTTTCCGGAAATCGTTCAGCGCATTCAGAATTTCTGCACGAACGAACTGGGTTCGTTGTATCTCGATGTGACTAAAGACCGTTTGTATACAATGCAAGAAAACAGTCAAGGCCGGCGTAGTGCGCAGAGCGCGATGTATCGCGTTCTTGAAGCGCTGACACGATGGCTCGCGCCGATCTTAAGTTTCACGGCCGAGGAAATCTGGCCACTGATTCCCGGCTCGCATGGCGCGTCCGTTCTGTTCGAGACGTGGTACGACGAACTGGCGCCGCTGCAAGGATCGCCCGAACAGCGCATGGCATGGACCGAGCTTTTCGCCGTCCGATCTGCCGTCGCGAAATTGCTCGAGACAATGCGCAACGGAGGCGCGATTGGCGCCTCACTTGAAGCCGACGTCATCCTGTACGCGGATTTTCTGCCATTCGCAGACTTGCTCAGCGCCGATACGAACCAGGCCTTGGAAGAACTGCATTTTCTCTTCATCACCTCAGGATTGAAGCTCGCCTCACCGGCAGAAAAACCGGATGACGCGATCGAACTGAAAACAGATCGCGTAACGGTTTGGATCGCAGCGGCGCGCAGCGAAGCAACGAAGTGCATTCGCTGCTGGCATTATCGAACGGACATCGGTATCGATCCTGAAAACCCCGACATCTGCGGCCGCTGCGTTTCGAATCTTCCCGGTCATCCCGGCGAACACAGGCAGTTTTTCTGATGCCGGAAGTCGCGATGTTTCGGAGAAGCGCGCTCGTGTGGCTTATCGCGTCCGCCGTGGTTATCGCCATCGACCAGGTAACCAAGGCGTTCGTGATCGCTCATCTCGAACCCTACGTCCCGCACGAAGTGATTCCCGGGTTTTTCAACTGGACACTCGCATTCAACACCGGTGCCGCGTTCAGTTTCCTTGCCGATCAGCCTGGATGGCAACGCTGGCTTTTCACCGCGCTGGCGTTGTGCGTGACGATTGCGTTGACGATTTGGCTGAAGCGCACAGCACGCGACGATTGGAAAACGGCGCTGCCGGTTTCGCTCGTGATCGGCGGCGCGGTCGGCAATTTGGTGGACCGCATTCACGCGGGAACCGTGACCGATTTTATACAAGTGTACTATCGCGACTGGGTCTTTCCTTCGTTCAATATCGCCGATTCGGCCATCAGCGTGGGCGCCGCGTTACTGGTGATTTTTGGACTCTTTGCATCCGGCAAACCCGCGTCGAGGTAGAATATCCGTCGTGGAAGTCGTACTCGCCAACCCCCGCGGATTTTGCGCCGGCGTCGATCGCGCCATCGAGATCGTCGAGCGCGCGTTGAAGAAGTTCGGCGC
>CAZZWP010000011.1:39964-48005 GCA_964657965.1 uncultured Rudaea sp. | reverse complement strand
TATATGCCGAAGGAAGTGGCCGATGCCATTGCAAAGGCAAAAGCCGCGAACGCCGTTCCGACAAACCAGTGAAACTTACCTGAGCTTGATGAACTAATGTCACCCGAACTCGGCCAATTCGCTCTCATCCTCGCGCTGCTGCTCGCGTTCGTGCAATTCACGCTGCCAATTTACGGCGCATGGCGCGGCAACGCGACGCTGATCGGACTCGCTCGTCCCGTCGTCGCAGGGCAAGCCGTTTTCGTCATGCTGGCGTTTGCGCTGCTCACGTACGCGTTCGTGACGCAGGATTTTTCCGTCGTTTATGTCGCGCAGAATTCCAACCTTTCGCTGCCGTGGTATTACCGTTTTCCCGCGGTTTGGGGCGCGCATGAAGGTTCGCTGTTGTTGTGGATTCTGATTTTGAATGTCTGGACGGTGGCGGTAGCCGCGTTTAGCCGCAAACTTCCCGACGCATTGATGGCGCGTGTACTCGGCGTGTTGGGTTTCATCAGTTTCGGATTTCTGTTGTTTACGATTCTCACATCGAATCCGTTTCTGCGTCATTTGCCGGGATTGGCGGATGGCAACGATCTGAATCCGATTCTGCAAGATCCCGGTTTGATCATGCATCCGCCGATGCTCTACACCGGTTATGTGGGATTCTCCGTTGCGTTTGCGTTTGCCATCGCCGCGTTGCTTGGCGGTGAACTGGATATCGCATGGGTGCGCTGGGCGCGGCCGTGGACGAATGTCGCGTGGGCATTTTTGACGCTCGGCATTTCGCTCGGGAGCTGGTGGGCTTATTACGTGCTCGGCTGGGGCGGCTGGTGGTTTTGGGATCCGGTGGAAAACGCTTCGTTCATGCCGTGGCTGGTCGGCACGGCGTTGATTCACTCGCAGGCGGTCACCGAGAAGCGCGGCAGCTTCCGCGCGTGGACGCTACTTTTGTCCATTTTCGCATTTTCCCTTTCTTTACTCGGTACATTTCTTGTGCGTTCGGGTGTGCTGACTAGCGTGCACGCGTTTGCGAGCGATCCGAAGCGCGGCACGTTCATCCTCGCATTTCTCGGCGTCGTGGTCGGCGGTTCGCTGATCATCTACGCGATACGCGCGCCGAAAGTCGCGGGTGGTAAAGCATTCCGGTTGTTGTCGCGTGAGACGTTGCTGCTCATCAACAATTTGCTGTTCACGTGCGCGGCCGCGATGGTGTTGCTTGGCACGCTGTATCCGCTGATCGGCGACGCGCTCGGCGTCGGACGCATTTCGGTTGGCCCGCCGTATTTCGGTTTCATGTTCGTGCTGCTGATGTTGCCGGTTATTTTTCTGATGCCGCTCGGTCCATTTTTCCGTTGGGCGATGGCGGATTGGCGCGCGACATTGCGCGCGCTGCGTCCTGCCTTCGCGATCGCCATCGTGGCTGCGATCGCCGCGAAATTGCTGACGCATGATTTACCGTTGCGCGGCGGCGCCGGCGTGGCGGCGACATTGTGGGTCGGCATCGGCATTATTCTCTACGCGATCAAACGCTGGCGCGATGCGCCGCGCGGAAAGCGCTACACACCGGAAATGCTCGGCATGATCTTCGCGCATTTCGGCGTCGCGGTATTTGTGGCCGGCGTCTTGATCACGGAAGCGACCAGCGTCGAGCGCGATCTGCGGGTTGCGCCGAACGAAGCAATCACCATCAGCGGACTCGATTTTCGCTTCAAGGGCGTCGAACGCGCGCAAGGTCCGAATTACATCGCGGATCAGGGTGCGATCGAAGTGCGCGAAGGCGATGCCGTGATCGCACTGCTGCATCCTCAGAAGCGGGACTATTCCGGCGGCGGTCAGCCGCAGACGATTGCGGCGATTCATCCCGGTATATTCCGCGATCTGTATGTCGCATTGGGCGAACCGCTCGACAACGGCGCGTGGTCCGTGCGCGTTTACGTGAAACCCTTCGTGCGCTGGATCTGGCTGGGCGGGCTGTTCATGATGTTCGGCGGATTCCTCGCCGCGACTGATCGTCGCTTCCGTGCATTGCCGGGTCGAGCGGAAGACGCAGCACCCATCGCACCTGCTTCTGAACTGTCGCCGGCCACGACGTGATGAGCCGGCTTGTTCCATTGCTTGTCTTCATCGCCGTCGTGGCGCTGCTCGCGTTCGGCATCCAATGGAACAAGCATCATGAAATGACGGAAGTTCCGTCGCCGCTCATCGATAAAAAGGCGCCGGAGTTCACTCTTCCACTTTTATACGATGCGGACAAAAAACTAAGCCGCGCCGATTTGCTGGGCAAGCCGTATATTCTCAATGTGTTCGGCAGCTGGTGTCCGACGTGCCAGTACGAACATCCGATTCTCACCGCCGCCGTGAAACCGTTGGGTATCAAATTGATCGGCCTGGACTGGCGCGACGATCCGGCCGATGCGCAGCGCTGGCTCGCGCAATTCGGCAATCCGTACGATGCCGTGATGACCGATCGCGACGGCCGCGCCGGCATCGATTTCGGCGTGTACATGGCGCCTGAATCGTTTCTCGTCGATGCGCAAGGTGTCGTCCGCTATAAACGCATCGGCATGTTCACGCCGGAATTGATCGCGTCGGAATTGAAACCGCAACTCGCCGCGCTCAACGCCGAGGCGAAGAAGAATCCATGAAGCGTTTCTTCGTTGCACTCGGGATCGCGTTGTCGATCTTCGTCATCGCGCAAACCGCGTTTGCTATCGATCCGCTGCCGTTTAAAGACCGCGCTGAAGAAGTTCGATTTCAGAACCTCACGCGCGAATTGCGTTGCCTGGTTTGTCAGAATCAGAACCTGGCGGATTCCGAAGCGCAACTCGCCGGCGAATTGCGCCGCCAGGTTTTCGACATGATGCAAAGTGGAAAAAGCGACACGGAGATCAAGCAATATCTCGTGGCGCGCTATAACGATTTTGTCCTGTACGATCCGCCGATGAAACCCGGTACGTGGCTGCTGTGGTTCGCGCCCGGTGTGCTGGTGCTGATCGGCGCGATCGTGATCGTCAACATTCTGCGCAAACGAACGCGTCAGCCGATGGCCGTCGCGTCATCCGAGGAAGATTGGTGATGGCGTTATTTATTTTCGTGGCGGGCATCATGCTCGTCACCGCGTTGGTTTTCGTGCTGACGCCACTGCTTCGCACCGGTGCGGCGCCCGACGCCGCAAAAGAAGCGCGTCGATTGCTCGAGGCGCTCAACGCGGCACGCGCCAACGGCGTTCTCACCGACTCGGAATATGCCGCGAAGCGCACCGAACTCGCCGATCGGCTGCTCGGTTCGCTCAATGCCCCGAGCACACAACGTTCGCGCAGCACGATATATGCGGCATTGGGTGTCGCTCTTCTGTTGCCCGCGCTGGCGATTCTTTTGTATCGCACCGTCGGCGAGCCCGGTGCCGTCGACGGAAGCGCAAAAACGGTCGCCGATCAGCCGCCGGCCGATCATAGTCAGAATATGGACCAGGCCATCGCGACATTGGCCGACAAGCTCAAGAAAAACCCGCAAGATGCCGAAGGCTGGACGCTGCTCGGCCGCGCATACGAGGCGACCGAGCACTTTGAACACGCGCGCGATGCGTTGAAACACGCAACGGATATCGCGCCGGAAAATCCCGACATTACGATTGCCTACGCCGAGGTGTTGGCGTTGTCGACGCCGGACCGGCGCATCGACGGCGAGCCGCGTCGCTTGATCGAAACGGCGATGAAGACGTCGCCCGACAATGAACGCGGATTGTGGTTGTTGGGTATCGGCGACTATCAGCAGAAAAAATACGATGCAGCGATCGCACGGTGGAATCGCCTGATCGCCGTGTTGCCGAAGGATTCGAAAACCATTGCCTCGGTGAAACAGGAAATCGCCAGAGCCGAAGCCGAGCGCGACGGCAAACCACCGCCGCCGGAAGAAGAAATAGCGGATGCGTCCGCCGATGCGTCGCAGGCACCGAGTGCGAGTGACGCATCCGGTCCGCATCTGGTTGTCAGTGTCGCGCTCGATCCAAAACTGAAAGATAAACTGGCGCCGGACGATGTGCTGTTCGTCTATGCAAAAGCCGCGAGCGGTCCGCCGATGCCGCTGGCGATCCAGCGCATGACGGCCGACAAACTGCCGACAACGGTGACGCTCACCGACGACATGGGCATGATGCCGACGATGAAATTGTCGCAATTTCCACAAGTGATCGTCGGCGCACGTATCTCGAAATCCGGCAATGCCATCGCGCAGAGCGGCGATCTGCAGGTCGTATCGAAGCCGATGGATGTGCATACGAGCGATCCGGTCGCGCTCACGATCAATCAGGTCGTTCCATAAATTCTGACGTGAAACGCGGTCTGGCGCCGATCGAGTGGCCGCACGCGAAAATCCTGATACTCGGCAGCCTGCCGGGCGATCAGTCGCTGCGAATGCAGCAGTACTATGCCAATCCGCGCAATCATTTCTGGACGATTCTTGGCAGGGTTCTCGATAGCGAGATCGGCACGACGTGGGATGCGCGCGTGTCATTTCTGAAATCCAACGGCATCGCATTGTGGGATGTTCTGCACAGCGCGGAACGCAAAGGAAGTCTCGACGGGCGCATTCGAAACCCGCTCGCCAACGACTTTGCAGCCGTCTTCGAGCGCATGCCGAATCTCCGCACCTTGGTTCTCAACGGCGGCAAGGCGGCGAATCTATTCGAGCGTCACGTGACGCTCACGACGCCCGACGGATTGCGGTTGCTGCACCTGCCGTCGACAAGTCCCGTTCCCGGACGAAACGTGTTGTCGCTCGATGCGAAGATCGAAAAATGGCGTGCGATCCTGGACTAAGCATGTCGCATGCATGGAAAAGCGTCTAGCCGGTAAAGCGGATGGCCGGATGCGTGATATTTGCGCTCGAACGGCGTCAACGCGTCGGCACCGTCGACTGAGGACAGCATCGCGTCGATGCCGAGCACTCGCAACGCGATGCTGAATTCCTCCGCATAAATTCGCCAGTTCGTTCGCAGCTCGATCTCACCGCCAACCGCGAGCAACGCCGGAAAAATCGGATGCGCGTGCCAACGGCGCTTAACATGATCCGGCTTCGGCCAGGGATTCGGATACAGCAAGAATTGACGATCGCATCGCATAGCCTCCGCGGCCGCCAGCTGCCAGAAATCCACGCAATCGCAGCGGACGAGCACAGCGTTCGCCGGTTTTGTCGAATCCGTAGTCTTTGCGAGTCGCGCAGCCGATTTATCGATGCCAACGACGACGTGATCGGGAAACCGCCGCGCGAGTTCGCATGTGCTCTCTCCCGTTCCGCAGCCGGCGTCAAGCATCCAGCGCCGCGCACCGATGCGTTCCTTGATTTCCGAAAATGCCTCGCGGCCCGCATTGCTTGGTTTTCGTCGATACGGCGTAGCCAGATGCCGGCGCACGATCTCTTCCAATCGCACGTGCGGCGTTTGCTGTGCACTGGCCACGTGGCGCGAATTGGCGAACATAATCCTCTGCGCGCGAACCCGGAACGGAAAACGGAACAAGTATAATCGCCGTCTCAGTCCTCCGTTCGATCCCGCATGACCGATGCATCGCTGTATTTTGATTTGCCTTCACCGTTTCCAATGCGACGCGGCGGCGCGCTCGTCGACGCGAAGCTCGCTTACGAAACGTGGGGAACGCTGAGCGCGAATCGTGACAACGCAATATTGATCCTTACCGGACTTTCGCCCGGCGCGCACGCCGCGTCGAACGACATCGATCCTTCACCGGGCTGGTGGGAAGATATGCTCGGCGCCGGCAAATACATCGACTCGCAGCGTTGGTTCGTTATCTGCGTCAATTCGCTGGGCAGTTGCAAAGGGTCGACCGGACCGGCATCGATCGATCCGACCACCGGCGAAGTATACAAATTGACTTTTCCGGAATTGACGCTGGAAGACGTCGCCAATTCCGCGTTCGAGTTGGTGCGTCATCTGGCCATCGAAAAATTGGCGTGCCTGGTCGGCAACTCGATGGGCGGCATGAGCGCATTGGCCTATCTCGCGCAACATCCGCACAGCGCCCGCGCGCACATCAGTATTTCCACCGCTCCGCAGGCGCAACCGTTCGCGATCGCGATCCGATCATTGCAGCGCGAAGCGATTCGTCTCGATCCGAATTGGAACGAAGGCGAATACGACGACGACCACTATCCGGAAGCCGGCATGTCGATCGCGCGCAAGCTGGGCGTGATCACCTACCGATCGTCGATGGAATGGGTGGGACGCTTCGCGCGCATTCGGCTCGATCACGATCGGCGCGACGAAGACCCGTTCGCGGCGGAGTTCGCAGTGGAATCGTATCTCGGCGCACATGCCCGAAAATTCGTGCGCAATTTCGATCCCAATTCGTATCTGTATTTGTCGCGCGCCAGCGATTGGTTCGATATCGCCGACCATGCGGACAAGTCCGGCCCGTCCAGCGTGGCGGCTGGTTTGAAAAAGATCGATGTCGAGCGTGCGCTTGTGATTGGCGTTAGCACGGACATTCTTTTTCCGTTGTCGCAGCAGCAAGAAGTGGCCGATGGGCTCGCCGCGGCGGGCGCGAAGGTCGATTTCGTCGCGCTGGACAGCCCACAGGGCCACGACAGTTTTCTCGTCGATATTCCGCGTTTCGGCGAAGCCATCGCGCGTTTTCTCGCTACGTTATAAGATGTACACGTAATATCTCTGGCGTCCGCCATGCTCGCTATCGAATTTCCCGGTTGCAAGAGTCTCGTCAGTGCGATCGATCGCGCGGTCTGCCGCGATTGCGCGACGGAAATCACCGACGAACTGCGCAATTCGTTGTGCTCGCTGATCCGCGATCCGGAAGTGAAATTGCCGGAATGCTGTTTTCGCGGCGCGACCGATCACTACGCGCGACGCGAACTTTATCGCAGCGACGAACACGGCTACAGCATCATCGCGATGACGTGGGGCCCGGGACAAGGTACGTTGATTCACGATCACGCCGGCATGTGGTGCGTGGAAGGCGTGTGGCACGGTTCGCTGGAAATCACGCCATACGAATTGGTCGATGAGCGCGACGGCCGCTTCCGTTTCGAATCGCGCGGTACGATGAATGTGGGGCCGGGCTCGGCGGGAAGTCTGATTCCTCCGCACGAATTCCATACCATTCGCAACCCGAGTAGCGATGCCATCGCCGTGACGTTGCATGTCTATCGCGGACGCATGACCGAATGCGCTGTGTTCCGGCCCATGGCCGATCATTGGTATATCCGCGATCAGCGCCAATTGTCGTTGGACGCGACGCACTGATCCAGACGTCGATAGCATGCTGATCGCCGGCAGTTGCCACTGCGAAAACATTCGCTTCGTTCTCGACTGGGATCCCGATCCGATAGAGATCGTCGCGCGCGCATGCACGTGCACGTTCTGCGCAAAGCACGGAAATGTTTGGACGTCCAAATCCGACGCGCATCTTGAAATCTCGATCCGCGACCGTTCACTTGTCGCACCGTACGAATTTGGAACCAAAAGCGCGCAGTTCCAGACATGCACGCGTTGCGGTGTCGTGCCTGCCGTGACGTGCCTGATCGACGGGCGACTTTACGCGGTCGTGAACACGAATACGTTCGACGCCTCAGCCGCCGCACGCGTGCGCCGGATACCCTCCGCTCTCGACGACGAAAGCACCTCGGACCGGCTCGACCGCCGCCGCCGCAATTGGATCAGCCACGTGACGCTGAACCATGCGCAATCGTGAGCGCGAATCGTCCCGCTCGTTCCACAAATGCGTTCCGTTGCACTACAATGCGCGCCTGACTCCACGCGCCGCCTCGGCCGCGCGTTTCACATCAAGCCGGTGTGGCGGAATTGGTAGACGCGCCAGACTCAAAATCTGGTTACCGAAAGGTAGTGTGGGTTCGATTCCCTCCACCGGCACCAAGAACTAATCCCGCGACATCTTATAAGCTTCAGAAACCCGCATTACAGCGGGCTCTTCCGCACCTGCAATATTCCTACAATTGCAAGTTCATGTATTAACACACCCCACACTTTCAGTGGGAGTCATTTGGATAGCCTTCGTTAGCCCAAAAGGTTACG
>CAZZWP010000011.1:0-39954 GCA_964657965.1 uncultured Rudaea sp. | reverse complement strand
CTTCGGTCGTTCAGACACCGCCGTCTGAAATTCAAAACTCCTGCTCAGCTGACGGCATTGACTAATGCCGTCAGCCAGCAATCGTAGGTGCGGTTCGTCGCCCTTATATGAACGCGGCGATATCTGCGTTGAGCTGCTCGCGGTTCGTGTAGAAAAGTCCGTGCGGTGCGCCTTCGTAAATTTTATATTTCGCGCCCGCAATGAGCTTTGCCGTGCGCGCGCTTGATGCATCGATCGGCACCGTCTTATCGTTATCGCCATGAATGATGAGGGTCGGAACGCTGATGGCGGGTAAGTCTTGGCGGAAATCGGTGCTCGAAAATGCGTTCGCGCACTCCTGCTGGGCGCGTGCCGATGAGAATGCGGAAATCTCACGGCTGTGCTCAAGGAAGCCTTCACTGACGGGATGCGAAATCATGCCGACGCCGAAGAACTGCTTGTAAAAGTCGTCGAGAAACCCACCACGGTCTTTCTTCATCTGGTCGGACATTTTCTCGAAGACATCAGCCGGCACACCGTCCGGGTTGTCGTCGCGTTTCAACAGGAAGGGAAGAACAGTGCTGACCAGAATCACTTTCGATATTTTGCTCGCGCCGTAATTCTTGAGATAACGCGCAACTTCGCCGCCGCCCATGGAAAATCCGATGAGCGCGACCTTATCGAGTTTGAGACTTTCGATGACATCATTGAGATCACTAGCCAGCGTGTCGTAGTCGTACCCGTCCCACGGCGCGCAGGATTTACCGAATCCTCGACGCGTGTAGGCGATGCAGCGCAAACCTTTCTTCGGCAATTCGGTCAGCTGGTATTCCCACATCGTTTCGTCGGAAGGCCATCCGTGGATGAAGATGACGGGTTTGCCTGTCCCCCAGTCGGTGTAATGCAGACGGACTGGCGATCCATCGGGGTGTTTTGATTTGGTATCGATGTACGGCATTGCAGTGCTCCTTGCGTTGAAACTCCTGATTGCATCTTCCGAACTTTTGCGTGAAGAATGCGCGAATGCAGTTGCGTTAGACTTGATCGCAACGTGTGTCGACTTAAAGCAATTCCCATTGGATGATCACTAAGGAGATCGGTCGTGAAATGGATCATGATTTACATGCTGGGTTTTCTCATCGTCATCGGCGGCATTTTGGCCGCGCTTTGGAAGTTGGGAATTTTGGCCGACATCGATAGGACGTGGATCGTGATCGGTGTTGCGATCGCGGTTGGGATCGGCATCATGATCTCGGTGTCGAAAAGCGGCCGAAAAGAAAATATTCAGATCGATAGAAAATAAAGACCGAGTTTGTAAACTAAAAAACTGGTCAACAATCAATCGACGCCAAATGACTGTAACGTCACCGGCACGCTCGTCGAGTACGTAAAGCGGTCGACGGGCGTCGTACCACTCACGCCGGATGGGGTTACGACAATCACATCCACCGTGTCGACGGCGGGCGGCGCGATTGCGGTGATCGAGGTATCGCTGTTAACGACAAATGTCGGCGCGGACGCGGGGCCAAATGCGATCGCTGTAGCCGCAGTGAAATTGGAGCCCGTAATCACCACCGACGTTCCGGCGGCACCCGACGTGGGATTAATGCTTAGAACGACAGGCGGATCCGCTGCCACGCTGCTTCCTGCGACGACGAGAAAAAACAGTGCGGTTAGATATCGCATATCGGACTCCGTTAATCGGACCAACATAGTCTCGCCATCATGGCTCACGCATGAATGAACGGCGTGAACATAAGACGTGATGGGTATGAATTAATTCTAAGACGCGTGACACTGCTAAGATCAACGCTCAAGGAAACGAGTAATTGTCATGGACGGACCGTTCAACATATTGCTGGTAGAGGACGACACCGATCTGGGGCCGACGCTGGATCGTGCGCTTACCTCGTCGGGCCATTGCGTCACGTTGGTGACTTCTATCGAGGCGGCACTGCGTAGCTTCGCGAAGCACAAAACCTACCATGTGATGCTTCTGGATCTTCAGGTGGGCGATGAGCGCGGCGAATCGTTAATCGAGCAATTGCACATCGAACATAAAAACATTCCGCCCGTGATCGTGATGTCGGCGCAGCCGGCTTATGAAATTTCGAGTACCGCGCGATGGATCAACGCCGCAACAGTGTTGAGAAAGCCGTGCGCCGTTCAAGATATCGAATCGACAATTCAACTCGTTCTTAAGTAAGTTGATTTGATGATTTGTGGGCAGTGCTGTGATGTCGACGCTGCAGCTTAGACGGAAGCTGAACGCATATAGAATTACGGCTTGCTAGAGCCACCGTTTTGTTTTTAAATTCGGCCGCCTCAAACGTTCAAGGATGAACATGCATAGCGATAGAACGATGTCCCTGTTGATTCAATATCTTCAGGCCGCCAAACGGCAGGCGGAGCTTATCCGGCAAGGAGCAAGTACACCCGCGATGGCGTTTGCATCGCGCGAGACTAATTCTCAACCCCGGAAAACGCTTCCTTATTATCGCCAACGGCTCGCCCGTTCGAATGGCGTAGGCTGATTGAGCGTTTAATTTGGTTGGAGACGCCTGCAGAAAATGCAGCGGTAATCGGATTTTATCGCGGCGCGTATCGCGGAAAACGTTGGAGTCCAGTCCCGCTAGTTTTTGACAGTACGGCTTTTTGAAGCGCCATTTTCAACGACAGCCGATGGTGAGTGATAGGTGCGCTTGTTTCCAACAGAATGGATCGCGTCGCGGAACCGAGCAATATATCTTTAAGCCAGATGAAGCTGGCGACTTAAAAATTCCATCAACTCGCTCGATTCGCAATGAGCAGGCTCGGCATTCACACGATTATGCACGAACGCAACGCTCGAGTTCATCGTTGATCGCCCGTGCCGTGCACGGTTTCTGAAGATACGTGCATGCATCGATTCGCTCCACCACGCGCAACAAGACATTGGTGGGCTGCGCCGAAACGATGAGTATTTCAGGAATATGCATTGCGGCGTTAAGCAATCGCTCGATTAGCAGCTCCCCGGGCTCGCCGCCGACGTCCAGATCAAGCAGGATGGCGTCGCATTCATTCGCCGCCTTCATCCAGACGAACGCCTTGTCGACGGTTGGCGCAAGCTCCACGTGGTGCCCCAATGCACGTAACGCATCTGCCGTTAACGGCCCGAGCGTCGGATCGTCTTCCACTAGCAACAGGTCAAAATTGCGGCTCATAGGCGGACGCTGCACTTACCGAGCCACCTTTGCACGCGTGTAGTGGAAAACCCCAACATCACATCGGCAATATGCGAATATCGACAATCGCCGCCAAATCGAATTATCGGGATTGACTGCCATGAAACTATTGATATCCGTCCTGCTCGCTCTCTGCTCGACCGCGATGGCTGCCGAAGAGCAGCCGCTGACGTTCACGTCGTCGGATGGTTTTGCTGTGATGGCATCAGCGGCCGGCAAAGCTCGGATTGAACGACCGTTTCTCACCATCGTTCTGGATAACGCCGTGCTTCGTAAAAATCCCCGTTTTCCACGACCGGAGCGCATCGCCAGTTACCGAATGGGTATCGCGTATTACAACGGCACGCCAGGATGGGATACCAAAAGCTGGTCCGAATCCCAGACCATCGACAAAACACTTTTCGAAGAACAAACGATCGATTTGGGCAAACCCGAATTCAAAATCCCGATCGATAAATTGCCCACGCTTAAGGACAGTTGGCTCGTCATCGAAATAACGCTGGTACAAAATGATGGGTCAACGGGCAGGACTTACGCGCATAGCGAAAAGTTGACCTTTCATTAGACTCGCAGATGGCTGGGCGGTGTTACGCACCGCCCAGCCGAAAACAGATTCAAATTACTGCGCTTCGTTCACGCCACGAACATTACCATCGTTGTCGACGGTGCAGACCATCGGTCCTTGTGGTGTGCCGATCGTCACCTCGAACAACCCGTCGCTCACGACACGACTGCCTTGCGGAATCGCGTCATCGGGAGAAATGCGGCGGTAGTCCGCAACGCGATGCGCGCATTTCGATTGCAAACGTGCTGACGCGCCGTCAGATGGCGGCGGTGGCGGGGGTGGTGGCGGCGCTAGTTCGCGACGATCGTCATAACCCCGATCGTCGCCGCGTCTGTCGTCGTCGTCGCGACTGGCAAGCTCGAAGCGCCCACGACATCCATTGCTGACCCAAACGCCGCCGGCTTCAACATCCCAATTCTGATGCTTGACGCACGGCGCCTTACTCATTTGCTCCGCGAGGCGGACGTGGCCGTCCGTGCGCATCGGACAACTATTGCGTCCGTTGTCGATCGATTCGCAAACCACAGAACGATCTTGCGCAAATGCCATCGGTGCCGCCGTGCACGCCATCAGCACGGAAATTGCGGCCCACATTTTTGTACGTCCAACCATAACGATCTCCATTCCGTTGTCTCCATTCCATTGTGGTGCGCGCTGATTTTTGTCCCGCAGGGCTGAACTGAAGCGCAATGGTGTCATCGAGGCGTCGCGCCCGAGCTCGCGCGCGATAACTTGACGCCGTCGTGTATGCTGCGAGTATTCCGTTTATCGACCGGGGATTTCGCATAATTCATGGTCAGCACTTTCTCTAACGATTGGCGACTGCGATTCCTTTTGGTGATCGCGGTGCTTGCGTATGCGACCCTGTTTCAGGGCGCGCGTCCCATCTATTCGCCGGATGAAGGACGCTACACCGATGTCGCACTCGGGATGATCGATGACGGCGATTGGCTGCGGCCGATGTTGCACCCTGAATTCGCGCATTGGTCGAAACCACCTGTCACGTATTGGGCGATCGCGGGCAGTGTCGAAATTTTCGGACGCAATGAATTTGCGGCGCGATTGCCGAATTCGCTTGCATTCGCCGCGACGATTTTTTTGCTGATCCGCATCGGACGAAAACTCGTGCCGGCGCAGTATTGGCTTCCCGCACTCATCTACGCGACGTTCATTTTTCCGCTCGGGGCCGCCAACATCGTCACCACCGATACGTTGCTGGCGCTATTCGAAACTGCACAACTGGCGGCATTCGTCGGGTTTTGGTGGGCCGACGACGAACGGTCGCGACGACGTACGCGCCTTGCCTTCTGGCTGGCCGCCGCGCTCGCATTCTTGACCAAGGGACCGCCGGGTCTGCTGATTCTCGGCGCGTGTCTCGCCTTCGCGATAGTCGACCAAGGCTGGCGCGGACTTCGCCGTACTTGCCATTGGGACGGCGTGCTGTTGTTCGTCGTCGTCGGCCTCTCGTGGTACGCCGCGGCCGTCTACCGCGAACCTGACGTCTTGCGCTATTTCTTCGTTGAAGAGGTCGTCAATCGTGTCGCCAGCGACAAGATGCATCGCAACGCCGAGTGGTACGGCGGATTCAAAATTTATATTCCAACGCTGTTGATTGGCACGTTGCCGTGGTTGCCGTTTGCCGCCGCACGCGTGATGCAACGGGGCTGGACGGTCACTCGTGCCGACTGGAAGCAATCGGCGGCTGTGAAACTTTTGGGGTTATGCATCGTGTTGCCGCTGCTCGTCTTTATGATTTCCCGATCGCGTTTGCCGTTGTATGTTCTGCCTTTGTTCGCCCCGCTTTCCGTGCTTTTCGCGTATCTTCTCGCCCCGCTCGATTTTTCGACGGCGGCTCGCCGCGCGACGCTCGCCATGTGGTGCGTTGCGTTGATTGGCGGCCGCATCTTTTTCGCGCACGCCGATCGACAGACGGACGATCGGTTATTGTCGAAAGCGCTGATGAGCGAATTGCCCGTGAAGCCCGATGAAGTCGCATTTGTCGACACGGCACCGCGCTACGGCGTGCGATTCTATTTGGGCAGTTCGATCGAGCGTCTTACTTTGCCCGGCCATTCATCGAAGGAAGCCTCGGAACCCGTCACTGACGAAATGACGACCGACGAGGGATGCCGTGTACTTGTGGCGAACTCTACGACCGTCAGCGAACTGGAACAATCGCTCGATGCGATGTCGGTTCTTTATCGGCGTTTGGCCGACAAGGATGGTTACGCCGTCATCCTCGATCTGTCGCACACATGTCCTGCGTTCGCGCTGCCGCCGGCATAAGCCGACGCCGAGCGCGTTATTCTCGAAAACGGCATAATTCGGGCGAAAAATTTTTCAGGAAAACCCGATGAATCGCTTGCCTATCGCATGTTTCTTTCTGTCTTGTTGCTTATTCAGCGCAGCGAGCAGCGCCGCCGATGCGACGCCGTATCGATTAAGCAAGACAATTTCCCTGGGCGATGGCGAGCGCTGGGACTATGTGACTTTTGACGCGACGGCTTCGCGCGTCTATGTTGCTCACGGCGACCACGTTACCGTCGTCGATCCTGACAAAGGAACGGTACTCGGCAATATCGGACCGTTTCCCGGCGGCACGCATGGCATCGCGATTCCGAAGCAAGCCGGCGTCGGATTCACCGACGATGGAAAAGCCGGCACCGTGTCCGCGTTCGATCCCAACACATGGGCTATTCTCAAAACCATCAACACGTCGCCGGATGCGGATGGGATGGAAGTCGATCCCGCCAGCGGCCATGTGTTCGTCATCAACGGTGACACGGGGACGATCTCCGTCATCGACCCCGTGAAACAATCGGCGATCGCAACGATCAACGCCGGCGCGGGGCTGGAAGCTGCCGTTGCCGATGGCGCGGGAAAGCTCTTCGTCGACGGCGTCGAGAAACACGAACTGATCGTGATCGACACCAAATCAAACGCCGTACTCAAACATTTTCCCATGCCCGCTTGCGAGCGACCACATGGTATTGCGCTAGATCCCTTGACACGCCGCGTGTTCGCAACGTGCGCCAACAAAATGATGATCGTTCTCGATGCCGACACGGGAAAAAATATCGCGACACTTCCGATCGGTGCCATGAACGACGGCGTTGTATTCGATCCAGTTCGCAAGCGGGCGCTCGCCGCGAACGGCGAAGGCACATTGACCGTCGTCGCGGAGAACGACGCCAATCACTTCGCCGTTATCGCGACCATTCCCACATTGCCCAGCGCCCGAACCATCGCGATCGACGTCGGCAGCGGGCGCCTATTTCTACCGGCTGCCGATATCGAGAGCACACAACCGGCGTCGACACCGGAAGGCCGCCCGCACGTGACGTTCAAAAAAGGGTCGGCGAAATTACTCGTCTTCGAACCGGCTCGCTGAATTCGCGTCGGCGGCCGGATCGTCGGCTAGGTTTCGGTCCAATTCAAACGCCGCCTCACGACGGGACGGTTTTGCTTGCGCGCCAAACCGGCGACGGAGTAGTGTTCGCTTCATCTTAACGCGACCGGAGCACTCGCATGGATTGGGAGAAGGGACGTCAGAGCGACAACGTCATTGAGGACGATGGCAGCGGCGGTGGTGGCGGTTTCGGCGGCGGCGGCATGCGCTTCGGTGGATTCCACTTCGGCGTCGGCGGCACGATCATCCTGATCATTATCGCGTTCGCATTCCCACAAACGCGGCCGCTGATCATGGGGCTCTTCTTCAACGACAATTCAAGCAGTGTCTCCGCGCCGAATGCGCCGCCGGCACCGGCTCATGTGGCCGACCGCAACGATCCGCAAGTCAAATTCGTCAGTGCCATTCTCGGTAGCACCGAAGACGTGTGGGGCCAATATTTTCAGTCACGCGGCTCGCAGTACGAGCAACCGAAACTCTTGTTGTTCCACGGACAAACCCGATCGGGCTGCGGCGCAGCGTCCGAAGCGATGGGACCGTTTTACTGTCCCGTCGATCATCGCGTTTATTTGGACTTGGATTTCTTCAAAGAGATGGACACGCGGTTTCACGCTAAAGGCGATTTCGCGCGCGGTTATGTGATCGCGCACGAAGTCGGACATCATGTGCAGAATTTACTCGGCATCATGAACGAAGAACAGAAGGCGCAGCGTTCCGGCCAGGCAATGGAAGGTGCGACAGGCCTTTCCGTACGGCTGGAGCTACAGGCCGATTGTTTCGCCGGCGTATGGGGCAACAAATCGCAAGCGCAACTCAACTGGCTTCAAGACGGCGACGTCGAAGCGGCGCTCAATGCGGCGTCCGCCGTCGGCGACGACACATTGCAACGGCAAGCACGCGGAACGGTCGTGCCCGATTCATTCACGCATGGCACGTCCGCGCAGCGTGCGCGCTGGTTCAAGGCAGGCTTCACGTCCGGCGACATTCAAAGCTGCAACACGTTCGCCGCCCCGACGCTATGAGGATCGAGTCTTAGCGGGGTGCAAACGCGCACTCCGCTAATTCGGAAAAAATAAACGCGCGGATTGTCATGATGATCCGCGACAATCCAGAACGGTCGCGTTCACTCTCTTTCCATGAAAATAGGCTGCCGCTCACTCGTTGCGTTTTTGGTTTTGGTCGTCGCCGCCTGCTCGACGCAGCGCATCCGCGATAACGCGCCCTACTCGCCGCTTATTTTGATTTCGCTGGACGGATTCCGCGCGGATTACTTGGACCGCGGATTCACCCCGAATCTGCGCGCACTCGCCGCTGCCGGGATTCGCGCAGAGGCGTTGAAACCCGCGTTTCCCACGCTGACGTTTCCAAACCACTACACGATCGTCACCGGTCTGTACCCCGACCATCACGGCATCGTGAACAACCGTTTCGTGGACCCGCTCACGGAACGCAAATTTGTATACAAAGATAAAACGTCCGCGTCCGATCCGGCGTGGTGGGGCGGCGAACCGCTCTGGGTCAGCGTGGAAAAACAAAGCAAGCATGCCGCGACTATGTTCTGGCCAGGCTCCGATGTGGCCATCGAAGGCGTGCGTCCGGAATTCTGGATGGGTTTCGACGGAAAAGTGAAACCGAACGACCGCGTCGATAAAGTCTTGTCATGGTTAGACTTGCCCGATCCGAAACGGCCGGAATTCGTCACGCTTTATTTCGAACAGGCCGATCATGCCGGTCACGACAACGGACCGGATTCCGACGCCGTCAATCGCGCGTTGGCGGAACTCGATCGATCAATCGGCCGACTCGTCGAAGGATTGAAACAGCGGCATCTGTTCGAGTCGGCGAACATCATCATCGTGTCCGATCACGGCATGACGGCGTCCAGCGAACGTCGCGTTGTGGTCATCGACAACGTCGTGAACATCGCCGATGTCAACATCGTCAACACGGGTGTGCTGGCCGCTTTCTCCGCACAACCGGGACGCGAACGCGAGGTCGAAACCGCACTGTTGCATCCACAGGATCACATGCGCTGCTGGCGCAAAGCCGAAATTCCGGCGCGCTTCCACTACGGCACGAACGCGCGCGTTCCGCCGTATGTCTGTCTTGCCGACGATGGTTGGCTGATCGACACGCAACACTATTTAGATGATCCCAAGCATCACACCTCCCTCGGCGAGCACGGCTACGACAATGATGACCCGATGATGCGCGCCCTGTTCATCGCGCACGGCGCCGCGTTCAAGCACGGTGTCACGATTCCGGAATTCGACAACGTCGATATCTATCCGCTGATGACGACGATTCTCCACATCCAGCCGCAACCAAATGACGGAAAGCTATCAGACGTGCAGTCGATGCTTGCCAATCCCTGATCAGCGGGATCCTTTCGCGGCGAGTTTTTTAGCGGTGACTTGAAGAGATGCGGTGAATTTTTCTGCCGCGTGCGATGCCTCGCGGGAGATGTCGTAAAGCTGTTCGATTCGTCCCGGTGCCAGCAACCGGCTCACCTTTTGCTGCGTGGCGCTCCAGATCGGAATCGCTTTTTCGATGGCTTTGCGCCCCGCGTGCGTCAGCCGGACTTCGGTCACGCGCTGGTCTGCGCCGGCCGACAAGTGAATCAATCGATCGCGTTCCAATAGCGCAAGATTGCGCGCCAGCGTCGTGCGATCGAGCGCCATCTCGTCCGCCAATATCGACATGGCGATCGGTTCGTTGCGCTCTACCGCGCGCAACAGCGAAAACTGCGTGATCTTGATTCCCGAAGGCGCCAATGCGGCGTCGTAGATATTGCTGATCGCACGCGACGTCCGCCGCAGATTCGTGCACAGGCAGACCGGCTGCGCGATCGATTGGGATATTTGCCGTTTCATAAATACGTGTATATACTCCTTTTTGCAATTCGGCAAGCGCGATGAGACGTTCGATGATGCTTCCGCTGGCAAACCGGCTGCGCAACCGCGTTCATTACGCGTGGATCGCCGCGGCGCTGACGTTCGTCACCCTGCTCGTGGTCGCCGGCATTCGCGCCACGCCCAGTGTGCTTATCGTCCCGCTCGAACAAGCCTTCGGTTGGAGTCGCGACAAGATCACGCTGGCCGTTTCCATCGGCCTACTGTTGTTCGGATTGATGGGGCCCTTCGCCGCTGCCGCCATGCAACGCTTCGGCATTCGTCGCACGATGATCGTCGCGCTACTACTCCTCGCTGCGGCGATGATCGGCAGTTCATTCGTCACGTCGCCGCTGGGACTCATCCTCACGTGGGGCGTGCTCGCCGGCATCGGCACCGGGTCGATGGCCATGGTGCTCGGCGTCACCATCGTCAATCGCTGGTTCGTATCGCGCCGCGGCATGGTGCTCGGCCTGCTGACCGCCAGCACCGCGACCGGACAGCTCATCTTTCTGCCTTTGCTTGCCTGGATCGTCCAACGCAATGACTGGCGCGTCGTGGTGTGGATTGTCGGTGGCGTCGCGTTAGGCCTGATTCCGTTCGTCGCGCTGCTGTTGCCGGAGCGCCCGCAAGATGTCGGCCTCACGCGCCTCGGCGCAGCCGATGATGTCACAGTCCCCAATACGCAAGGCAATCCCGTCGGCGCCGCGTTTCGCGCGCTGCGCGACGCTGCCCGCACGCGAACGTTCTGGATATTGTTCATCACTTTTTTCATCTGCGGACTCAGCACGAACGGATTGATCGGCACGCATCTGATCGCATTCTGCCTGGACAACGGCATACCCGAAATTCAAGCCGCGGGCATGCTCGCCGCGATGGGAATTTTCGACATCCTGGGAACGACATTTTCCGGCTGGCTTTCGGATCGCTACGACAACCGATTATTGCTGTGCGCCTATTACGGACTACGCGGATTGTCGTTAATGTATCTGCCCTACTCCGATTTCAGTTTTTACGGACTCGGCATCTTCACCATGTTCTACGGTCTCGACTGGATCGCGACTGTGCCACCGACCGTGCGCCTCACCAACGAACGTTTCGGCACACAATTGTCGCCGCTGGTGTATGGCTGGATCGGCGCAGGTCATCAGGCCGGTGCGGCCGTCACCGCTTATGGCGCGGGCGTGTTGCGCGTGCAGACGAACCGATATGTTGAAGCGTTCCTGTTCGCGGGCGTCGCCTGCGTCATCGCGGCAATTCTCGTTTTGACTCTCAAACCTCCGCCGCGCTAATCGGAACGACGCCGACGTTGTCTTTCCATCTGCATCTCAAAGGAGCCAACATGCCACTCATCACTCTCACCGTACGCAAACCAAAGACCGGCGACTTTAAGACGGGCGTCTTCGCAGCCGTGCACAACGCGCTGGTCGCGAGCGGCGTGCCGGCGACCGATCGTTTCCAGCGCGTACTCGAACTGGATGCCGACGACTTCCGTTACGACGGCACGTACCCCGATCTAAAAACGCCGCGCGGCGACGATTTCGTACTGATCGAAATTCTTTTCTCCGAAGGCCGCAGTGTGAAAGTGAAGAAAAAAATCGTGGCCGATATTCTCGCGTCACTCAGTGCCGATCCGCTGAAGCTCGATCCCGAACACGTGATGATCACGTTCAAAGAAACGCGGTGGGAAAACTGGGTGTTCAGCGGCGGCCGATTTATACACGCCTGACTAAATCGAGCTAAACAGGTTTAGGCTAAAGCGATTCCGCCAGTCGCTTCGTCGTGGCGCGATAGCGTTCGGCAATGCGCGCTTCGTCATGATGACGAAAATCGCGGACGACCCACTTCCCGTTCGCCATGACGTGACGCACGAGCTGGCTGTTGCCCGCGAACAAGAACGTATCGAGTACGTTCTCGCTGTCGCGCGCCGCGAGCAAGGGCGACGTGTCGTCCAACACGAGCATATCCGCCCGCGTGCCGTCTTCGAGCGCGCCCGTTGCAATGCCCGACGCGCGAGAGCCGCCGAACAGCGCATCGCTCCACAGCGTTTCACCGACACTGCTGCTCGACTCCGATACCGCAATATTGCGATGACGCGTAGTCAATCGCTGTCCATATTCGAGCCAGCGCAGCTCCTCGACCGGCGAGACGGAAATGTGGCTATCCGACCCGACGCCGATGACGCCGCCCGCATCGAGAAAGGGTTTCAGCGGAAACAAACCGTCGCCGAGGTTCGCTTCCGTCGTCGGACACAATCCTGCTACCGCGCCGGTTTGCGCGATGCCGCGGATTTCGTCCGCTGTCACATGCGTGGCGTGGACGAGGCACCAGCGCGGATCCACGGGCGCATGGTCGAGCAGCCATTCGACCGGTCGTGCGTTGCGGACTTGTAGACAATCCTGCACTTCGCCGATCTGTTCGGCGACATGAATATGGATCGGCGCCGCGTCGAGCACGTTGCTCGCAAGTACGGTCGTCATGTCGTTTTCCGGCACGGCGCGCAGCGAATGCAGCGCGATGCCGATGCGCAATGTGGAATTTTCCATTTTGCGCAATTGTTCAAGTAATCGAAGATAGCTTTCCACGGTCGAACCGAAGCGACGCTGCCGCTCCGACAAGGGCCGCCCATCGAATCCACCGGTCATGTAAAGGGCCGGTAGCAGCGTCAACCCGATGCCGGCTTCTTGCGCGGCTTCGATCAGTGCAAGCGACATCGCGGCCGGATCCGCGTACGGCGCGCCGTTCGGTTGATGATGCAGATAATGAAATTCGCAAACCTGCGTATAGCCGGCTTTGAGCATTTCGACGTACAACTGGGCCGCGATTGCGCGCAAAGAATCGGGATCGATACGGCCCGCGAACGCATACATCGTTTCGCGCCATGTCCAGAAGCTGTCTTCGGCGTTCGTTTGACGTTCGGCCAGCCCCGCCATCGCGCGCTGGAATGCGTGCGAGTGCAAATTCGGCATGGCCGGCAGGACGAATCGACCGAGCGATTCCGCGTCGTCGCGTGAGGCAGCGTCGTCGACGGCCGCGATCGTTCCGTCGTCGTCGACCGCCAGGCGCACGTTAGTTTTCCAGCCATGAGGCAACCAAGCGTGGTCGGCGAAATAGCGACGAATGCCCATGATCGATTCCGATTCGAAAACGCGAGCGTAACGACGTGGCGTCCGCAAAGCCAGACATCGTCGCTGCGAATGATTGCGCTGTGATTGATGCAACGGCGCTGCGATAATGCGGGCATGCCGGAACGCCAACGCTGGGATCATCTCATGCTCGACTGCCGTCTTGCGACGATGCTGGAAAACGGCGCGCCGTATGGCGCCGTCGTCGACGCCGCCTTGGGATGGAAAAATGGCGAGATCGTTTTCGCCGGTCCGCGTTCATCGCTGCCGGCCGCGCCTGACATGCTCGCATCGCATGTCGACTCGGCGCGCAACGCCTGGATCACGCCGGGTTTTGTCGATTGCCACACGCATCTCGTGTTCGCCGGCAATCGAGCGGAAGAATTCGAGATGCGACTCCAGGGCGAGACGTACGAAGACATCGCGCGCGCCGGCGGTGGCATCGTTTCCACGGTAAGTAAAACGCGTGCGGCGACGGAAGAAGAATTATTTGCGCAATCGCTCCCGCGCGCACGTGCGTTGGTCGACGACGGCGTCACCACGATTGAAATCAAATCGGGCTACGGTTTGGATTTGAACAACGAATCGAAAATGCTCCGCGTCGCGCGCCGCATCGGCGCACACCTCGGCGTTACGGTGCGCACGACGTTTCTTGGCGCGCACGCCGTTCCGCCGGAATTCGCCGGACGCCAGTCCGATTACATCGACGAAATCTGCACGCGCATGCTGCCTGCGATCGCACGAGAAAAACTCGCCGACGCGGTGGATGGATTTTGCGAAAACATAGCGTTCACGCCCGACGAAATCCGCCGTGTATTCGCGGTCGCTCGCGATCACGGTTTGCCCGTTAAACTTCACGCGGATCAATTGACCGACTCGACCGGCGCATCGCTCGTTTCCGAATTCGGCGGTTTGTCGGCGGATCATCTGGAATACACGAACGAGGATGGCGTGCGCGCCATGGCGGCCGGCGGCGTCGTCGCCGTTATGTTGCCGGCGGCGTTCTACATGTTGCGCGAAACGCGGCTGCCTCCCATCGACTCACTTCGCACCCACCGCGTGCCAATGGCGGTGGCCAGCGACGTCAATCCCGGCACATCGCCGGTACTTTCGCTACGCCAGGCAATGAACATGGCGTGCACGCTGTTTCGCATGACACCCGAAGAAGCGTTACGTGGCGCGACAATCAACGGTGCCCGCGCGCTGGGACTCGATGACCGCGGCATTCTCGCGGCCGGCAAGCGCGCGGACTTCGTCGTTTGGGAGATCGATCATCCGTCGGAGCTCACGTATTGGATCGGCGGACATTTCGCGCGAGCGGTTTACGCCCATGGCCAACGCGTTGCGCCAGCGTCTTGACTGCGTTAGGTCGATGCCGCGAAAAAAACCCCGCGCGCAGCGGGGTTTTTTTCAGATGACGACGTGATCAGCCAGCCTTCTTCGGCGCTGCTTTCTTGGCGATGGGCGCAGCTTTCTTGGCAACGGGTTTCGCAGCCGTCTTCTTGGCGACAGTGCCGCCCTTCGCCGCGGCTTTCTTCGCGGTATGCGGACGCGAATTGCCGTAGCTGCGGATCGAAATCTTACCCTTGCGTGTCTTGCGGTCGCCTCTGCCCATCTAAGCACTCCAGTTAATGGTCAACTCAAGGTGGTAGTTTAGCAGCGCATACGTGTCGCCGCACTGCCGCAACACGGGGGTATAGTGGCTGCGATGACTGAGCCGACACCGCGTCAATCGACAACGATCAACCTCGCCCTGCAAGGCGGCGGTGCGCACGGCGCGTTTACGTGGGGCGTACTCGATCGATTGCTGGAAGAACCCTGGCTGAACTTCGAAGGCATCAGCGCCACCAGCAGCGGCGCGATGAACGCGCTGGCCCTCGCGCAAGGTTGGCTCGACGGCGAACGCGAAGGCGCGCGTGACGTGTTGAGCAAGTTATGGGAAACCATATCGCAGGAAACGAGCGCCCTGCGTTGGGCGTTCGCCGGCCCGACCGGCAGCACGGCGGAAACGATGCTTCTCGGCATCACGAAGCATTTCACGCCGAAAGAAATGAACCCGCTGGATTACAACCCGGTTCGCGAAATTGCGTCCAAGCTGTTCGATTTCGAACGTCTGCGCGAATCGTCGGTGCACTCGCTTTTTCTCGCCGCCACCCGCGTGCGCGACGGACGCCTCATGCTGTTCGATCGCGAAAAACTATCGATGGAGGCATTGCTCGCGAGTGTGTGTCTGCCGCAATTGTTCGCGCCGGTCCAAATCGACGGCGAGATGTATTGGGACGGTGGCTATGCGGGAAACCCGGTCCTCGAACCGCTCATTTATCAGTGCCGTGCAGCCGATTTATTCGCCGTGCTCGTCCAGCCGCTCGAGCACGCGCAGGCGCCGACGACGATGCGACAGATCAACGAGCGCGTAATCGAACTTGGTTTTTCGACGACGTTTTCGCGCGAAGTCGATACCCTTCTGAAAGCAAAAAACTCACTCGATCGCGCATTCGCGATGAGCTGGCTCGGACGCCGCATGAAAAATCTGCGCTTGCACATCGTCGATCCCGGCGAATCGCTGGACGAGTTCAGCGCGAAGACACGATTGAATACACGAATCGGATTTCTGCGGGGTTTGTGCGAGCACGGTCGCGCGCAAGCGTCGAGCTGGTTGGAAAAACACGTCGAGGCGCTGGGTAAACGCGGGACGTTCGTGCGCTGATCAGCCGACGGTCGAATCCACGTGTGCGGATACCGCGTGGTCGTGATCGTGTGCATGATCATGATCTTCTTCGCAACACGCGCTGTGGTCATGCACGTGAATGAGCCGAAGATTGGTCAGGTGCGCCGCGGCGATGCAACTTCCGCCCAGCGCGACCAGTAACGCGTGCACCACTTGCGTGGATTGCGTATCCATCACGAAGCCGCCGATCCACAACAGCATCAGACCCGGCAGCAATAAAGCAAGCGCGAAACGTACGCGATGACGACGATAGCCGTGAATGACAGTACCGAGCGCCAGCAGGCTGGCGCCAAGAATGAATCCGCGTTCGAATCCGTGATCGGCGAGAAATCCAAGACCGAACGCCGGCAGCGCAGCCAACACGAACGGAAGGACCGCACAATGCACGGCGCACAGAAACGATGCGGTGGCCCCGATGCGATCGGCGAGCCGCGCGAAACCGCGGCGATCATTGTGCTGAATCAGACTTGTCGGCGTTGGCTGCATGGCGACTGTTATATTATAACATTCGATACCGAAACGCAACTCGATGCGCTGGCACCGCACCATCCAGATCGTCAACCGGCGAACGTTACGTTAAGTGATTCGCGCACTGTTTGCACACGCCGTGAACTTCCAGCGTCTGCGATCGCGTGCGGAACCCATGTGCTTTGGCTTGATCGGTAAGCAGGCCGGAGACGCGGTCGTCGCAGATCTCATCCGCCGATTCGCACACGTCGCAAATCAAGAACGGCACTTGATGCACGACACTCGGGTGATGGCAGCTCACGTAGGCGTTGATCGACTGCAGTTTATGAATGAATCCATTTTCGATCAGAAAATCGAGCGCCCGATAAACAGTCGGCGGCGCGGCATTACTGCGGTCGTCTTTTAGCCGGTCCAGAAGATCGTAAGCCTTCATCGGCTTTTCGGATTGCGCGATGATCTGCAGCACTTGCATGCGGATTTCAGTCAACCGCAATCCACGCGTTTCGCACACCGACGAGACTTCCCGGACAAACCCGCGGGCGTCATGCCGGTGGTGGTGTTCGATGTGTGCAGTCTTCGAAGTCATCGATTAAAACTATTGAGGCGGACAATCCACGTTCAAGACATAAATGATACCACCCACCCCATCCAGCTGCCCCACAGCCGCTTTCTGAAAATCCTCCGAACAAAGGCAAAAGCTGGATTCCAGCTTCCGCTGGAATGACGAGCGTGAGTGCAAAATCACTGGACTCCGGCCTTCGCCGGAATCAAGAACAACGCTCAAATGCAATGCAACATCACTTCGTCAATTTCGCACCACAATATTTGCAGTGAGCGTCACCTACACTGATCGTTTTTTTACACGCGGGACAAACCGGCAACGCCTTCGGCGCCGGCAGCATCCACGAAATGATCCACCCGATCGGCCCCAGCGCCGCACCGAGCAACGCATCACGCGTGACAGTGTTTTTGCGTTTTCCGATCCAACCACCGACAACCGCTCCGACAACGGTCAACGCAATTGCCCACAGCCAAAGCGTCGGGCTGAAAATTACCGACGTGCACTGCTGCGCGAGCGCGTCGAGCTGATCGGGATCGCCCGTATCGATATTACTCAGTGAATTTAAATCGCAGGCCATCGATTACGTCGATGCTTTCGCGAGCGCGTCGTCGATACGGCGCAACGCGCGGTCACGACCTGCCAGATAGACAGTCTGATCGATTGATGGCGAAACCTGCGTGCCCGTCATCGCGACGCGCAACGGCTGCGCGACTTTTCCCATGCCTTCGTTGATCGACGCCGCCGCATCTTCAATGGCCTTGTGCACATGCTGAACGGTCCACTCGGGAATGCTCGCCAGTTGGTGGCGCGCGGCGTTCAACGCGCTTGCGGCGGTGGGCGATTTCAAATGTTTGTTGATCGCCGCCTCGTCCCACTGCGTGATCGGTCCATACCAAACACTGGCTTTGTCGGCCATTTGCTTCAACGTCTGCGCGCGTTCGCGCAGAGCGATCACGACATCCGCGGGCGCGGGCCCGTGCGATGTATCGAAGCCCTGCTGGCGCAATTGCCATTCCAGGTGCGGTGCGATGTCTTCCGGTTTTTCGAATTTCAAATAATGCTGATTGAGCCAGCTCAATTTTTCCAGGTCGAAACGCGCTGCGGCTTTGTTGACTTGGCTCACGTCGAACAGTGTGATCATTTCCTTCAGCGAAAAAATTTCCTGATCGCCGTGCGACCAACCGAGCCTCACGAGATAATTGAGCAGCGCATGCGGCAAAAATCCGTCGTCGCGGTACTGCATCACGCTCACGGCGCCATGACGTTTCGACAGCTTCTGTCCGTCGCCGCCGAGAATCATCGGCAGATGCGCGAACTCAGGAATCGATGCGCCGAGCGCGTTGTAGATGTTGATCTGTCGCGGCGTGTTGTTGACGTGATCGTCACCGCGGATCACTTCGCTGATGTTCATGTCGATATCGTCGACGACGACGGCGAAGTTGTAGGTCGGGAATCCGTCCGAGCGCACCATCACCAGATCGTCGAGTTCCTCGTTGTTCCACTCGATGCGGCCTTTCACTTTATCGTTGAAAACCACCGAACCCGACGCCGGATTGCGGAAACGAATCACGCGATTCGGATCGTCGCGCGCCGGCTCGTTTTTCTCACGATAGATGCCCGCGTAGCGCGGTTTTACATTTTTTTCCATTTGCGCCGCACGCATCGCGTCGAGTTCTTCTTTCGTCTCGTACGCGTAATACGCTTTGCCCGCCTTGACCAGATCGTTCGCGACTTGACGATAACGATCCATGCGCAATGTTTGGTAGAACGGGCCTTCGTCCTGATGCAGGCCGAGCCAGTTCATGCCGTCGAGAATGGCTTGTACGGCGGCATCGGTGGAACGTTCGCGATCCGTGTCTTCGATACGCAAAATGAATTGGCCGCCGCGATGGCGCGCTTCCAGCCAGCAATACAACGCCGTGCGTGCGCCGCCGATGTGGAGAAATCCGGTGGGACTAGGAGCGAATCGAGTGCGTACTGTCATTCTGAAACGTAGCAAGTTGGCGGCTTGCAAGCGTAGCAGATGCATTGTTTTCACGCTGGTGCGGAAGGAAACTGAAACATTGAACGCGCTAAACTTGCCTGCTTGGAAAGAGGATTGCGAATGCAAAGAACACGAGTGACGACATGGGCCGCTGCCGCCATCGCCATGGCCGGTTGTGCGGCGAACCCGGTCTCGCACGCGCCCGCCGACGGCGCGCGCGCGGAGATCGGAATTCTGGAAACAACCGATCTGCACACGAATGTAATGAGCTACGACTACTTCAAGCTCGCCGACGATTCGAGCCTCGGACTCGAACGTGCCGCGACGCTAGTTAAGGCGGCGCGCAACGACTTTCCGAACTCGCTGTTGTTCGACGACGGCGACACGATTCAAGGCACCGCCCTCGCCGATTACCAGGCGCTCGTCGCGCCGCCCGCGTGCGATCAAGAATTGGCAGTCTACAAAGCGATGGACTCGCTCAATTACGACGCCGGCACGATCGGTAATCACGAATTCAATTATGGACTCGGCTATCTGAGCCGCAGCACTGGCACCGAATTCAACGTGGCCGGGATCGAAGCGAAAAAGTGTAAAGGTCCCACTTTTCCACTTGTACTCTCCAACGTTTTCAGCGCGAAAGACGGTAAACCGCTGTATGCGCCGTGGCGCGTCATCACGCGCACGATCAAGACAAAAACCGAGGATGGCAAGGAACAATCCGCGTCCCTACGAATCGGCCTGCTGGGCTTCACACCGCCAGCAATCATGGATTGGGACAAACGCAATCTCGACGGCAAAGTTACCGTGCTGGGTGTCGTCGAAGCCGCCAATCACTATCTGCCCGAGGTCAAAAAGGCCGGCGCCGATTTCGTCATCGCCATCAGCCACGGCGGCATCAGCACCGCGCCGTACACGCCGCATATGGAAAACGCGGGCTGGTATCTGGCGCAGGTGCCCGGCATCGACGCGATTCTGCTCGGCCACTCGCACGATATTTTCCCGAATCCGAACGATCCGAAATCGCACTACGCGCACATTCCCGACGTCGACAACTCGATCGGATCGATACACGGCGTGCCGGCCGTGATGGGCGATTATTTCGGCAAGGGCATCGGTGTCATCGACATGGCGCTGGTCTATCGCGATGGACATTGGCAAGTCGATCGCTCCGCGACGAAGTCCGAAGTGCGATTGGTGAAAACCACCAACGACGCGACGGCGGTAGCGACCGATCCACACATCGGCGAACTCGTTTCGACCGAACATCACGCGACGATCGATTACGTGAAAACGCCGATCGGCACCTCCGATTTCGAGATGAGCACGTACTTCGTCGCGGCCGGCGACACCTCGGCGCTGCAGATCGTCAATATGGCGCAACGCGACTATGTGGAAAAGTATATAAAAGCCAATTTGCCGCAATATGCAGGAATTCCTGTGCTGTCGGCGGCATCACCCTTCAAGGCCGGCTTCGGCGGCGCGCGCGATTACACCGACGTTCCCGCCGGACCGCTCGCCATCAACAACGCGGCTGATCTGTACCTCTATCCGAACACGATCACGGCGGTGAAAATCGATGGCGCCGGCTTGAAAGCGTGGCTGGAAAAGTCAGCCGAGTGGTTCAACAAAATCGATCCGTCGAAAAAAGAACCGCAGGAACTGATCAACCGCCGTGTGCCGACTTACAACTTCGACATCATCCAGGGCGGCCTGACTTACACCATCGATATCACCAAGCCGGAACAACAGCGAATCAGCGATCTGAAAATCGACGGCAAACCCGTGCGCGACGCTCAGCCTTTTATCGTCGTCACCAACAACTACCGCGCCAGCGGCGGCGGAAAATTCCCGAATCTGACCGGCGCCAACATCATCGTCTCTGCTCCCGATGCCAACCGCGACGCCCTCATCGATCTGATCCGAACCACCAAACAGATCACCGCGGCGAACTTCGGACAAGATCGCAATTGGCATTTCGCAAAAACAAAAACGAGCGGCCCGATAACCTTCTCCTCGAGCGCGGGAAAACTCGACCTCGCGCACGAAACCGGCCTAGGCAACGTCTCGCTCATAAAAGACAACGGCGACGGCACCGCAACCTACTCCCTCGACCTGTCGCACTAGGCAAAAAAATCGAAGTACGCGCGAGGGCGCACAGCAATCGTCAGTGATCACAGCACGCGTGAGGGCGCACAGGAAGTGCGCCGTTCGCCGCCGCGACACGGATGTCGCGTCGGCGAACACACCGTACGTGAAGAACAAGGTGTTTCTTTGGTTACTTTCTTTGCACCCGCAAAGAAAGTGACTCGCTCGCGCAGCGAGTGAAAGCTCCGGCGTTCAGACAACAAAGATCAAACACAAAAGCTGGATTCCAGCTTCCGCTGGAATGACAAGCGGTAGAACAAAGTCACGGGATTCCCGCCTTAGCCGGATTGACGAACCAAATTTATTTGACGTGAACCGTAATCTTCTTAGAAACAATCGGCGGATCGAACTGCCTATGCAGCGCATCGCCGAAATCGAGCTGCAACGTATGATCGCCTGGCTCCAACCGAATCGTATCCTCCGTCTGCGCCTTGCCGTAATGCTTATGCGTGGCGTCGTTCGGAATCGGCGCATTCAGCGCCGGCAATTCCTTGTTGTCGATCAGCAGATGATGATGCCCGGTTCCCGGCATCGTATCGGTCGCCGGCATCAACTTGATTCCGCTCACTCCAAATTTGACCGTGACATCTTGACTTACCGTAGCCCCATCCTTCGGTTCGACGATAAACACTTTCGCACCCGACGGTGCCTTCTGGCGAGCCGCGTCGGGTGCGGCCGAGTTTTGCGCATAGATATTCGCACCCACCAACGCCAAACCGGCCGCGATCAAAGCTAGCTTTTGCATTGCAGTGACTCCGTTCTCCGAGGAGCTGGCATCATACGCCCGTCGCCCGACTTGTTATCAACCCGCCGCGTCCCGACTTATTGCAGATGACTTCGCCCGCTCAACCCAACCGCAACGCCGTTTCCGTCATCGCCACACTGCGACGTCTCGCTCCGCACGTCTGGCAATACAAGGTTCGCGTCATCGTCGCGTTGATCCTTCTGATCACGAGCAAACTCGCCAGCATCGCGGTACCGGTGACGCTGAAATGGCTCGTCGACGACATGAACATCGACGTCCGACCGCTCGCCGTTCCGCTGGTGCTGCTCGCCATGTACGGCGGTCTGCGCGTGTCGACATCGCTATTTCAGGAATTGCGGCAGGTCGTGTTCGCGCGCGTGCTGGCGCGCACGTCGCGCGCGATCACGCTGAAGGTTTTTTCGCATCTTCACGCGCTGAGTTTGCGATTCCATCTCGATCGCCGCACAGGCGGCGTGGCGCGCGAAGTCGAACGCGGCATGGTGTCGGTCGCCGATCTGCTCGACTGGACGATCTACACGATCCTTCCGACGTTGTTCGAAATCGGCGTGATTTGCGCAATTCTCGTCGTGCACTACGACTGGACGTTCGCCCTCATCACGCTGGCCACCTTGGTCACCTACATCGCGTTTACAGTTTCGATCACCGAATGGCGCATGCGCTATTACCGCGCGAAAAACGAAGCGGATACGGAAGCCAACGCGCGCTCCGTCGATTCGCTGCTCAATTACGAAACAGTGAAATATTTCAACAACGAACGCCACGAACTGGAGCGTTTCGATTTCGCGTTGCGAAAATACGAAGAAGCAACGGTGATGAGTCAGAAAACGCTCGCCGTGCTCAACGTCGGCCAGGCGGGCATCGTCGGCATCGGATTGACGTTGTTGTTGTGGCGCGCCGCGGTCGGCGTGGCGGCGGGCGCGCTGACGATCGGCGATCTCGTGCTGGTGAACAGTTTCTTGTTGCAACTCGCCGTGCCGCTGAATTATCTCGGCATGGTCTATCGCGAAGTGAAGCAGGCGCTCATCAATATCGAAAATATGTTCGGTCTGCTCGATCAGCCGGAAGAAATCCGCGATGCGCCGAATGCGCAGCCGTTGCGAGTCGGCGGCGGCGAAGTGCGCTTCGATCACGTCTCGTTTCATTACGATCCGGATCGCGAAATTTTGCGCGATGTTGATTTCACGATTCCCTCCGGCAAAACGATCGCCGTGGTCGGCACCACCGGCGCGGGCAAGTCGACGCTCGCGCGATTGCTGTATCGTTTTTACGATGTCATCAGCGGTCGTATTCTGATCGACGGTCAAGACATTCGCGACGTGACGCAGGATTCGTTGCGCGCCGCGATCGGCATCGTTCCGCAAGATACGGTGCTGTTCAACGATACGATTTACTACAACATCGCGTATGGCAATCCGAACGCGTCGCAGGCCGATATTGTCGCGGCGGCGCGCGCGGCGCATATTCACGATTTCATTCAAAGTTTGCCGAACGGCTACGAGACACGCGTCGGCGAACGCGGTCTGAAATTATCGGGCGGCGAAAAACAGCGCGTGGCGATCGCGCGAACGGTGCTGAAGAATCCTGCGATTCTCGTGTTCGACGAAGCCACGAGCGCGCTCGACACGCGCACGGAAAAAATAATCCAGGGCGATCTCGGCGAAATCGCGCGCGAGCGCACCACGCTCGTCATCGCCCATCGATTGTCTACCATCGTTGATGCCGACGAAATCATCGTGATGGAGCACGGCCGCATCGTCGAGCGCGGCACGCATCACCAATTACTGGCACACAACGGTCGTTATGCGGCGTTGTGGTCGATGCAGCAACAAGCTGCACGCGACGAGCAAATCGACGCGTCGGATTCCGACCAATCCGCCGAGACTGCCGACCTGACCGTTTAGCCCCTTCGGCTGCGCCCGCGACGGCGTTTTCGCGTATATTCGGGCCGTTCGGTAACAGCGCTGCAATAGACGGCGCAGCTTAAGGGGAGGTTTGTGGCAAACGAGAAATACGTGGCCCTCGTTGGTGTGAGCGAAGAAGACACGGCCCATCTACGCCTGCTTCTGCGGGCGGCAAGCAGTCAACTGAATGATCGTTGGCGTTGGGGTACGGAAGACAACGCCGATCTCATCATCGTCGATCCGACCGATTTTGCCGGCAGCATTGCGCGCAACCGCGCTTTCAACAGCGGCCGACGCTGCGCGTTGATGAGCGAGGCCGACGACTTGCGCCAAGGCGAAGTGCGTCTCGCCAAGCCATTGCGGGCCGACGCGATCGCCTCATTGCTGAACACGTCGTCGGCCACCGCTGTGGCGCGGGAAGAATCCGTGAATCAGTTCGCGCACGACTTTTACGATATCGATAATTTCAACCCCGATTTCGAGCTAGAGGACAACGAGTCGGCCGACGTTCGATCGCGCCAGCGCGAGGAAAATCCCGCCCCCGGCCTCGACGAACTCATGAAGCCGGACAGCGACGCCATGAAGCCGCAGTTCGCCGTACCGATCACGATCGACGACGACACACGGGTAGCCTTCGGAAGTTCGTCGTCGGCGCGCAGCGAAAATCGCGTCGCCGATTCGGTCAAAGGGTTTCATAAATCCGACGACAAACCCGAAGGCATCAATTTAGGAACGCGCGGCCCGACGCAAGACACCGGCGCATTTCCGCTGCGCGACTTTCTCGACAAACATATTCTCGGCGGGCCGGCCACCCTTTCACTCGACGGCGCGCCACCGCTGACGCTCGACCCGAAAGAAAAGCAATTTGTGGCGCCGGGGAAACTTCGCGAGCTGGCCGTGTATATGCAGCGCGATTTCAAACCCACAGCGTTTCGTCCGTTGACCACGCAAGAGCTGGCGCGCCTGCGCAACGAACACGGCACGCATCCGTATTCGCGCCTGATCTGGTTCGACGTGTTGACTCGCTCCGGCGGACGTCTCGCACGCCATCTCGATCCGGGCGGACGCTTCAAGCTCAAGACATTTCCCGTACCCGAAAAAGATTTTCCCCGACATATCGCCATCGTCGCGGCCCTGCAGCAGCCATCCAAACTCAACGAGATCGCGGCGCACGCGCACGTGTCGATGAGCGACGTTTTCGATGTCGTCAACGCCTATGACGCGCTCGGTTTGATCGAGGTCGAGCGTCGCGCTCCCCGCCACGCGGAGCCTGCACAGCCAACGGGATTGCTCGCGCGTTTGCGCAAGCCCTTCGGCCGCAGCTGACGCCCGCGCCGCACAGTGGCGCATAGTGCGAATTCTCGTATAATGCGCTGTTTTGGAACGTATTTCCGGGGGGAGTTATGAGCCGTCGTTTGGCGCTGCAAGGTGCGAGCGAAGAAGACATCGCGCGCATGCGTGACATGCTGCAGCACTCGGGTAGCGCACTCAATGCATCCTGGACGCTGCACGACGATCTCGATGCGGACTTGCTCATCGTCGATATCGACAGCGTGTACGGCCACATGGACTGGCTGCGCGCGCATTCCAGCGGCAAGCCGGTCGCGGCGCTCACGCAAAATCCACGCTTCGACGATGCCGATAGGATTTTGCGCAAGCCGATCCGGCCGGACGACTTCGCCGCCATCCTCAACGAAATCGATTCGCTCTCGCCGCCTCGCCCGGCCGACAGCGAACCGTCAGCGCCGCTTGTTTCTTCGGAACCGATTGCCGAACCCGTCGTCGCGGTCTCCAAACCGTCGGCGCCACCATCGCCCGCCGTCATCGAAGTCACGCCGCCGCCGTCGGCCGAACGCAAGCTCGCGGACTGGCTGGCCGACGGCGCATTGGCTCAAGCCGTGCGTCTGACCACCAACGATGCGCCCGAGCTAATTCTCGATCCGGGAAACAAAACCTATTACGCCGACGGTGCGTCGCGCGCGCTTACGCCATATTTCAAGCGCGCAATCACGCTCGACGAGTGGCAGCCCGTCGAATACGCCGACCTGGCAACGCTGCAATCGTCCGGCAAAGGTCAGCCGTACTCACGTTTGGTGTGGCTATTCCATGCGCTCGGTTCGAACGGGCGCCTCGTGCACGATCTGGACATTGACGCAAAGTATAAATTGTCGCGTTGGCCGCAAATCGAGCGCGAGTTTCCGAAACACTTCCGCATCGCGACCGTGATGATGAAACAGCCTGCGACACTGACCGAAATCTCCGATCAAAGCGGAGCGACGCTTTCCGACATCATCGATTTCACCAACGCGTACAACGCCACGGGTCATATCGAGATGGAACCGATCGTGGCGGCGCCCGCCACACGCGATTCCGGGCGGCACGCGATCCTGTCGCGTCTGCGCAATCCGTTCGGCGCGGGCTAAGGCGGATCCTGCATCGCTTGTCACGCGCAAGTCATCTGCGCGTCATCGCCGGTTAACCCGCTGCGCCTAGCCTTCCGCCCATGCGGAGATCGGCTATGCGCGTCGCCATCGTCACTGAAACCTATCCTCCGGAGATCAACGGTGTCGCGCTCACCGTCGCTGGACTCGCGCGCGGTCTGAAAACGTGCGGTCACGATGTCCAGCTCATCCGCCCGCGCCAACCGGGATCCGACAGCGATTCCGTCGACACGAACGTTGCCTCGAACGGCGACATCCTCGTGCGCGGCATGCGTATTCCGCGTTACCCGGGCTTGCGCTTAGGGCTGCCGGCGCGACGCAAATTGGAAGCATTGTGGAAAAGTGGAAAACCGGACGCTTTATACGTGGCGACGGAAGGCCCGCTCGGAAATTCCGCCTTGCAGGCGGCACGCGCGCTCGGCATTCCGGCGTGCAGCGGTTTCCATACCCGCTTCGACGAATTCGCGCGTTATTACGGCTTGAGCTGGATCACGCCGGTGGTGCTTGCGTATCTGCGTCGCTTTCACGGACGCAGCGCAAAAACGCTGGTCCCCACGTCACAACTCGCCGATTTCTTGCGCGATAAAGGCTTCGACAACGTGGAGCTTTTACGCCGCGCGGTCGACACGCGCTTGTTTTCACCGGAACGCCGCAGCCTCAAATTGCGTCGCGAGTGGGGATTGCGTGACGACCAGCTTGCAGTCATCCATGTCGGCCGGCTCGCTGCAGAAAAAAATCTCGAGCTCGCCGTACGCGCGTTTCGCGCGATCCAAGTCGAGCGTCCGGATGCGCGGTTCGTGTGGGTCGGCGATGGACCGAGCCGCGCGCCACTGCAGGCGCAAAATCCCGATTTCATTTTCTGCGGTATGCAGCGCGGTGAAGCGCTGGCAGCACATTACGCGAGCGGCGATCTGTTCCTGTTCCCGAGCATCACCGAGACATTCGGTAACGTCACGTTAGAAGCGATGGCGAGCGGTGTACCTGCCGTCGCGTTTGACTATGGCGCGGCCCGCGAACACTTGTGCGACAACTGCGGCCGACGCGTGCCATTTCGTGACGATGCGGCGTTCGTTGCGGCCGCCGTCGAACTGGCGCGGGACGAATCCGTTCGTCATCCCATGCGCACGACGGCGCGCACTGCCGTCGAGAAGCTCGATCCCTTGTCGGTTTGCGCGAACTTTGCCGACCTACTCGGCAGACTCCCCGCGAGGGGCGCGACATGACCGCATTGCGACTTTGGCAAAATGTGGAAATGTATAGTGGCGAGTGGCGGCTGTGCCTGGTCTGCAATCGCTGGGTCGGTCGCGCGCGCGTTGCCAGATTTTTCGGCATCATCAGTCGACTTGGCGACGGCGTATTCTGGTACGCACTGATGCTATTGCTCGCGGTGTTCGCCGGGGATACCGGTCGGCATGCGGCGTTGCGCATGGCGTTGACAGGACTTGTCGCCGCCGCGATGTATCGGTATCTCAAACGCTGGACCCGACGCCCGCGGCCGTTTCGTGCGCATCGGCAAATCGTGACACCCGTTGCGCCACTGGACGAGTTCAGTTTTCCGTCAGGGCATACGTTGCATGCCGTGTCGTTTACCGTTGTAGCGCTGGCGTATTTTCCGATTCTTGCGCCGGTTTTGATTCCATTCGCTTTGTTGGTGGCGGCGTCGCGGGTTGTGCTCGGCTTGCATTATCCGAGTGACGTAATTGCGGCGACGATGATTGGCCTAGGGCTTGCGACGGTTTCCTTGAATATTTGAGACAAGCGCTTTCTCTTCCGAGCGGGCCGCGCGCGATCAACACAAAAGCTGGATTCCAGCTTTCGCTGGAATGACAGCCTTAAGACGCTCACGTCTTGGACTTCGTCGTCGCCACCCAATCGTCAATCACCCGCTCAAGCAATTCGAGCGGCAACGCGCCGTTATCCAGCACCTGGTCGTGAAACTGCGCCAAATCAAACTGCTCACCTAATTCCGCTTTCGCCTTTTCGCGCAATTCCAAAATCTTCAACATACCGACCTTGTAAGCCAGCGCCTGACCCGGATCGACGAAATACCGCTCGATCTCCGCCGTGACATCGCTCTCCGCCATGCCGGTATTTTCCATCATGTACTGGATCGCCTGCTCACGCGTCCATCGTTTATAGTGAATGCCGGTGTCGACGACGAGCCGCACCGCGCGCATCATCTCGTCGCGCAAGCGGCCAAGATTGTCGAGCGGATCTTTCTCGAAACCTAACTCCCACGCCAACCGTTCCGCGTACAACGCCCAACCTTCCATGTACGCCGTGAATGGGATCACGCGCTGAAAAAACGGCAAGCCAGGAATTTCCTGCGCGACGGAACCCTGGAAATGATGACCGGGAATTCCTTCGTGGTAGGCCAGCGTGCGCATCGCCCATTTCGGCGTTTCCGTGGTATCGCGCATATTCGCGAAGAACGTGCCTGGGCGCGTGCCGTCGAATGAACCACCTTCGTAGTAAGCACCGGGCGCGGTTTTCTCCGCATATTCCGGCACCGGCTTGACGACGACGCCAAGCTTCGGCCGCATGTCGAACGCCTTGCCCAAGCCGTTGTTGATCTCGTCGAGAATGGCTTGATATTGCGCCAGCATCGCCTTCTTACCCTCCGGCGTATTCGGAAATACTTGCGATGGATCTTTCGCCAGTTGCTGTACGCGCGCGCCGATGGTGCCGTCGGCCAGGCCGTGATCTTTCAAGATCGCGTCCATCTCCTGCCCGACGCGCGCTACTTCCGACAGGCCCAGCTGATGCACTTGTTCCGGGGTCATATCGGTCATGGTGTTTTGGCGGACGCACCACGCGTAATACGCGTCGCCATTCGGTAGATGCCATGCGCCGTAGTTGCCTTGCGCCTTAGGCTGTAACGCGGTGAAATAACCGATGAGCTTTTTATAGGCGGGATAAACGTCCTGCTGAATCGACGATTCGGCATCGGCTAAAAATTTATCCTTGGCGGCTTGATCCATCTCCGCCGCAGGAATTTTGTCCAGTTTTTCTTTGAACGTCGTATACAACGGATTTTCTTTTGGCGGTGCAGCCGTAAAGCCGTCCATCTGCTTCAAGACTTCTTCGACCATGAATTGCGGCGGTATCAGATTCTTGCTTTCGCGCAACTTCAGGCTGGCGAGGACTTGATCGAACTTCAGCGGGAATTTCTGAAGCCGCGCAATGTACGCTTTTGCTTCGCCCGAATTCGTGACCGGATGCTGCTGTGCCATGAAACTCGGCAAGTTCGCCTGCACACCGAACATCTGATTGACGGGGAAATCGTAGTCGCGGAATTGATCGCCCTCGACTTGGATGCGCAAGAAATATTCGAGGATGTCGTAAGAAAGCTGGCCGCGCCTATCCATCTGGTTGCGGTCGTAGCGCAACAATGTGTCGTGGTCGTCGCGAATGCGATCGGCGACGATCTGTTCATGCTCGGGTGAGGCATCGTCGAATTTGCTGCTGTAAAAATCCGCCCATGACGGCAGGATGCGCATATTGCTGAGCAGTTCCGGGCTGTCCAACGCGAATTGCGCGAAGACGCGCGTGTAGAACCAATCGATCTTGTACGGCTTGAAATACCAGACGTGAACGATGAACGCGGCGACCACCACCACGGCCAGCACGATGAGGCTCAACAGCCACTTCAGCAGTCTTTTCATGATCTCGACTCGTTGGCGAAAGCGAGACTCTAGCAGTTCACGTGCGCCGCGCCACCGGATGGAAGTCACGCTCCGACGTTGAGTTTGTCACCGCCGTGACCATGTAAGCGTTTCGCAGCTGGAGTCCGACCATGGCGTCATCCTCGTCGACCTTGCCGGCGCTGTTTATCGGTCACGGTTCGCCGATGAATGCGCTGGAAGACAACACGTTCACGCGCGGCTGGCGCGACGTCGCCGCAAAGATCGAGCGACCACGCGCGATTCTCTGCGTATCGGCGCACTGGACGACGCGCGGCACTTATGTCAGCGGCGCTACGTCGCCGGAAACCATTCACGATTTCTACGGATTCCCACAACCGCTGTTCGACGTGCGCTATCCGGCGCCCGGCGATGCGGCGTTGGCGCGGCAAATAGCGCAATCGATACAGAGTGCGTCGGTGCAGATCGATCCGACGTACGGTTTGGACCACGGCGCATGGAGTGTGCTGCGCATCATGTACCCGGACGCCGATATTCCGACACTGCAGCTCAGTATCGATGTCACTAAACCTGGTGAATTTCATTATCGCATCGGACAAGAATTAGCCGAGCTGCGAAGCGAAGGCGTGTTGCTTATCGGCAGCGGCAACATCGTCCATAATCTTCGCGAATTCGATTTCCGCAATCCTGCACCCAGCGCTTGGGCGATACGCGCCGATTCGTTAGTCCGCGAAAAAATCGCGGCGAACGATCACGCACCACTTGCGCGATGGCATGAACTCGGCCCCGACATCGCGCGTGCCGTGCCGACACCCGAACATTACTTGCCATTGCTCTATGTTCTCGGCATGCAGCGCGACGGCGATTCGCCGCATTTTTTTAACGAGACGGTGCAAAGCGCGATTTCGATGACGTCCGTGAAAATCGGCTGACGGTCAAAACCAGAAACGAATTCCCGCGACGAGTTGTGCATCGCCCGGATCGTGCCCGTCGATGCGCGCGAAGCGTGCCGCATCGCCGAATCGCCGCTGCCAGACGACACCGATGTATGGCGCGAACTCGCGGCGAATTTCGTAGCGCAATCTCAGGCCAAGTTGCGCATCCGATAAACCTGACCCGACATCGCGCAACGCATCGCTTTTTCCGTACGCGTCGATTTCGAATTCAGGCTGAAGAATCAGACGCTGCGTGAACAGAATTTCGTATTCCGTGCGCAGACGAAACGCCGTCCGTCCTTGGTCGCCTGCATACGCCGTCGCTTCGATTTCGAACCAATACGGCGCGATGCCGCGCACACCGACTGCGGCCCAGTTGCGATCGGCATCGAGTCCCGAATCGCGACGCGCACCGAGCTGCCAATCCCAAAAACCGGCGAACGCGTGATTCCAGAATAATTCAGTCCGCGCATCGAGCCGCCCGTCGGCGTGCTCGCCTTCGCCGCGCAGCCAGACTTTGTCGTAGTCGCCGCCGTACCACGCGTCGCCTTCCCAGTTGGTGGGATTCGCGCCAGTGAATGCGTGCTCGAACTGATCGAACTTGACCATGCCGAACGCCGCATTGTCATCCATCTGCATGGCGTCCGACATCGATGACATGTCTGTCGCGGCATTCGCCGCCAACGCGATCACGACCAAAAGCGCCGCGACCGCAAAACGAGTCACGCGACGATCACTTCGCGAAACATTCCCGCTTCCATATGAAACAGAAGATGACAGTGATACGCCCATCGGCCGTTCGGTCCTGCGGTAACGCGATAGCTGATTTTCTGCCCCGGCTGGACGACGACGGTGTGCTTGCGAACCTGAAATTCGCCGTTCTCGTTTTCGATGTCGCTCCACATGCCGTGCAGATGAATCGGATGCGTCATCATCGTGTCGTTGATGAGCGTGATGCGCACGCGCTCGCCATTTTCCAGACGCAGCGGCGCCGCGTCCGAGAATTTCATCGCGTCGAACGACCACACATAACGCTGCATGTTGCCGGTGAGATGCAACGTGATATCGCGATCGGCCGGTGTGTTGCCGAATGGCTCGACCGATCGCAAATCGGCGTAAGTGAGCACGCGGCGTCCGTTGTCACGCAAGCCGACGCCGGGATCATCGAGATTGGTTCGCGGCGTCGGCACAATCATGTCGACGCCGGGGCCATGCGCAGGCCGCTCGCTATGTTGCAGCGACGACATGTCACCCATCATGTCCGACATCGATAGACGTTGCCGCGAATCGACAGCCGGTACGTCCGCGACCATTCCCGCGCGCGGCGCCAGCGTGCCGCGCGCGAATCCGGATCGATCCATCGACTGCGCGAAAATCGTGTAGGCGTACGCATCGTCCGGTTCGACGATGACGTCGTACGTTTCGGCCGTACCGATGCGGAACTCATCCACGTTGACGGGTTGGACAGCCTGACCATCGGCCGCAACGACCGTCATCGATAAGCCGGGAATGCGCACATCGAAGAACGCCATCGACGAACCGTTGATGAAGCGCAGCCGGATTTTTTCGCCGCGCGAAAACGAGGCTGTCCAGTTCGCGGCCGGCGCGGCGCCGTTCATCAAGTACGTGTATGCGTACGACGAGACATCGCTCAGATCGCTCGGATCCATGCGCATCCGGCTCCACATGCCGCGCTGCTCGATAGACTCCGTGATCGTCGGCTGTGCGAAGTTGTAGTAGTTGCTCTGCTTTTTCAGATTCGAATAGATGCGCTCAGGGTCGGTGTCCGTCCAATCCGACAACAAAATGACGTACTCGCGATCGGCCGAGTGTCGCTCGCCGTTGCGCGGTTCGATCACGATGGCCCCGTAAAGTCCCGTTTGTTCCTGAAACCGCGAATGGCCGTGGTACCAATACGTGCCGGATTGCATCACCGGGAAGCGATAGACGAACGTTTCGCCCGGCGCGATCCCGTCGAAACTCAAACCCGGCACGCCATCCATTGCTGCGGGCAACAGAACGCCGTGCCAGTGAATGGAGCTGGTTGTGTTGAGCGTGTTGCGCACGCGGAGGGTAACCGTTTCACCCTCGCGCCAGCGCAGTGTGGGTGCAGGAAGTTGTCCGTTGACGACAGTCGCCGTGCGGCGACGGCCGCCTAAATTCACGCTGATCTCGCCGATGGAAAGGTCGAACTCGGTGCGGGCCAATACTGATGATTCGGCCGATCGCGCGTCGCGCCACAGACCAAGCCCGCCGGCGACGCTCGACATCGCGATCGTCTGCATGAATCGCCGCCGCGATTGCTGTGACGGATCAATAACCACGACGTTCTCGACACGTTTGCATAACGAACGACATTGCTACACTCCACCGCAGAATTGCAAGCGGCGAGATCGGAATTGAATTACCGCCATTCGTTCCATGCAGGAAATTTCGCGGACGTGTTCAAGCACGCGATCCTGATCGCGTTGCTGGAATCGCTGAAATCGAAACAAACGCCATTCTGCTATTTCGATACACACGCCGGGTCCGGCCGTTACGACTTGCGCGGCGAAGAAGCGCGCAAGACCCGCGAGTACGAAAGTGGCGTGATGCGTTTGCTCGGCGCAACGCGATTGCCCGCCGCGTTGCACATTTATTTGAATCTCGTCCGCGCCTTGAATCCGAACGGCGGCGCGAATGAGTTAGCCGCCTATCCGGGATCACCGCTCATCGCCAGTGCGCTGATGCGCGAACAAGATCGCGCCATCCTTTGCGAAATGCAGCCGGATGAAGCCAAATTACTGAAGTCGTTATTCGCTGGCGATGCGCGCGTCAGCGTGCATCATCGCGACGGTTATGCGGCGGTCGCCGCGCTCGTTCCGCCGAAAGAACGGCGTGGTTTAGTGTTGATCGATCCGCCGTTCGAGGCGCAGGAAGACGAATTCCGATCGATCGAAACCGCGCTCGAAACGGCGCATGCGCGCTGGCGCAACGGCGTGTATGCCGTTTGGTATCCGATCAAGCTGCGCCAGCAAGTTCTGCCGTTTAAACGCTGGTTCGATCGAAAAAAGATTCCGAGCGTGCTGAACGCGCAATTGCTGTTGCATCCCGACAACTCGGCGCTGCGCTTGAATGGTTGCGGCATGGTGATCGTCAATCCGCCGTGGAAATTCGATCAGCAGTTGAAAGAGCTGTTGTCCGTTTTGCGCGAACATCTCGTGCAGGGCCGGTTCGGCGAACACCATGTCGAATGGCTGACAAACGAGTGAAGTCATCCCCGGATCAAGGGGTTTTATTTTCGATCGCCAAATCGGGATTCGCTGTCGGCGCAGGATGGATGTTCGCGAGCCGCTTGCTTTCGCGAATCACGCCCGCGTAATACAACACGTAATAACCGATGACGACGCCGAAGATCGCCAGCGTCAGCGGACTTCTCTGATACTCGGCAAACGGACTTTCATTGACTTTCGTCGCCGCCTGCATGGCGGGATATAAAAGTATAAATCGATACGCGATTCGGCCGAGGAACAGCACGGTGACGAGCAAGCCGACGTACAAATGCGGGGTGTAGAACTGCCCTTCCGGCGTCGTCTCGAATTTGGTGTGCCGAAATCCGAAATATCCCAAGGCCGCGCCGGCGAGCACGCCGCCCAGCAACGATCCGGCCAACTCGACACTGCGGAACGAAAAAGCCAGCGTAATGATGCCCGCCAGCGCGAAGAAAAACATTCGGAATTGCATGCGCTTGGGTTGCAGCGGTTGCCGGCCGATGGTGCGGCGGATGCGTCGATAGATCGCGAAGCACACGAAGGCGACCATCAGAATCGGCGCAATCAGTTTAGGATCCATGACGGCCTCGCGATTGATTTTGATCGATCATGCCAGAGTCGCGAACAATTTTTGCCGCCAACATTGGCGCTTACTTTCTTTTACCGAATCGGCCTTTTATAGAATCGGCGCGGATCAGTCGTCGATGTCCGGCTCGAAGAACGACCAGCGCACTTCCGAGAATTCGTGTTTCATCCCGGCTTCGACGCGATTGATCGCCTCGATCATCTCGACACCGGATAACTCACCGCGCATTTTCGCCTTGATCGACACCATCACATCGGGCCCCAGTTGCAGCGTGATGATGCGGAAGACATGTTCGATTTCCGGTCGGGCCCGGACGTACTCGCACAGCGCGTCGCGCAAGCGTGGTTCGGCGCTTTGGCCGATCAGCAGCGAACCCACTTCGCGCGCGACGAAAATCGCGACGATGCACAACAGCACGCCGATCGCGATCGAACCGTATGCATCGAAGATGGGATTGCCCGTGATGTGCGTGGCGACGATAGCCGCCATGGCAAACACGAGGCCGAGCAACGCGGCGAGATCTTCACCGAACACGACGATCAATTCGCTCTGCCGGCTTTCGCGAAACCAGCGCCACAGATTCGCGCCGCTGCGCGCCTTGCGCACTTCGCGCAGGCAGCCCCACATCGAGAACGATTCGGCGATCAGAGAAAAACCCAGCACGACAATGGCCAACCACGGCATGCGCAAGGGTTCGGGATGTTCGATTTTATGGATGCCTTCGTAAAAGGAAAAAAGTCCGCCCACAGTGAACAGCATCAAGGCGACGATGAACGACCAAAAATAAACCACCATGCCGTAACCGAGCGGATGTTCGTCGGACGGCGCGCGCTTGGACTGGCGCATGCCGATGAGCAGCAAGCCTTGATTGCAGCAATCGGCAAGCGAATGGATCGATTCGGCCAACATCGCGCCGGAGCCGGTAAACAGCGCGGCGACGAGTTTGGCGACGAAGATGGCGAAGTTCGCTCCGAGCGCGAAGAAAATCGTTTTGAGGGAATCGGCCTTGCCGGACATGCTCTGCTGCCGCCACGTTGTCAGCAGGCGAGTCTATAGAAGCGCTGACTATTTTGCTTCTTTCGCCAAGAGCGTCGCTTGCAGGCGCTTACTCAACGTCGCGCGGACGAGTTCGTACGAATGCCGCAAGAAATTCTCGATCTGCTCGCGACTGAAACGTTCCGGCTCGACGAGCGAGATCCAGAACGCTCGCGACATGTAATGCGCCGGAACGATGCCGGGCTGATCGGTCAATTCCAGAAAACGATCCGGATCGACCTTGAACGAAAGGCGTCCTTTATCCGGGCCGCGCATGCAATAGACCGCGAACATTTTTCCGCTCACGGAAAAAACCAGATCGTCTTCCCATTTGATCTCTTTGCTCACGCCGGCCCATGGCGCGCTGAAGACATCGAGTTCGTTCTCGTTCAAAACGATATCCAGTGCTGACGATTCGAACGAGCAGGCGGAGATTTAGATGGCATGCTCAAACGGAATCCGGCAAGGTGGCGAGGTGGACACTTTAACAAAATCGCCCGCCCCCACCTACGGCGTGCCGCCGTCACTGGGCAATTCACGGCGGCCGTCTATACTGGATGGCGCATTTAAACTCCCCGAGCCCGCCGAGCGCGAACGGGTGACGATGCCGGATGGCCGCACGCTGATCCTCCGCGAAATTTATGCCGGCGATGTGATCGCGTTGCAGCGCGGATTTGCGCGGCTAAGTCCCGAGGAAGTGCGGATGCGATTTCTGCATCCGCTCAATGAACTGCCGCACGATTTCGCAGTGCGCTTGTGCGATCTCGATCCGCAAACCGGTGTGGCGTTCGTGTTGATCGATTTGCCCGATGCGCCCGATCGTGAAATCCGCGGCGTTGCGCGGGCGCATGTGGATGCGACGACGTTGGCGGCGGAATTCGCGCTCGTCGTGCAACGTCAATACACGGGACAAGGTCTCGGTACGCGGCTGATGCGGCATCTCGTCGCCGCATGCCGTGAGCGCGGCGCGACCGAAGTGTGGGGCGATGTCTTGATCGACAACGGCCCTATGGTTTACTTGTGCGCGAAGCTCGGCTTCGTTCGCGCGCATGTGCCGCACGATCCCGGCGTGCAGCGCATGACGCTGGCACTCTGAGGCGCTTCGCAGTCGCAACCAAACCACGCGGACGAGAACGGCACGCGCGAAGTAAGAGAAGCTTTACGCGCTTTCCTGCTTAGTGCGATTCGATCGGCGCGCGCCCGGATTCGAGTTGAGCGGACTTTGCCGTCCTCTTACGCCGATGCTGTAGCCATTCCTGCAGGCGTTCGAAATACAGATAGATCACGGGCGTCAGATACAGCGTGAGAATTTGCGACGTGAGCAGTCCGCCCACGACAGCGACGCCCAGCGGACGCCGCGATTCGGCGCCGGCGCCGACACCGAGCGCGATCGGCAGCGTTCCGAACAAAGCCGCAAAACTCGTCATCATGATCGGACGGAAACGCACGATGCACGCGTCGAAAATCGCATTCGCAGGCGACTCGCCATCGCGCTGCTTTTCGAGCGCGAAGTCGATCATCATGATCGCGTTTTTCTTCACGATGCCGATGAGCATGATGAGTCCGACGGCGGAATATAAATTCAGGTCGATGTGGAAAATGAGCAACGTCAGCAATGCGCCGAACGCGGCGGTGAGCACGCCGAACAGAATCGTCAGCGGATGAATGAAACTTTCGTACAAAATGCCGAGCACGAGATAAATCACGAATATGGCGAATAGCAGCAGCGATCCCATGCTCGAAATCGACGACTGAAACGCCTGCGCCGTGCCCTGGAACGATCCGGTGATCGTGTCGGGCATGTTGATTTTCGACACGGCGCCATCGATGCGCTCGACGGCTTCACCCAACGAAACACCGGGCGCGAGATTGAACGAGATCGTCACCGATGGAACTTGGCCGAGATGGCTGATCGTCGCCGCACCAACTGATTTCTCGAAATGCGCGACCGCCGACAGCGGCACTTGCTGCCCGCCCGTCGAATGAATGTAGATTTGTCCGAGCACATTCGGATCGTTCTGTTTTTTCGGATCGACCTGCATCAGCACCCAGTATTGATCGATCGATGTGTAGATCGTCGACACTTGCTGCGGACCGAACGCGGTATACAACGCGCTCTCGATTTGATTGGCGGTGACGCCGACGGCGGAGGCTGCATCGCGATCGATTTTCACATCCATCTCGGGTGTGGCGATGAGCAGATCGCTGGTGACATCCTGAAATCCCTGCAACTTCGATATCGACTCGACGAGTTTCGGCACGAATGCGAACAACTCTTTCGTATCGATATCCTGCAGCGTGTATTGATATTGCGTTTTGGTGAGCTGACCGCCGATGCGGATGATCGGGATGTTCTGCAAATAGACTTTGAAACCGGGAATGCCGGTCAGTTTTGGACGCAGTTCCTGAATCACGTCGTCGGGCGATGCGCGTTCGCTGCGCGGCTTCAGCGTGACGATCATGCGGCCAAGATTGAGCGACGCGCTGCTGCCCGACACGCCGATGAACGCCATCACGCCGGCGACCGCAGGATCGTCCGCAATGATCTTCGCGGCTTCGTTGTGCTTGCGCGCCATCTCGTCGAAGCCGACGTCCTGATCGGCTTCGGTGAACACGAACAATTGTCCCGTGTCGTCGCTCGGTAAAAATCCCTTCGGCACGAAAACGAATAAAACGGCCGTCGCGGCGATGGTCAGCACGAAAGAAAAAATCACGAGCCTGGGATGCGCCAACACGACGTGCAGCGTGCGTTTATAAAAATTCTGCATGCCGTCGAAGAAATCTTCGAAGAGCTGATACATGCGCCCGTGCTTCTCGCCGCTATGGGGTTTCAACATGCGGCTGCACAACATCGGCGTGAGGCTGAGCGACACGAAGCCCGACACGAGAACCGCCGCGACGATGGTCACTGCGAACTCGTGCAGCAGTCGACCGATGATTCCGCTCATAAACAGAATCGGGATGAAGACGGCGGCGAGCGACAAGGTCATCGAGACGATCGTGAATCCGATTTCTCTCGCGCCGTCGAAGGTCGCCTGCATCGCGGTCTTGCCCATTTCCATATGACGCGCGATGTTTTCGAGCATGACGATCGCGTCGTCCACGACGAAGCCCACGCACAACGTGAGCGCCATCAACGAAAGATTGTCGAGGCTGTAGCCGAACGGATACATGATCGCGAACGTCCCGGCGATCGACATCGGTAACGCCAGCGAAGGAATGATCGTCGCTGATAAATTTCTCAAGAAAACGAAGATGACCAGGATCACCAGCGCGAGCGCAAGCAACAGACTGAATTCCACATCGTCGACCGACGCGCGGATGCTTTCCGTTCGATCGTAAAAAACTTTCAGCGTCACGCCCGCCGGCAATTGTTTCTTGAACCCGGGCAGCACTTCTTTTATGCGCTGTACGACGGCAACCGTGTTGACGCCCGGCTGCTTCTGGATCGCAAGCAAAACGCCGCGCTTGCCATTCACCCACGCCGCGAGTTTGTCGTTCTGGATCCCGTCGTAGATATGACCGATGTCGCGCAGGCGAACCGGCGCGCCGTTTTGATAGCTGACGATAAGATCGGCGAAGGGTTTGGCTGCGGCGAATTGTCCGTCGACCATCACGTTGTAGGTGCGATCGCTGCCGTACAACGTGCCGGTTGGCAAATTGACGTTGCCGTTTCCGACGGCCGCCGACACTTGATCGATACCGAGTCCGCGCGCCGCCATGGCGGCGGGATCGAGATCGATACGGACGGCGTATTTCGCCGAACCGTATACATTGACGAGCGCCACGCCATCGATCATCGACAAGCGCTGTGCGAGCAGCGATTCGCCATATTCATCGACTTTCGAGATCGGCAACGTATCCGAATCCATACCGATAAAATAAATCGGCGCGTCGGCTGGATTTACTTTGCGGAACGTCGGCGGCGTCGTCATCGTCGGCGGCAACTGTTTCAGCGCGGCGGATATCGCCGATTGCACGTCGAGCGCGGCATCGTCGATGTTGCGTTCGAGCGTGAACTGCAGTGTGACTTGCGTCTGACCGATACCGCTCACCGACGTCATCGAGTCGAGCGCCGCAATCGTCGAGAATTGTTTTTCGAGCGGCGTGGCGACGGCGGAGGCCATCGTTTCCGGCGATGCGCCTGGCAATGTCGCGGTGACTTGAATCGTCGGAAAATCAACGTTCGGCAAATCCGACACCGGCAGCAACCGATACCCGACGATGCCGAAAACCAAGATGCCGACCATGACCAACGTCGTCATCACGGGACGGCGCACGAAAATTTCGGACATCGACGTCATTTGGCGGCCGT